>DASSAL010000323.1:0-2573 GCA_035685405.1 Actinoplanes sp. | reverse complement strand
CGGGCTTCGGGCGGCCGGGCCGCTGGCGGTTCGGTTGCCGGCTGCTCGATTGCCGGCGCCGCCGCGGCGGCCGCCTCCGGAGCCGGGGTGATCCGTTCGCCCGGCTCGGCTGACCGCTGCCGCGGGATGTCGCCGCCGGCCGGCGCCGGACGCCCGGCCGGCTCGGCTGACCGCGGCGGGGTCTCGGCGACGGTCGCCAGCAACCGCTCGGTCTCGGCCGCGTCGATCCGCTCCGCGGGATCGGTGCGGAGCAGCCCGTCCAGGACCGGGCGCAGCGCTCCCGCCTGCCGCGGTGGATCCGGCTCGTCCACCGCCAGCGCGGTCACCGTCTCCATCACCGAGCGCCGGTGATACGGCGACCGGCCCTCCACCGCGGCGTACAGCGTCGCACCCAGCGACCACAGATCCGAGGCCACGCCGGCGGTGCCGTGCCGGACCTGCTCGGGCGCCATGTACTCCGGTGAGCCCAGCATCACCCCGGAGCTCGTGGTGTGGCTGTCGCCCTCGACGATGGCGATGCCGAAGTCGCTGAGCACCACCCGGCCGTCGTGGGCCAGCAGCACGTTGGCCGGCTTGACGTCGCGGTGCAGCACGCCGGCGCGGTGGGCGGCGGACAGCGCGGCCAGCACCGCCAGGCCGACCTGGGCCGCGTCCTGCGGGTCCAGCGGGCCGTCCGCGCGGAGCAGCTCCTGCAGGGATCGCGACGGCACGTACTCCATCACGATGAAGGTGCGGCCGTCCGCCTCGAGCACGTCGTACACCTGCACCACGCCGGGATGGTTCAGCCGCGCCACGGCCCGGGCCTCGCGCAGGGTGCGCTTGCGGACCGCCTCGCGGTCCTTGCCGATCAGCTCGTCCGGCAGCACGATCTCCTTGATCGCCACCTCCCGGCCGAGGATCTCGTCCCCGGCCTGCCACACCCGGCCCATCCCGCCCGCACCCAGCGGCTCACCCAGCCGGTAACGACCGGCGATGAGCGTGGGCGCGGTGGGCATGGACGCACATGTACCCTCGTCCCCGCCGCGTCACGCCTTCCCAGTGACCGGGCACGGAGGCGACGCCGGGTGGAACGGGTCCTGCACACCGTGGGTCACGGCGCCGCCGGCCAGGCCGAGCTGGTCGCGCTGCTGGCCGGTGCCGGGGTGACCCGGGTGGTCGACGTGCGGCGCTTTCCCGGGAGCCGGGCCCATCCGCACGTCCGCCGGGAGGCGCTGGCCGGATGGCTGCCCGCCGCCGGGATCGCCTACCGGTGGGAGGAACGGCTCGGCGGGCGCCGGCGCCTGCCCGACGAGTCGCCGGACCGGTGGTGGACGGTGCCGGCGTTCCGTGCGTACGCCGGGCACATGCGCACCTCCGAGTTCGCCGGCGCGATCGGCGACCTGCTGGCCGAGGCGCAGACCGGGACCACCGCGGTGATGTGCAGCGAAGCGGTCTGGTGGCGCTGCCACCGGCGGCTGATCGCCGACTTCGCGGTGCTCGCCCGGGGCGCCGGCGTGCGTCATCTAATGCACGACGGCCGGCGCACACCGCATCGGGTGGCCGCCGGCGCACGCCTCACCGAGGACGGATGGCTCATCTACGACCGGGCGCCGGAGCAGCCCTGACGTCCGGCCGCCCCGGCAGGACGGTCACGTGAGCGGGGCCCGGGGGTGACGGACGGGCGGCGATGCGGCAAGGTGTCCCGGGTGCGGATCGATCAGGTGCTTCACGGGCGCTACCGGCTCCTGGATCCGCTGGGCGCCGGCGGCATGTCGGTGGTCTGGCGGGCCCGGGACGAGGTGCTGGACCGGGACGTCGCGATCAAGGTGCTCGCCGGGCCGTACGCCGCCGATCCGGACTCCCGCGCCCAGCTGCGCGCCGAGGCGCGGGCCACCGCGCGGCTGCAGCACCCGCACGTCACGGACATCTACGACTACGGGGAGTGGACCGACGAAGCCGGCGCCACGGTGGCCTACGTGGTGATGGAACTGCTGCCGGGCCGGACGCTGTCGCAGCGCCTGGCGGAGGGCCCGCTGCCGCCGCGACTGGCCCTGCGGATCTGCTCGGAGGTGGCCGCCGCGCTGGCGGCCGCACACGCCGCCGGTCTGGTGCACCGCGACGTCAAGCCGTCCAACGTCATGGTCACGCCGGCCGGCGCCAAGGTGTTCGACTTCGGCATCGCCGCGGTGATCGGCCAGGACGAGCTCGAGCGAAACGGCGACCTGCTGGGCACCCCGGCCTATCTCGCGCCCGAGCGGCTCACCGGCGGGGACGTGCTGCCGGCGTCCGACGTGTACGCCCTCGGCCTGCTGTTGCACCGGGTCCTCACCACCCGGCTGCCGTGGTCGGCGGACACCGCTACGCAGATGCTGCGCGCCCACGTCTACACCCGGCCGGCGCCGCTGCCCGCCCTGGCCGGCGTGCCCGCCTCGGTCAATGACATCTGCGCCCGGTGCCTGGGCAAGGCGCCGGCCGACCGGCCGCCGGCGGAAGAGGTGGCGGCGGTGCTCGGGGCGGCGGCCGGCCTGGTGCCGCCCCCGGCGGACACCGGCCCGGGCGGACCGCAGCTCGGCGGTGGCCGGCGCCGGCGCCGG
>DASSAL010000322.1:0-13621 GCA_035685405.1 Actinoplanes sp. | reverse complement strand
AACCGCGGCCACCGCCGCGGCGGCCACGCCGGCATCGCGTTGCCCCGCCCCCTGCGCGGCGGGCACGGCCGATGCGGAGCTCGGCCTGGTGGCCGGCGCGGTGGTCGCGGGTGGCAACGATGCGGTCGGGCCGGACGTCGGTGCGGCCGGTTCGCGGCCGCGCATCACCGGCCCGGCCGCCGTCAGATCCACCATCGACCGCTCGTGGTTCTCGCAGTAGCGTCCGCCGTTCAGGCACGAGTTCACCAGGGCGGACTGGACGCGGTCGTCCCACGCGGCGAAGAAGTCGCCGTGCAAGCTGTACCGGCCGCCGCTGGAGAGCTCATAGGTGGCGCCCGCCACGGCCGGGAGCCAGAAGCTGATCTCGAAGGTCAGTTGCGGCAGCTTGACCGGGTGGGCCTTGGGGCAGGTGCCACGCTCGCCCCGGGACGGTGCCATGTGGGACTGGTGGTCGGCCGAGTCCAGGTTGATGCCGTCCCAGCAGTCGGGGAAGCCGACGATGGCCTGCAGCACCGTTCCGGCCGGGCAGTTGGGGATGTCGGCGAGGTAACCGGCGGGGTCGCCATTACACCGCCACGCCACGTCCAGGGTGGGCTGCGGCTTGCGGGCGGTCGGGTTGCCGGTGACCATGCGCAGACCCGGCGGGAACGGCTTGACCTTCTCGCCGGCGGTTCCCCCGCTGCGGCGGTAGTAAGCGGACAGGTACTGATCTTCCGGCGAGAGCCGCACCTCCTTGAACCCCTTGCCGGGCTCCTTGCGGTACAGCGTCGGCACCCAGTACGCCGATCGGTCGGCCGACCCGAAGCCCCGCTCGCACGTCGATCGCGACTTCAGCAGGGAGGCCGTGGTCGTGAAGGCATCGGTGGTGGCGTTGCCGTAGAACGCGTGCCGGTGCGAGGCGCCGGGCAGCCCGGGCGCGACGATCGGGTCGTCGCTGCCGAAGTGAGAGATGGGACAACTGACGTTGAACACGTAGCTCACGTCCGCATGGGCGGCCGGAGGCGCGGCCACCGAGGCGGCGATACCGGCCACCGCCGCCAGCAACGCGGCGGAGATGCTTCGTCGTCTTCTGCTGGAAACCATGGTGGCGTCAGACATGCCTCAAGCTCCGTGGACGACCGATGAGCGGCCGCACCGCGCCGTCCGGTTCGTTCGTTCGGGAGACGCTTGACGGTATCAGGTCGGCATCATCGAACCCAGGCCACGACCGTGCCCTGACCACTCGATCGGCGCGGTGCGTCCGTTCGCCGGTGCGGATGGCCCGGACGGCCACCCGCACCGGCCCACTTACCGGTCGGAGGGGAGCGAGCAGGCGGACGACACTGAGGCAGTGACCGCTGCCGACGTCGTCTTCACCTTCTCGTACGAGTCGCTCGACGACTCCCACAACCGGGAGTTCTGCCGGCCGCCCGACCAGACCCTGCTCGCGCTGGCCGCCGATGACCGGGTGGGCCGGCTGATCGCCGCTGATCCGTTCCGGTCGCTGGCCGCCTCGGTGGTCCGGCGCCGCCCGCTCCGCCTGGTCGAGCCGGTGACCGTCGGCGGCCGGACCGTGACCCGGGTCCGGCCGCACCGGCTGCGGCGGGACGACTCGACGCAGCTGCCCACGGTGGAGCGTGCCTACCGGCGGTACGGGCACCTGCTCGGCCGGGCGCTCGCCCGGGCCCGCGGTGAGCGCGAGCCCCGTCCGGAGTCGGCGGCCCTGGTCACCACCGGCTCCGGTTCATCGACCGGGTCTCCTGGCAGCGCCGGATGCAACCGGTGGTGGACGCGGCGGTGGACGGCTGCTGAATCCCGGTCATTCCGCGGCGGCCGGCCGCGTCCGCAGGACGAGCGTGCGGCCCATCCGGATCAGCTCGGACCACTGGGCCGGATGGAGCATCCGGAGCACGGTCACCCCGGCCAGCAGGGCGGCGGGGACGCCCAGCGCCAGCACCACCGCGTCGCGTCCGGGAACCACCGCGGACACCAGCAGATAGGCCGCCGCCACCCAGGCCGCCACGTGCACGCCGGGCGCGAGCATGCCGACCTGCCCGCGCACGGAGAGGCCGAGGAGCTTGCGCCGCACCACCCACTCCACCGGGATCAGCAGCGCGGTGGCCGAGGTGTACCCGACCGCTACGCCCAGGGCTCCGAACGGCAGTCCGGCCACGATGCCCGCGGTGGCGACCACGGTGGTGAGCCAGGCCAGTCGTAGGTTGAGCGAGGCATGGCCGAGGCCGAGCACCAGCGGCGTCGTCGTCGGCTGATAGACGGCCTGCAGGGCACCCACCATCGCGAGGATCTGGACGATCGGTACGGCGGGTGTCCAGTCCTGGCCGAACACCAGCAGGACGACCTGCGGGGCGGAAGCGGCCACCAGGGCCATGCCGGGCAGCGCCAGCACGGACAGCGCGCGGGTGACCCGCGCCATCTCCGAGCGCAGTGCGTCCAGATTCTCGGCGAGCCGGGAGAACGCCGGAAACAGCACCGCGCCGATGGTCGTGGTGGCGAGCTGCACCGGCAGCAACAGCAGCCGATACGCCAGACCGTAGAACGCCAGCTGCTGAGGACCCTGGAACCGGCCGATCAGCAGGTTGTCGATGTTGCGGGAGACCGAGTTGATGAGGATGCCGGCGGTGAACGCGCGCCAGGAGAAGCCGGCGATCTCGCGCAGCCGGCGCAGCCGCAGGTTCGGCCGGCTGGCGGCGCCGGACAGCAGCATGACCGAGGCCATCACCAGGTCCGTAGCGACGATCTGCACGACCAGCGCCCAGTAGCCGGCGCCCAGCGCCGCCGCCAGGACGCCCAGCACACCACCGGCCAGCGCGCCGGAGATGTCGGCGATCCCGATCCGCCGGAACTCCATCCGCCGCAGCAGCAGGGCGCGCGGGGTGATGGCGAGCGCCCGGATGACCATGGTGCAGGACAGCACGGCCAGAACGGCGGTCAGCTCGGGGGTGCGCATGAAGGCCGCCCAGGCCGGCGCCACGGCCAGGGTGATCGCGGCGAGCAGGGTCCCGACGGCGAGATTGACCGTGACCACGGCGCCGGCGAGGCCGTCGGCGAGCCGGGGCCGCTGGATCAACGCACTGGAGAAGCCCTGGTCCAACAGCAGTCCGACGACACCGATGTAGACGATCGCCTGCGCCACGATGCCGAAACCCTCGGGGCCGACCATGCGGGCCAGCGCGACGGTGAAGATCACC
This sequence comes from Actinoplanes sp., assembly GCA_035685405.1. Lineage (GTDB taxonomy): Bacteria > Actinomycetota > Actinomycetes > Mycobacteriales > Micromonosporaceae > Actinoplanes. The sequence goes on along the minus strand of DASSAL010000322.1, from coordinate 10,433 downwards.
CGGCACGCTTCCCGGCCGACCATCGAGACGCCGCTCCACCGCATGCCGGAGGCCAGCCCGGTGGATCCGGTCGACTCCCGCTCCGGTTCGGTGCGGCTCTCTGCCGTGTCCGTCACTGGCGGTCAGCTCCGTCCTGGGTGATCGATCGGCCGGTCCAGGAACCACCGGGTGGTCAGCGTGCGAACAGCGCGGTTCGGATGGGTCAGTCGCCACACCGTGCCGCAGAACCCGAGATTCAGGGCCAGGACCACCGCGTACGTGCTGAAGCTGTGCGAGTCGAACGTTCCGGCGACGACCAGGCCGATCACCTGGGTCGAGGCCAGTGCGGCGCAGAGGTGCCGGTCCTCGGGCGTCGTCGACCGCCGGAGGGCGAGCAACGCCAGCACGATGGCGGTGAGATGGAGCGCCGCCAGCGCCGCGACGCCGACGATGCCGTTGGTCAGCAACGTGTCCAGCCACTGGTTGTCGAGGATCGTGTACTGCGGCGCCGTCCAGGTCCCGGTCCCCCGGCCCAGCCAGGGGCGCTCGCCGACGTAGTCGAACACCATCGGATAGCGCTCGGCGCGCACGGTGAAGCCCGGGTTGGTCGACGGATCGTCGAACAACTCGAGCAGCGTCCGCAGCAGGCTCGGGCTCGCCACGGCAGCCGCCGCGCCGAGCACCGCGGTGGTGACGCCGATGTTGTACCGCTGGCGCCAGGTCCACACCGGGAGGAGCACCAGGAAGGCCAGCACCAGGGCGATGATGCCGGTGCGTGAGATGGTCGCGGCCAGGCCGCCGGCGATCACGGCGGTGCATACCAGGCTGATCTGCCGGCGCAGGCTGCGCCGGCTGTAACAGGCGAAGTGCAGGCCGAACGGGAACACCGTGGCAAGGAACGCGGCCAGCTCGATGTAATGCGTCGTCGTGCTGGCCACCCGGATGCCCCCGCCGCGGTTCTCGAAGCCGATGACGTAGCCCTTCTCCTCCAGCCCGGGAAGGATCATGTACTGCGTGACGTCGATGACGAAGACGTACTGAATCATCGCGAGCAACGCGACGAAGGTCGCGCAGCCGACCAGCACCTTGAGCACCGCACGCAGGCGCAGCCAATTCGGGACGCCGTCGGCGGCGGCGAGGATGACGCCGGTGAGCACGCCGTAGAAGAGCATGGTGCGGTCGGCGGAGTTCGACTCCATCGTGGTCAGACCGCGCAGCGAGCCGACCGCGTACGAGGCCAGCGCGGACATCATGAACACCAGCACGGCCCACCGGATCGGCTGCGGACCGGTCATCGCCAGGTGCGACGTCAGCCGCGCGACGAGCCACCACCAGAGCAGGACGAAGCCGACGATCAGACCGGGGCGGGCCAGATCGGTCATGCCGGGCACGATGAGCCGGGCCGGCACCAGCGTGGTGAGGCCGACCAGGAGGCCGAGCACCGTCGCGGCATCGACGTACGCGGGCCGCCGCCGGGTCACGTAGGTCTGACCGGAGATCAGCGACGGCTCCAGGTCGGCCGCGGGTACCGCCGTCAAGGACATGGCGTCAGTGGCTTCCGCTCCCCGTTGCGAACCGGTGCGAGATGGTCGCCCACAGTCTCCGGCACGGCATGCCGGCTAACAAGGCGGTGACCGTCCAGTCCCCGCCGCCCCGTCGGTCCCGGCGGTCAGCCGATCCGCCATACCTGTTGAACGAAAAGGTGCTGGCGCCGTGCCGCCGTATTCAGCAATCTGCGATGAGGCTGCGATGACCGAAGGGGCCGGCATGCCACATCCGTTCCGATTCAGTGCCGCCATGCCCCGCCTGACCGGACCGGTGGCGGGCTGGCGGGCGGAGCTGCGCCGGATCGAGGACCTCGGGTTCTCCGCGGTGGCCATCTCCGACCACTTCACCCGGGGCTGGGTGATGGAACCCGTGGTGGCCATGACCGCGGCCGCCGACGCGACCACCACCCTGCGGGTTCAGTCGCTGGTGCTGGGCAACGATTACCGCCATCCGGTGCTGCTGCACAAGGCGATGGCGACCCTGGACGTGCTCTCCGGCGGCCGGGTGGAGTTGGGCCTGGGCGCCGGCTGGATGGAGTCCGACTACGCGGCGGCCGACCTGCCGTTCGACCCACCGGCGGTCCGCGTGGACCGGCTGGCCGAATCGGTGGACGTCCTCACCGGGCTGTTCGCCGCCGATCCCTTGACCTACCACGGTAAGTACTACCGGATCACCGGTCTGGACGGGCTGCCCAAGCCGGTCCAGGCGCCCCGCCCGCCCCTGCTGATCGGCGGCGGTGGACGTCGCATGCTCGACCTCGCCGGACGGGTCGCCGACATCGCCGGCATCAACGCCACCATGCGGCCCGGTGTGCCGACCGGCTCGGCGCTGCTGGACCTCACCGGGGACCGGGTGGCCGCGAAGATCGACACGGTCCGGGCGGCGGCACGGGCCGCCGGTCGGGATCCGGACCAGCTGCGCTACCAGACGTCCATCCTTTCGCTTCGGCTGACCGACGTGCCGGGCGCCCGGCCGTGGACGTCGAGCATGGCCGCCGACGTGACCGATCCGGCCGTGCTCGCCGATTCGCCGGCGGTGCTGCACGGCAGCGTGGCATCCTGCGTCGACACGCTCCGGCGCCGGCGCGAGGAGCTCGGCATCGACTACATCCACTTCGGCGGCGACCCGGCCGCCGCCGCGCCGATCGTCGCCCGCCTGGCCGGCACCTGAGGAGGAACCTGATGTCCACGGTGTGTGCGGCCTGCGCCGAGGCCACCCTCGTACCGTTCGCCGACCTCGGTGACATCCCGGTGCTGTGCGGCGTGCACTGGGCCGACGCGGAGGCCGCGGCGGCGAGTCCGGTCGGCCGGATGGTGCTGGCCTACTGCCCGGCGTGCGCGTACGTCCGTAACGTCGCCTTCGATCCGGAGCTCATGGTCTACGACACGACGATGGACACCAACCTGCACCATTCGCCGGCGTTCCAGGCGTTCTCGGCCGACCTGGTGAAACACCTGGCGGACCGGTTCCGGCTCGGCGGCAAGCGCGTGCTCGACGTGGGATGCGGACAGGGTGAGTTCCTCCGCGAGCTCTGCCACACGGCGGGCTGCACCGGCATCGGGTACGACGCGATGTACGCCGGACCGGAAGGCCCGGATCCGTCCGGGGCGGTGTTCCACAGCGGCTACGCCCCCCGCGGCGCGGCCCTGCCACCGTTCGACATGGTCACGTCGCGGCACTGGTTCGAGCACCTCAACGACCCGTACGAGTTTCTCGCCGATCTCCGGCGCCAGGCCGGGGATCGCCCGGTGCACGGCTACCTCGAGATCCCCGACGCCGGTTACGACCTGGCCACCGCGGGATGGGAGGTGATCTACCCGCACGTGTCGTACTTCGACGCGTACCCGCTGGTGCGGATCGTGGAGCGGGCCGGGTGGCGGGTCGACGACACCGGCACGCTGTTCGGCGGCATGTTCCGCTTCATCGAGATGTCGGCGAACACCTCCGGCGATCCGACGTCCGACCACCGCCCGACGCCCGAAGCGGTGGACCGGGACCGGCAGCTCGCCGCGATCGCCACCTTCCCGCAGCGGCACGAGGCCGAGCGGACGGCCTGGCGGGCCCGCATCGGCGACCTGGTCGACCGCGGCGCGCGCCCGGTGCTGTGGGGTGCCGGTTCCCGCGGGGTGCAGTTCCTGACCTTCGCCGACGCGGACAAGCGGCTGGCCGGTGTGGTCGACGTCAACCCGCGGAAATGGGGCAGGTACCTGCCGATGACCGCGCACCGGGTGGACGCTCCGGAGACGCTGACCGCGCTGAAGCCGGCGGCGGTGATCATCACGAACCCGTCGTACCGCACCGAGATCGCCGCACAGTTGCGCGACCTGGGTGTCGAGGCCGAGTTGCTGGTCGCCTGACCGCGCTCAGGCGAACCGGATGGTCGCCTTGGCGCAGTCGAACGCTTCGGCATACCGCGACCGGCACTCCATCCCGCGCAGCCGGGCCAGACCGAGGAAGACCTCGTCGTCCCACCAGTCGCGCGCCTTCTGTGACGGGAACGACGCGTGCAGCAGCTCCACCTTGCGGCGGGCCACGTCGTCGTCCAGCGGCACGTAGACGGTGCGCCGGGCCAGGTCGCCGTCCCACTTGGGAATCTCGTAGTGCAGCACGAGCTGATCGCGGAAGACGGTGGGCGTCTGCTCGGCCAGAAGCCGGTGGTCCTGGTGCGCGTCGTTCGGCGCGGGACAGAGCACCAGATCCGGTTGCAGAACCGCGGCCGCGGCGTGCAGCACGCCTTTGACCGCGTCCCAGTGTGCCGGCAACCGCCCGTCCGGCAGCTCGTGCAAGGCGAACGAGAGCTCCGCACCGGGCAGGAACGCGGCCGCCGCGGCGCGTGCCTCGGCCTGGCGGTCCGGGCTTCCGGTGGCCAGGACGTAGTGCACGCGGACGCCGGGCCGGGCCGCCGCCAGCGTCAGCAGCAGCCCGCCCGCGGCGATCTCGATGTCATCGGGGTGCGCGCCCACCGCGACCAGCGACCGGATTCCGGCCGCCGACAGGCTCAGCACCGACCCTACCCGGCCAGCGCCGGGTCGGTCGCCGTGACCTGCTTCGGCACCAGGTCCGGCACGGTCAGCAGCGATCCGCCGCCGCGGTGCGGGTCCCAGAGCATCCACGGGCACTGACCGCGGTGGAACATGTCCTCCAGCTCGGCGCGGTCCTTGAAGGTGTCCGCGGCGCGCCAGAACCCGCGGTGCCGGTGGGCGAGCAGCCGCCGCTCCGGCACCAGGCGGTCGAACGCGTGCGGGACCATGTCCTGGCCGTCGCTGAGCACGTCGAAGATGGTCGGGCGCATGACGAAGTACCCGCCGTTCTCCCACTGCATCAGGTCGGCGACCGCCCGCACCCCGGTCACCTCGCCACTCTCGCTCATCTCCACGACGTGGTGGGTGGACACCGGCGGCACGGCCAGCATGCTCACCACGGCGTCGGGCGAACGCCGGAACCGTTCGATCAGCTTGTCCAGCGGGGCGTCGGTGAGCGTGTCCGCATAGTTGGCCAGGAACATCTCCTCGTTCTCGACCAGCGACCGGACCCGCATCAGGCGTTCACCGATCGTCGAGTGCAGCCCGGTGTCGATGAACGAGATGCTCCAGTCGGTGATGTCGGTGCTGTGCATCTCGATGTCGCGGCCGCCGCCGACGAGCGTGAAGTCGTTGGACTGTGTCTCGTCGTAGTGCACGAAGTAGTCCTTGACCGCGGCGGCGCCGTACCCCAGGCAGAGGATGAACTCGGTGTGGCCGAAGTGGGCGTAGTAGCGCATCACGTGCCACAGCAGCGGCCGGTCGCCGATCATGTTCATCGGTTTCGGCGCGCTGGCCGGCCCCTCGCGCATCCGCATGCCGAGGCCGCCGCAGAACAGCACCACCTTCATGTCACACCACCTCGAGGGTCGGTATGGGGAACACCAGCCGGCCGCCCCACTCACGCACATAGCTCAGCTGCTCGCTGATCTCGGCGCGCAGGTTCCACGGCAGGACGAGGACGTAGTCGGGACGGTCGGCCGCGATCCGGTCCGGGTGATGGATCGGGATGTGCGTGCCCGGCAGGAACCAGCCTTGTTTGTGCGGGCTGCGGTCGACCGTGTAGCTCATCAGGTCGGACCGGATGCCGCAGTGGTTGAGCAGCGTGTTGCCCTTGCCGGGTGCGCCGTAGCCGACCACGGTCCGGCTCTCGGCGCGCGCGGCGAGCAGGAACGACACCAGGTCGCGCTTGATGCCGTACACCGACTCGGCGAACCCGGCGTGGCCCTCGAGCGCGTGCAGCCCGGCCGCCTCCTCGGCGGCCAGCACGGTCTTGACGTTCGAAGCCGGCTCGCCGGCCGCGCCGGCCGGGCGGGCGTGCACGCGCAGCGATCCGCCGTGGGTGCTCAGCTCGTCGACGTCGACCACGGTCAGTCCGCCGGACGCCAGCGCCCGCGCGGCGGTCAGCAGGGTCAGGTACTGATAGTGCTCGTGGTAGATGGTGTCGTACTGGTTGCGCTCGATCAGCCGCAGCAGGTGCGGGAACTCCAGCGTCACCAGCCCGGTCGGCTTGACCAGTTCGGCCAGGCCGGCGGTGAAGTCGCGGATGTCCGGTACGTGCGCATACACGTTGTTGCCGGCGACCAGATCGGCCCGGCCGTACTTCGCCGCCACCTGCGCACCGGTCTGCCCGCCCAGGAACTCGACCTCGGTGCGGATCCCCTTGCCGCGCGCCACTTCGGCGATGTTCCCGGCCGGTTCCACGCCGACGACCGGGATGCCGGCGGCGACGAAGTGCTGCAGCAGGTAGCCGTCGTTGCTGGCCACCTCGGCGACGAGCGACTCCGGCCCGAGCCCCAGGCGGCCGATCATCTCGTCCGCGTACCGCTTGGCGTGGGCCACCCAGGAGTCCGAGTACGACGAGAAGTAGGCGTAGTCGGAGAAGATGTCCTCGCCCGCCACGTACGCCGGCAGCTGCACCAGCAGGCAGGCCGAGCAGATGCGGACGTGCAGCGGATAGAACGTCTCCGGGCCGTCGAGCGCGTGCGCCGGCACGTAGCTCTCACACAACGGCGACATGCCGAGGTCCACAAAGGTCTCGGTCAGTGGCTCGCCGCACAGCCGGCAGCTCACATCAGTCATCAAACCCCCCGCCCGGTGGAACGCGCCCGCTCAATATATGGCGGCCCGTGGGCGTGGTCGTCAGGCGTTCAGGCACTGGCGGCAGGCCGACGATCGGTCAGCTCGCCTTACCGCCGTCGTCCTGGCCCAACCGCTTGGGTTGCAGGACCACCCGAACGTCCGAGGGAGACGCGGTCCCGTCGCCGTTCGTGCCCTCCGGTTCGGGGTCCTTGTGCTCCACGTCGGCGTCCTTGTGCGCGTACGCGGAGCGGTAGGTGCCCGCCGCCTGCTTGGCCCGCGACGGTTGCTTGACCACCTTTGCGGTGCTCTGCACCACGATCGCCGTTCGGGACTCACCCACCGGCGGTGCCGGCGGAGGCGATTCGGCCGGCCGGCGGCTCTTGGGCACGACGGCGTCGACGGGGGCGGACGGGGTCACGCGCTCGGCGGCACCAACGGCGGTCTCCGGCACCTCCGGCGACGCCGTCTCCGCGGCCTCCCGTTCCGCGCGCCGGCGGGCCCGCCGGCGCGCCAGCGCGTCGAAGGCCACCGTGCCACCGGCGACCAGCAGCAGACCGGCGGCCGCCACCGCGGCGATGGCCCGTTTGACCTTTCCGCCGGACTCCACAAGGTTTTGGCCCTGATCGAGGCGTTGCGTCGGAATGATGTCGGCATCCTGCACGCCGGACTGCTTCTGCAGCGTCAGCGCCGAATTGCGCAACCGGGTGATGACCAGCTCGGTGGTCGCCCGGGCGTCCGGCCGGGTGGCGGCGACCACCTCCACCGTGACGATCGGATTGGGGTTCGTCATGGTAAGGGTGAAGTTGTCGGTGTGGTTGCTGTCCTTCAGGGACTCCAGGAAACCCTGGTCCTGCGTCGTGTAGATGGCCGCCTGGCCGAGCGTGGCGAGGCCGAGCTGGTTCCACGGGTTGCGGGCGGCGGACGCGATCGCGTCCTGGCCGGGGGGTACACGTACCGGAACGAACTGGACATACGACGTCATCGTGTAATCCGGCTTCGCCGTCATCGCCACGGCGACCGTGGCGCCGATCGCCAACAGCAGCAGCGGGAGAGCCACCTTCCACCGGCGGAAGATGAGCGTGGTGAGGTCCCAAAAGTCCACTTCGGCTCTCTCCCGGGTTCAGTGCACGGTGCAGCAACAGCAGGACGCGTCTCCTGGATGCTAGCCACCACCGACCAGTCATCCATCGTCCGCAGGGACGGATATCCCGGCCTTCAGGTCTAACCGGCGGGCAGGCCGTCCAGCCGGGCCAGCACCTGCAACATCACCTCGTCGGCGCCGGCGCCGATCGCGGTCAGCCGGGTGTCCCGGAACATCCGGGCGGTCCACGTGTCCTCGAGATATCCCATGCCGCCGTGGAACTGCAGGCACCAGTCGGCCACCTCGCGGATCAGGCGGCCGGCCTTGAGCTTCGCCACGGTGGCCATCCGGGTGACGTCCTCCCCCGCCATCAGCGCCTCGCAGGTGACCAGGTTGTGGCTGCGCAACAGATCCACCTCGGCCTGCAGTTCGGTGAGCCGGAACGCGACGTACTGCCGGTCGGCGAGCGGCCGGCCGAAGACCGTGCGGTCGCGGACGAACCGGCGGGTGCGGTCCAGGGCGTACTGGCACTGGCCGACGGTGGTGTAGGCGGCGAACATGCGCTCGGTGACGAACTGCCGCATCTGCTGCTGGAAGCCGCGGCCGATCACGCCGATGGTGTTGGCGACCGGCACCCGCACCTCGTCGAGCACCAGCTCGGCGGTGTCCGAGCAGCGGTTGCCGAGCTTGTCGAAGGTGCGGGCCACGGTGAAGCCGGGCCGGTCGGTCGGCACGACGATCTGCGACATGCCCCGGTAACCGCCCTCGTCCGAGGTGCGGGCGAGCAGGCAGATCCAGTCGGCCTGGGCGCCGTTGGTGATGTACGTCTTGCTCCCGGTGATGACCCAGTCGTCGCCGTCGCGGACCGCCCGGGTGCGCAGCGCGGCCACGTCGGAGCCGGTGTCCGGCTCGGTGACGGCGACCGAGGTGACCGCGGTGCCGGCGATGGCCGGGGCCAGGTACCGCTGTTTCAGCTCCGCGGACCCGAACTCGTGCAGCGACGGCGTCGCCATCATCGCCTGGACCCCGATGGCCATGCCGACGCCGCCGGCGTGCATCCGCCCGTACTGCTCGGCGGCGACCATCTGGAAGCTGTGGTCGGCGCCCTCGCCGCCGTACTCCTCGGCGTATTCCAGGCCGAGCAGGCCGAGCGCCGCGGCCTTGGGGAACAGGTCGTGCAGCGGCACCCGCCCGGCCGCCTCCCAGTCGTCGACGTGCGGGTTGACCTCGGCGTCGACGAATCGGCGGACGGTGTCGGCGAAGGCGCGGTGGTCGTCGGTGAGCCGCATGCCGCCGACGCTAGCGACCCGGTCCGGCCCGAAACAAGCACGCTTGCTTGTTTTTCCGCGGTGTGCCAGGGTCACGGCATGCTGCGCGTGGCGAACTGCTCCGGCTTCTACGGTGATCGGTTCACCGCGATGCGCGAGATGCTCGAGGGCGGCGAGCTGGACGTGCTCACCGGCGACTACCTCGCCGAACTGACCATGCTGATCCTCGGCCGCGACCGCGCCGCCGACCCCGCGGCCGGGTATGCGAAGACGTTCCTCGCCCAGCTGCGCGACTGCCTGGGGCTGGCGCTCGACCGCGGCGTCCGCATCGTCTCGAACGCGGGCGGCGTCCATCCGGCCGGCCTGGTCGCGGCGATCCGCGCGCTCGGCACGCCGGCCCGCGTCGCGCTGGTGCGCGGTGACCACCTCGGTGCACCGGGTGGCCGGTACGCGTACCTGGGTGCGTTCGGCATCGCCCGGGCGCTGGAATCCGGCGCCGACATCGTCATCACCGGGCGGGTCACCGACGCCTCGCTGGCCGTCGGGCCGGCGATCGCGCGCTTCGGCTGGGGGCGGACCGACTTCGACGCGCTCGCCGGTGCCACCGTGGCCGGTCACGTCATCGAGTGCGGCACCCAGGCCACCGGCGGCAACTACCCGTTCTTCGGCGAGATCGGCGACCCGACCCGGCCGGGTTTCCCGATCGCCGAGATCCACGCGGACGGGTCCAGCGTGATCACCAAACATCCCGGCACCGGCGGGGCGGTCTCCGTCGGCACGGTCACCGCTCAGCTGGTGTACGAGGTGGACGACGCCCGGTACGCCGGACCTGACGTCACCACCCGCCTCGACACGGTGCTGCTGCGGCCGGCCGGACCGGACCGGGTGGAGATCCGCGGCGTCCGGGGCGAGCCACCGCCGCCCGACGTCAAGGTGTCGTGCACCTCGATCGGCGGCTACCGCAACGCCGTCACGGTGGTGCTGACCGGGCTCGACATCGAGGCCAAGGCCGATCTGTTCCGCCGCCAGTTCGAGGCCGGCCTGCGCACCCGGCCGGCCGAGATGACCTGGAACCTGGCCCGGCTGGACCGCGCGGACGCGCCGACCCAGCAGCAGGCTTCCGCGTTGCTCACCGTAGTGGCCCGGGACCCGGACGAGAAGCGGGCCGGGCGGGCGTTCAGCGATGTCGCGGTGCAGCTGGCGCTGTCCTCGTACCCCGGCTTCTTCAGCCCGGCGCCGCCGGGACGCGCCCACCCGTACGGGGTGTTCACCGCTGCCTACGTGCCCCAGGCCGTCCCCGACCACCAGGCGGTACTCGACGACGGAACCGTGGTCCGGATCGATCCGCCGCCGCTCACCGCGCCCCTGGAACCGCTGGCCGGCGCCGCCGCACCGCCGCCGGACGACTCCGGCCCGACCCGCCGCCGGCCGCTCGGGACGCTGGCCGGAGCCCGG
>DASSAL010000321.1:0-14817 GCA_035685405.1 Actinoplanes sp. | reverse complement strand
CTCACCGCGTACCACTCGAGCTGGTGATCCTCGGCCCCGTCGACGATGAACTGTGCGTCCGGATCACCGGCCAATGCCTCCTCCACGACGTCGGCAGCCGCCCCCACCGCTTCGGTCGCATCGGTGCCGTCCACGTGGACGGCCGCGACCTCCTTCAACGTCACCGGCTGCGGCAGCCGGACCGCGCTCGAACCGAGTTCCACGTCCTCGCGGACGAGTGCGGTGGACGGGACGTCCGCGGACACCACCACCCGGCGCCGGGGCGCGGCCGGGTCATGCCGCAGCAGCTGCAGCGCAGCCTGCGCGGCGCGGGTGAACGCGACGTACTCCAGTTCCTCCTCGTCACCCTCGGCATACCACTCGCGCAGCGCCGGGGTGACGGCGTGCGCCACCCTGGGACCGGTGCCGAGCTGCCCGTCGGCGCGCAGGACGGCGAGCAGGGGTACGGTCGCCGGCACGTAGACGCGGACCAGGTCGGTGATCGGCACTCACCCGGTGTACACCGCCCGACCGCCTTTCTCAACAACCACAGACGGGCGCGGTGAGCGGGTCGGCCGGCTGTTGCACCAGCCCGTCCGCGGTACGCAACGGGAAGCCCTCCCGGATCCAGTACTCGACCCCGCCGATCATCTCCTTCACCGGGACACCCTTCCGGGCCAGTGCCAGGGCGGCCCGGGTGGCGCCGTTGCAGCCGGGACCCCAGCAGTATGTGACGACCGGCACGTCGGGGTCGAAGTCGCTCCTCGCGATGTCGGCGTGCGGCACGTGGATGGCACCCGGGATGTGCCCCTGCTTCCAGGCGTGGATGCTGCGGGCGTCCACCAGCACGAACTGCTCGCTGTCCAGGGCCGCCCGGACATCCGAGACATCGGTCTCGAAGGCGAGGCGGGCCGCGAAGAAGGTCTGGGCGTCAATCGACATGCTCTTGACGGTAGAGATCGCGACGACGGGTGGACACGGCTCGTCCGCGGCCTTGGCGGCGCCCGACACGCGAATCAACGGTAGTTTGGGTCGGTGACCCTCGATCGCACGGACTGGCAGCTGCTGGAGGCGCTCCAGAAGGACGGGCGGAGCAGTTACGCGGATCTTGCGCGGGTGGTGTCCATGTCGCCGAGCGCGGTCGCCGAGCGGGTTCGCCGGCTGGAGGAAGCCGGGGTGATCGCCGGGTACCGCGCCACCGTGGACCCGTCGCGGGTCGGGCTGGGCGTGATGGCGTTCGTCCGACTGCGGTATCCCCACGGCAACTACCGGCCGTTCCACGCGCTGCTGGACACCACGCCGGAGATCGTCGAAGCCCACCACGTGACCGGTGACGACTGTTTCGTGCTCAAGGTGCTGGCCCACTCGATGCGCCACCTCGAGGAGGTAACCGGCCGGATCGCCGGCCTCGGCGCAGTCACCACCAGCGTCGTCTATTCGAGCCCGCTGACGGGTCGCGCGATCACCATAGCCTAGTCTAGTGTCTAGCCAGCACAGGCAAACGAAGGCAAACGCGGATCAGGAGGCCACGTGGAGGGACGGTTCCTGCTCCTGTCCGACGTGGCCGCCGAGCTGAACGTCTCGGACTCGCAGGTCTACCACATGGTCCGCAGCGGCGAGTTGCCCGCGATCAAGATCGGCGGCCGCGGCCAGTGGCGCGTTGAGCGGGCCAAGCTGGAGCAGTACATCGAGCAGAAGTACGCCGAAACCCAGGCGTGGGTGCAGCAGAACCCGCTGATCGACCGCGACACCGACTGACCACCCCGGCCGCGAGTTATCCACAGGCCGCATTGACGACCCTTCGCGCCTCCGGCACACTCTTGTCATAGGCAAACGAAGGCAAACGCAAGATTGGCGGTGGAGAAATGCCGAGCGTCGGTGTCGCAACTCGTGGTCCGAGGCCGCCGATCCGGGTCCGGCCGGCCCCTCGATGGGATCCGCCGTACGACGATGAGCTCGACCCCGACAGCTGGGTGAGCGTGCACCAGCTGGCGTTCCAGTTTCCGCCGCTGCCCAGCCGCACCGGCAGCGGGCCACCGGGCTCCGGGGACGCCGCGTTGCCGGGCTTCGGGACGCCGGGCGCCGGGTCAGCCGGGGCCGGGTCAGCCGGGGCCGGGTCATCGGGCTCCGGAAGCGTCGGGTCACCGGCTTCTGGGTGTGTCGGGTCACCGGGCTCTGGGTGTGTCGGGTCACCGGGCTCTGGGGGTGCCGGGTCACCGGGCTCTGGGGGTGCCGGGTCACCGGGCCCGCCCGGCTCCGGGCAGCCGGCAGCGTCCCCCACCCCACGACTGGCCGGGGCGTCGGATGACGCCGCATGGGCGGTCCGCCGCTTCGTCCGCGTCTTCCTCGAAGTGCTGAACGGCTACCGCCCCGCCGCCCACCTTCGTGGCCTGTCGCTGCCGAAGGAGGCACCGAGCGTCGTCACCCAGGCCGTAGCCGCCACCTGCCGTGTCGCCGAGCTGCGCCGGGCCCGGCCCGGATGGCGAGCATCCGACCGGCGCGGCCGCGGCGCGAAACCGGTGGCCACCATCGGCACCCACCTGTGCGAACCACGCCCCGGCGCGGTGGAGGCGTCCGTCCTGCTGGTTACCGGTGAGCGCACCTGGGCCATGGCGCTGCGGCTGGAGCGGCACGACCAGACATGGTGCGCCACCACCCTCCGTCTGGTCTGAGGGAGCAGCGGTGCGCGCCCACCTCGAGCATGGCCGTTGCCGCAATGTTCGAGGGCGTCGAGCGCCGGAACCCCGCCGAGATCCCCGGAGCGTTCCACCCGAGACCCCCGGGGCTTCCGCCGAGGTCCCACGCGGCGGGAGTCCCGGGCTCCACCGGTCGCTGAGCCGACCGAGATCACCGGCGCGTGGTAGCCGCAATCGACGCAGACGCCGGCCGAGCCGGCACTCCACAAGCCGGGCCGAGCCATGCCACCACTAACCGCGGAGCAAGCCGCACTCCACAACCCCGGCCCGCATCCCACAACCGCAAACCCATCAGGCGGCCGTGACCTGTTCCGCAACGGGGGACGGCCCGCACTTCGCCGAATCGACGTGCGGGCCGTCACGATCGCAGCGTCAGGCGGGGCCGCCCGGGGCGCCGTGGCAGCGCTTGTACTTCTTGCCCGAGCCGCAGTAACACGGGGCGTTGCGCGACGGGCCGCTCGATTCGGCCTGGCCCGGGTTTCGGCGGGGGCTGCGGCGGCGGTTGGCGCCGGCGTGTGCCGGGCTGGCCGGGATCGGCGAGCCGCCGGGTCCGATGCCCAGGGCCGGCGCCGGCGGCTGTTGCTGGATGACCGGCTGGCCGGCGCCCGCCTCGCCGTCGATGGCGGGGGCGGTGTACTGCAGGTTGTCCGGGCGGCGCGGACCACCCAGGCCCTTGGCTCGGACGCCGACCTGGCGCTGCTCGGCCAGGGCCTCCGGGGCCGCGGTGGCGGCGCCGGGCAGCGGGACCGCCTTCGACGGGTCGACCGTGACGGACGGCTGCTCCTCGACCTGCACGGGCAGGTTGAACAGGAAGCCGACGGCCTCCTCCTTGATGCCCTCCATCATCTGGTTGAACATGTCGAAGCCCTCGCGCTGGTACTCGACCACCGGGTCGCGCTGCGCGTACGCCCGCAGGGTGATGCCCTCCTGCAGGTAGTCCATCTCGTACAGGTGCTCGCGCCACTTGCGGTCGATCACCGCGAGCAGGACCTGCCGCTCCAGTTCGCGGGTCGCCTCCGGGCCGAGCTCCTCCTCGCGGGCGGCGTACGCGGCCTGCGCGTCGTCCTTGAGCTGCTGGACCAGGAACTCCTGGTCGATCGCGCTCTTCTCGCCGCCGGACTCCTCGACGATGTCCTCGATGGTGACGCTCACCGGGTACAGCTGCTTGAGGTTGGTCCACAGCTGCTCCAAGTCCCAGTCCTCGGCGTACCCCTCGGCAGTAGCGCCGCGGACGTACCCCTCCACCACATCGTTGATCATGTGGCTGGCCTGGTCGTGCATGTCTTCGCCGTCGAGGACCCGCTTGCGCTCGGCGTAGATCACCTGGCGCTGCTTGTTCATGACCTCGTCGTACTTGAGGACGTTCTTACGGATCTCGGCGTTCTGTGCCTCGATCTGGGTCTGCGCGCTGCGGATCTGCCGGGTCACCATCTTGGACTCGATCGGCACGTCCTCGGGGATGTTGAAGCGGTCCATCACCGCCTCCACCGCGCCGGCCCGGAATCGCTTCATCAGGTCGTCCTGCAACGACAGGTAGAACCGCGACTCGCCCGGGTCACCCTGCCGGCCGGAACGGCCGCGCAGCTGGTTGTCGATCCGGCGGGCGTCGTGCCGCTCGGTGCCCAGCACGTACAGCCCGCCGGCGGCGATCACCTCGGCCGCCTCCGCGTCGCAGGCCTCCTTCCAGGCCGGCAACACCTCCTCGAGGGCCTTGGCGTACTCCTCCGGGTTCTCCACCGGGTCCAGGCCGCGCTGGTGCAGCTCGGCCGAGGCCAGGAACTCGGGATTGCCGCCGAGCAGGATGTCGGTGCCGCGGCCGGCCATGTTGGTGGCGACCGTGACCCCGCCCTTGCGGCCGGCCTGCGCGATGATCTGCGCCTCCTGCGCGTGGAATTTCGCGTTCAGCACGCTGTGCGGGATGCCGCGGCGGCGCAGCAGCTGGGACAGGATCTCCGAGTTCTCCACCGAGACCGTGCCGACCAGCACCGGCTGGCCGGTGGCGTGCCGCTCGGCGATGTCCTCGATGACCGCGCTGAACTTGGCCTTCTGGGTCTTGTAGATGACGTCTGGGTGGTCGGTCCGGATCATCGGCCGGTGCGTCGGGATGCTCACCACACCGACGTTGTAGACCTTGTTGAACTCGCCGGCCTCGGTCTGCGCCGTACCGGTCATACCGGCCAGCTTCTCGTACAGCCGGAAGTAGTTCTGCAGGGTGATGGTCGCCAGGGTCTGGTTCTCCTGCTTGACCTCCACCCCTTCCTTGGCCTCGATGGCCTGGTGCATGCCCTCGTTGTAGCGGCGGCCGTGCAGGATCCGACCGGTGAACTCGTCGACGATCAGCACCTCGCCGGACTCGTTGACGATGTAGTCCTTGTCGCGCTTGTAGAGCTCCTTGGCCTTGATCGCGTTGTTCAGGTAGCCGACCAGGGGCGTGTTCACCGACTCGTACAGGTTCTCGATGCCGAGCCGGTCCTCCACCTTGGCGACACCCCGCTCGGTGATCGCGACGGTGCGCTTGGCCTCGTCCACCTCGTAGTCGCCCTCGCCGTCCTTGCCGCGCTGCAGCCGGTTGACGATGCCGGCGAACTCGCCGTACCAGCGGGCCGAGTGCTCGGCCGGGCCGGAGATGATCAGCGGGGTGCGGGCCTCGTCGATCAGGATCGAGTCGACCTCGTCGACGATGGCGAAGTGGTGACCGCGCTGCACCAGCTCGGCCTTGGACCACGCCATGTTGTCGCGCAGGTAGTCGAAGCCGAACTCGTTGTTGGTGCCGTAGGTGATGTCGCACTGGTATGCCGCGCGGTGTTCGGCGGCCGGCCGGTTGGGCAGGATCACGCCGACGGTGAGGCCGAGGAACACGTGCACCCGGCCGACCCACTCGGCGTCGCGCTGGGCGAGGTAGTCGTTGACCGTGACGATGTGCACGCCCTGGTCGGTGAGCGCGTTGAGGTACGCCGGGAAGATGCCGGTCAGCGTCTTGCCCTCACCGGTTTTCATCTCGGCGATGTTGCCGAAGTGCAGCGCGGCGCCGCCCATCAGCTGCACGTCGTACGCCCGCTGGCCGAGCACCCGGCGAGCACCCTCGCGGGCGGTGGCGAATGCCTCCGGCAGCAGCGAATCCAGCGACTCGCCCTCGGCGAACCGCTCCTTGTACTGCTGGGTGAGGTCCCGCAGCTCGTCGTCGGTCAGATCGACGTAGTCGTCCTCGATCGCATTGACCGCGTCCGCGATCGCCTTGAGCCGGCGCAGCATGCGACCTTCGCCGGCGCGGAGGACCTTTTCCAATATCGACACGGGTCAACGCTCCCCTAAACAGTCTGCCGAACTATCGTAGGCGCCCCTCGGCGCAACCGGTGACCCGAGCCTCCGGTTAACCGCGCAAACTCTCCTAAACGCCGCTGGTAGTTCGCTGACAGCGCAGCCTGATCCGATTGGTACGCGGGTGCGTCAGCGGTGCAGGATGGCCGGGTGGAACCGGTGGGGCAGGGCCGGGCGTGTCACCGTCCCGGAGAGCAGGCGGAGTACCGGATGGAGAGCGTGCTGCGGCAACCGCCGACGCCGCACGGCCGGTGGTCCGGCGACGAGGTGGCCGGGTGAGCGGTCTGGTTATCAACGGCGACGGGGTACGCCTGCGCGCAGCCGATCCGGCCGACCGCCCCGCCGGTCAATGGTGGACGATCGTCGACCCGCAGTCGGGCCAGGTGCTCGGGACGATCGGGCTGACCGACGGCGTGGTGGATGTCGAAGTGGTGCCGGCGGCCCGCCGCCGGGGCGTGGCGACGGCCGCGTTACGCGCGCTCAGCCGGTGGGCGTTCGAGGCCGGGCACCGCCGGCTCGAGGTGCTCACCACGTGGGAGAACGCCATCGCGCAGCGGGTCGCCATGGCGGCCGGCTACCAGCGGGAAGGAGTGCGGCGGGGGGCCTGCGCCGGGGTGGACATGCTGCCGTTCGCCCGGCTGGCCGGTGATCCGCCCGGGCCGACGCCGCGCCTGCTGCCGGATCTGCCGGGCGGAGAACTGACCGACGGCGTGGTGACGCTGCGTCCGCTCGACGCCGGAGACATCGGCTTCTACACCGACCTGCACGCCGTGCCGGACGTGATCGAGACCAGCGTGCCGCCGGCCCGGCCGAGCGCCGAGGACGTCCGCCGGCGATGCACCTCGGCGGCCGCCCACTGGCTCGCCGGCACCCGCGCCGACCTGGTCATCGTGGACACCGCGTCGGGCGCACCGACGGGCGTCATGGGGCTGTTCTACCAGGAGCCGGCCACCGGTCAGGCGATGATCGGCTACAGCCAGTTGCCGGCCTGGCGGCGCCTCGGATATCCCACCCGGGCTGCCCAGTTGTTGTCACTGTGGGTGTTCGCGGAGACGGCCATCGCCCGGCTGATCGCCGGCACGATGCCGGCCAACGTCGGCTCGCAGCGGGTGCTGGAGAAGGCCGGCTTCACGCGGGAGGGTTATCTGCGGTCGCGGCTACCCGGCCGCGACGGCAAGCGCGTCGACGACGTGCAGTTCGTGCTGCTGCCCGAGGACGTGCTGGCGAGGACGGCTGATGCGCAGGGATGACCCGCGCACCAGCCCGGCCGGCCGCGGTGTCAGCCCGTCGGTCCCAGGCTGAGGATGCCGTAGTCGTAGCCGCGGCGGCGGTAGACCACGCTCGGTCGCCCGCTCTCCTTGTCGTTGAACAGGTAGAAGTCGTGGCCGATCAGTTCCATCTGGAACAGCGCGTCGTCGACGGTCATCGGGTCGCCGGGGTGTTCCTTCTCGCGCACGATCCGCCACGGCTGATCGTGGTCCGGCCCGGCCATGGCCGCGGTCGCGTGGTCTTCCTCGGCCGGTCGGGTGAGGTCCGGCAGGTCGGTCGGCAGGCCGGCGGTGGCGGCCGCGACCGAGACGGGGGCGTGCCGCCCGCGGTGCACGCGGCGCCGGTCGGCGGCGCGACGCAGCCGGGCGTCGAGCTTGTTGATGGCACAGTCCAGGGCGGAGTAGAAGTCCTTTGCGCACGCCTCGGCGCGTACCAGGGGTCCCCGCGACAACACGGTGATCTCGATGCGCTGGCATTTGTCGGACTGTCGCGGGTTGCGCTCGTGGAACAGCTCCACGTCGGCGCGGATCAGCTTGTGGTCGTAACGCTCCACCTTGCTGATCTTGTCGGCGACGTGCTCCCGGTAGTGATCGGGAACCTCTACGTTGCGGCCCTTGACGACAATGTCCACTCGTGACCTCCCCCAACCTTGGTGCAGGAACGCGGTTTGCTGGTTCGGGCAACGCGGGGGCCACGCGGCCCCAGAAAGCGCTGCCGATCGGCGTACGACGGCTCCTTTCCGGTGCTGCGGTCGTAGGCGACTTTCGCTCCGGGTGGCGGATAAGTGATGACGCTTACCCTCGTCATCTGAACGCTAACGTGCCGATGCCCGCGAGTCACCCCTCGTTCGGGGAACCGGACTGATGACGTACACCACGGTCCCGCGGTCCCTCCGGCATGCCCCGGCCGGCCTTGCGCAGTTGCGTGGCGGCGAGCACCGCGGCACCCGTAACCTGCACGTTCGCCTCCCGCAACCGGCTCGTCACCGCGGCCAGGGTGGCCCCGGTGGTGACGATGTCGTCGACCACCACCAGCGTCCTCCTCATCGTCCGTTGGCGGTGCAGAACGCGCATTCCGCTCGCCCGGATTCTCAGCGAAGTGTCAGCGACGGCGGCCCGCTCGGCGGCGTCCAGCGAAGCGGAGTCCGGCCGCGGTGACGCCCGGAGCGGCTGGACGACCTCAGCGTGCCAGCCCGCCGCGCGTAGCCGTCGCACCGCGTGTGTGCTGAGTCGCGCCATGTGGTCGCCGTGACGTTCGCGGGCGGCCCGTGCGGTGGACGGCACCGGGACCACCAGCACCGGCCGACACGGGTCCCGCGCGACCCGGGCGACAGCGCCGGCCAGCAGCGCACCCAGCGGCCGGGCGAGGCGATGCCGGCCCTTCTCCTTGTACGCCAGCAGCACGCCCCGCAGCGCACCCCGGTACGCCCCGACGGCCACGCACGACGGCATGCCCGGAGGCGGCGGCACCGGTACGGCCGGGTGCGGGTCGAGTGCCTCGAGCGCTGTCACACAGGACACACAGACGCCGAACCGCAACGGCACCCGATCGGCGCCGCACCCGGCGCACCCACTCGGCAGAACCAGGTCGGCCAGCGCCGATCCGAGCGACGCCAGCACTAGTTGGTGAAGAACGGAGCGCTGGGCAACACACCCGGCGGTGGGTTGGGGGGCGGATCGGCCAGGTCGCTCGCCTCCAGCCGGTCCGGGTTCAGCTCGTCGTACGCGGCGCCGCCCAGCACGTACGCCACCGCCGGCGGGGTCGCTTCCCGGGACGGGTCCGCGGTCACCGTGGACAGGTAGGTGACCGGATTCGACCCCAGGTCGGCGAGCCGGTCGGTCTGGCCGGCTCCGTCGATCGAGACGTCCATCATCGCCACCCGCTGGGAGTCCGGCCGCACCCCGGCCACCACCAGCAGGCTCTCGCTGCCCCAGGCCACCGCGGTCAGGTCCCGCAGCACCGTGCGCACCACGTGTGGCGCGGACAGCTGGGTGCCGTCCTCACTGCCGCTCAGCGCGGCCAGGTACAGCCGGCCACCGGCGAGCAGCGCCACCCGGTGGGCGTCCGGGGCCACCGCCACCGCAGTGATGTTGCCGGGACCGCTCGGCCACTCCACCAGGCTCAACCCCGAACCGTTGGCGTTGAAGCTGTACAGCCGGCCGCCCGCGGTGACCAGTCCGACCGTGCCGGCGTCCGTACCGCCCGGCGACGTGGCCCAGACCGGCCGGCCGATCGGCGCCGGCAGCGGGATCCGGCGCAGGCTGGCGTGCTCACCGGTACGGGCGGCGCCGGCCCGCAGCACCTGCCGGCCGTTCGGCTCGCTCACCACCAGCGCCGCGTACGACCGGTCGCCGGTGGTGGCGAATGCGGCCATCCGGACGCTCCGGTTCGCTGCCGGAGCGATCAACGGCACCGCCTGGCCGGCCAGATTCGACCGGGCCAGCCGGCGCACCACACCGCCGTAGATCACGAACCGCTCCGGGTCGGCGACCGGGCGGTACGCCGCGTTCTCCGGCAGGAAGTCGTCGCCCACGTACTTCTGGGCCTGGTGCTCGACCGACAACTCCAGGGTGCCGGGCAGGTTGGGGCGCAACGACCAGCGCAGCTGTTTCTGCAACCGGTCCAGCGCCCCGGGCTCCTCCGCCGGCACGGCCTGGCCGCTGAGGTTCACCTGGAGCGTGTTGTTGCTGACCGCGGGCACGTTGCCGATCTGTTTGGTGCCCTCCGGCAGCGGATCCACCACCCCGGCCAGCCACGGCGCCGGTCCGCTGATCAGCCAGTCGACGATCACGGTGGGCTGCTGCTCGGGCGGCACGCTGAGCGGCATGTACCGCAGGTCGGGCACCAGGCCGGTGTGCTCGGCGTTCCAGAAGTAGATGGTCCGCCGGGCGTAGAACTGATCCAGCGCCTCGTCGCTGAGCAGCAGCGCCGGGGGCGCCTTCTCGACGAACCACCCGGACTTGCCCTCGATCTCCCGGAGCTCGAACTGGTACTGGATCTCCCGATCGTCCGGCGACGTCTCGATGTAGCCCTTCTGGCGCAGCGTGCCGACCTCGCGCACCTTCAGCTTGACCACCCCGCTGCCCGGTTCGACGAGCGGGTCCTCCACCGGCCGGACCACCTTGATTTCCGGCGGCGCCTTGAACGTGGCCGCCGCGTCCGGCGACAGGAACTGCTCGACCCGGTCGGCCGCGCCGGCGAAGTCACCGGCCGCGGCGGCCAGGTAGTTCTCCACGAACTGGGCCTTGTCCGTGGTGTCGGTGCGGGAGCTGCGCGGCGGTGCCAGCTCGGAGCCGGAGGAGACACCGGTGGACGGGCCCGGCCCCAGCGGCACCACGGCGGTCTCGTCCGGGATCCCGCAGCCGCCGAGCACGAGGCCGGCGACCGCGGTCAGCGCGATGAGCCGGCGCTTCACCCGGCCACCTCGGCGGGTTGCGAGTCGGGCCGGGAGTCGGGCCGGGGCGGCAGCTCGACGATCCGGTCGCGCGGGATCAGCGGCAGCGGCGCGGCCACCAACCGGTCGCCGGCCCGGACCGGCAGGGTGAGCCGGAACTGGGCGCCTTCGCCGGGCGCGCCCCACGCCTCCAGCCAGCCGCCGTGCAGCCGGGCGTCCTCGACGCTGATCGACAGGCCCAGGCCGGTACCGCCGGTCTGCCGGGCCCGGGACGGATCGGCCCGCCAGAACCGGTTGAAGACCAGCCGCTCCTCGCCCGGCTTGAGCCCGATGCCGTGGTCCCGCACGGTGATCGCCACCGCCGCGTCGTCGCTGGCCAGGGTGACCTCGACCGGGCGGTGCTCACCGTGCTCGACGGCGTTGCCGACCAGGTTGCGCAGCACCCGTTCGACCCGGCGCGGATCCACCTCGGCGATCACCGGGGTTTCCGGCAGCCGCAACTCGATCGTCACGCCGGCCCGTTGCGCCACCCCGGACAGCCGGTCGGTCACCCGTTCCACGATCGGCACCAGATCGGTGTGCTCGGCGTCCAGCGCGGCGAACCCGCCGTCGAACCGGCTGATCTCCAGCAGGTCGGTGAGCAGGCTCTCGAACCGGTCCAGCTCGGCCTGCAGCAGCTCGGCGCTGCGGGCCACCGCCGGGTCGAACTGGTCCCGCTCGGCGAAGATCAGGTCGGCCGCCATCCGGACCGTGGTCAGCGGCGTGCGCAGCTCGTGCGAGACGTCGGAGGTGAACCGGCGCTGCAGCCGGGACATCTCCTCCAACCGGACGATCTGCCGCTGCAGGTTGGCGGCCATCTGGTTGAACGACGCCGCCAGCAGCGCCAGGTCGTCCTCGCCGTCCACCTTCATCCGCTGGTCCAGCAGGCCGGCGGAGAGCCGTTGCGCGGTCCGGGCGGCCACCCGTACGGGCGTGACGACCAGTCGCGTGACCAGAGCGGCGACCAGCCCGAGCAGCATCACCAGGGCCAGTCCGGTGACCAGCACGGTGGTCCGGATCTGGTTGGCCGCGCTGTCCTCGGTGGTCAGCGGGACCAGGTAGTACAGCTCCAGGTGGCCGAAGTTGGTCGGCACCGGTCTGCCGTACACCAGGTATTTGGTCTGCACGCCGTTGATCTCGGCGGTGCGGATCTGCTGCGCCTCCTGGGTGTTGCGGCCGACCTCCTCGACCATCTCCGGGGTGATCAGCTCGGAGGTGTCGACCTCGGTGGAGGCGACCGGCTTGATGTTCGGGAACGCCGCGGCCTGGATCGCCACGAACGCCCGGCCGCTCACCCGCGGGTCACCGGCGGCCAAGAGGTTCACCGTCTGGTTGATGGTGGTCGGCAGCTTCGGATCGGCCGCGGTGCGGTGCACGCTCAGCTGACCGGCCGCGTACTGGGCCTTGGCGCTGCCCTGGGCGCGGACCTCGTCCTGCGCCCGGTTGAGCAGGATGTCGGAGCTGCGGGCGGCGACGAACCAGCCGAACGCCGCGACCAGCACGCTCGAAGCGACCAGCGTGATGGCCACCACGCGCAGCTGCAGGGACCGCCGCCAGGCGCGCCGGGCCGGTGCGGTGACCACGTGGAGCCGGCGCATGCTGATCCGCCAGTACCGCCGCACCACCCGGAGGGTCCGGCGCACCGGCGGGGGAAGCCAGTCCGGGGCACGCATCTCGGCAGCAAGCGTAGCCGCACCCCCCGCTACCCGGTGCCCGCCTTGTAGCCGACACCACGGACGGTGAGGATGATTTCCGGCCGTTCCGGGTCCGGCTCGATCTTCGCCCGTAACCGCTGCACGTGGACGTTGACCAGCCGGGTGTCGGCCGCGTGCCGGTAGCCCCAGACCTGCTCGAGCAGCACCTCGCGGGTGAACACCTGGCGCGGCTTGCGGGCCAGCGCCACCAGCAGGTCGAACTCCAGCGGGGTCAGCTTCACCTCTTCGCCGTCGCGCGACACGGTGTGCGCGGGCACGTCGATGGTGATCTGGTTGCCCGGCGGGCCGATGGTCAACATTTCCGGTGCGGCGTCCTCGCCCCGGCGCAACCGGGCCCGCATCCGGGCTACCAGTTCCTTGGGTTTGAACGGCTTGACCACGTAGTCGTCGGCGCCGGACTCCGGACCCAGCACCACGTCGACGGTGTCGCTCTTGGCGGTCAGCATCACGATCGGGATGCCCGACTCGGTGCGGATCGCGCGCGCCACGTCGATCCCGCTCATCCCCGGCAGCATCAGGTCGAGCAGGACGATGTCCGGCCGGTTCTCCCGGAACGCGGCGAGCGCACGCTCGCCGTCCGCGACGAACGACGGCAGGAAACCCTCGCTACGCAGGACGATGCCGAGCATCTCGGCCAACGCTGGATCGTCATCGACGACGAGTACCCGGGCTCTCATGTGGTCCAATATTGCACTGTCCCCCTCTAGTACGTGCTGGCCCCCTGCAGCGCGCGGTACCCGGGGGTGATCATGCACCGAGCAATTCGCGTCCCCAGTAGTCGTTGCCGTCCTTGATACCCGGTGGGCACCCGAAGAGGCCACTGGACACGTGGCGCAGGTACTCGTTCATGTCGTCGCGGCGCGCCAGATTCCCCTGAATAGGGACGAATGCCGTACGCGGATCCCGCTGGTACGCGATGAAGAACAGACCGGCGTTCAGCCGGCCGAGACCGTCCGACCCGTCCACGAAGGTGTAGCCGCGGCGCAGCAGCCGGGCGCCGTTGTTCCGGGTCGGGTGGGCCAGCCGGACGTGCGAGGTGTGCGCGATCAGCGGCTCGCCCTCGTCGTCCACCGCGGCCAGGTCGATCTCGTCGAACTCGTCGGCCTTGCCGATCGGCGCGCCACTGCCCTTGTGCCGGCCGACGATGAACTCCTGCTCGGCCAGCGAGGTCCGGTCCCAGGTCTCGATCATCATGCGGATCTTGCGGGTGACCAGGTACGAGCCGCCGGTCATCCAGTCCGGGCCGTCGCCGGGCTGCACCCACACGTGGTCGCGCAGCCGGTCGGGCTGCTCGGCCTTGACGTTCTCGGTGCCGTCCTTGAAGCCGATCAGGCGCCGTTGGCCAGGTTCAGCGGGGACAGCTTCTCATCGTTGGCCTTGGCCACGATCTCCTTGATGTCGGCCATCAGCCGGTCCGCCATCGGGCCCGACGTGGAGATGTCGCCGGTGACCCACAGGTCCTTCTCGAGCCGGTGGAAACCGGTGAACTCCATGCCCTCCTCGACGACCTCCTCGCGGCCGTCGATCCGCGGGTCCAGGTCACCGAAGATCTCGGCCACCGGCTCGATCCGCTCCCAGTACGTCCGGGACACCGGGAACAGCGCCTTCGCCTTGGCCACGTGGCCGGTCTTGATCGCGTCCACGAACTCCTGAGTCTTCTCCAGCAGGGCGGCGGTCTGGCTGCGCACGTACCGCGAATAGCTGTCGGTGGCGCCCTTGAGGGCGACGTCCTCGGTCAGCGGGGCGGCCGATCCACTCACCGTGAAGGCGGCCCGGATGCCCTTGCCGATCATGCCGGGCTTGCAGGCCGTCTCGTACGAGCCGGCGGGCAGCTCCACGTGCAGTTCCCGGGACAGGCCGGGGGCGATGTTTTCCACCTCGCCCATCACCCGGTCGCCGGGCGCGTACACATAGAACTCGGTGACCTTGTTGCCCTTGTTGGTGACGGTGAAGACGCTGGTGCCGGCGTCCGCGGTGTTCCTGCCCACCTCGCAGGTGGTGTCCGAGGCCTGCACCGGGATCGGCCCGCCGGACGCGCCGGCCGGCTCGTCGGCGCTGTCACCACCGCCGCACGCGGCCATGGCGGCGCTGAGGAGACCGGCCGCGGCCAGCGCGGCGATTCGTGAGGTTCGCATCCGTGGTTCTCCTAGCGCCGCGGCGACGGGGCCGGGTCGGCGGATTCAACCGGCGCAGCGGCCGGGGTGGGTGTGGGAGCCGGCTTGACGCTCCGGCTGCGTCGCAGGAACAGGAACAGGACCGGGATGCCGTAGCCCGCCCAGGCGATCACCTCGAGCACCGAGGCCGTCGGCGTGATGTTGACCATTCCGGTGAGCAACGCGGTGTACCAGGCGGACGGGTCGAGCACGCCGCTGATGTCGTACGCCAGGGTGTTCAGCCCGGGCAGCAC
>DASSAL010000320.1:0-8109 GCA_035685405.1 Actinoplanes sp. | reverse complement strand
GATCATCTATCCGGTGCAGGTCAACGGGAAGGTCCGCGGCCGGATCGAGGTCGCGCCGGACAGCGCCGAGACGGACGTACGCGCGGCCGCCCTGGCCGCCGTCGCCGAGCCGCTGGCCGGCCGGGCCCCCAAGAAGGTCATCGTCGTCCCCGGCCGCCTGGTCAGCGTGGTGGTCTGACCCGTCCGCTCCCGTGCCGCGATCTTGGACTTGTGGTGGGACAAATCAGGCGGCACTCACGACAAACGGGGTGCCTCGGGCGCCGTAAGTCCAAGATCGGCGCGGGCCTCGTGGGGCGCCACGAGTCCAAGATCGGCGCGGGCCTCGCGGCGGGCGGCACGCCGCCAGCGCACCACGATCGTGGTGGTGAGCGTGAAGCCGATCAGCGCGGGGGCCAGGGAGACCGGGTTCATACCGCCGGGGGCGGTGACCGCGGCGCCGATCACCGCGTAGGTGACCGCGGACGGGACGGACGCCAGCGTGGTGCCCAGCAGGTAGCGCGTGCGGCACACGCTGGTGGTGCCGTATGCGTAGCCGATCAGGCCGAACGGTGCCAGCGGCAGGAACCGGACCAGCAGCACCGCGGACAGGCCGCGGCGGTTGAGCCAGCCGTCCAGCCGGTGCATCCGCCCGCCGGCGCGGGCGCCGAGCGCGCCCCGGCCGGCCCAGCGGCCCGCGTAGTAGGTGGCGACCGCGGCGATCACGGCGGCGGCCAGCGCTGTGGCGGCGCCGATCCCGGCACCGAGCAGCGCGCCGCAGGCCAGCGTGATGGCGGTGCGGGGGACGAGCACCGACAGCAGCAGCCCGCCGACCACCGCGATGGCGACAGCGGCGGCCGGCCCGAAGGCGACCACCGCGGCGGCGATCTCGCGCAGCGGCAGCAGCCAGGTGGCGAGGCCGAGGACGGCGACCGCGGCGGCCAGCACGCCGAACCGGATCAGGCGCTTCTTCCAGGTCGGGTGCGCTTCAGGCAGGGTCGGAGTGGCCTGAGGGTCCGCGAGGGTGGTGCCTCGCGAGGCGATCAGGGTGTGGGTCATTCCGGCTTACCGCCCCAAGGTCGTCAGTTTGCACAGGTCAGGCGCTCGCCGCAGCGAGTCGTTCGGCCCGGAGCCGGTCGGCCCAGGTGTCGTCGACGGGGGCAAGACTATCCGCGCCGATCGCCCAACGAAGGAGCAGATCGGCTATCCCCGGGTTGCGAGCCAGCGCCGGGCCGTGCGAATACGTGCCGAGGATCTTGCCGTGCCAGGCGCCCTCGGTGGCTCCGTCGTTGCCGACACCGGCGGTCACCCGGGCCAGTGGCGCCACGCCCGGTCCCAGGTGGGTACGCCCGCCGTGGTTCTCGAAACCGGTCAGCGGCGGCAGCCCCAGCCGCGGGTCCACGTCGCCGCGCAGCTCGCCGACCGCCCGGGTCTCGCCCCGGTTCGAGGTGAGGTCGAGCAGGTCCAGGCCGGCGCATTCGGCACCCTTGGCGAAGAACGAGTGACCGAACAGCTGGTATCCGGCGCACACGGCCAGCACCGCCGCGCCCTGGTTCACCGCCCGGTGCAGGCCGCCGTCGGCGATCAGCCGCTGGGCGGCCAGGGCCTGCGGGCCGTCCTCGCCGCCGCCGATCAGGTAGATGTCGGCGCTGGCCGGCAACGGCCGGTCGGAGCGCACCTCGAGGGCCTCCACCGGGATGCCGCGCTGGGCCGCCCGGCGGGCCAGGATCAGCAGGTTGCCGCGGTCGCCGTAGGTGGACAGCAGATCCGGATAGATCCACACGATCCGGAGCGTGCTCTCGGTGATGCGCTCAGTTGACACGGTCCAACTCCGCCCGGATGTCCTGGAACGCCGTGTAGTTGGCGATCACCTCGAGGCGGCCGGGCGGGGTCTCCCGGATCGCCTCGTCAAAGGTACGCACGTGCCGGAACGGGACATCGTTCACCTCCAGGCGGACCGCCAGGTCGTACGCCCGGTCGCCGGTGATCAGCAGGGGGCGCCCGCGCAGCGGGGCGAAGTCGACGTCGTACAGCCAGGAGGTGTCCAGGCCGTCGGGGTCGCGGGCGTTGATGGACAGCAGCGTGGGCGCCTCGTCGGCCATGTCGAACGCCTCCAGCCAGCTGGCCGGGTTCTTGGCCAGCAACAACCGGATGGTGCGGCCGTCCCGCTCCACCTGCGCGTACCGGCCGGCCACCGAGGCCACCGTGGTCAGGCGCGGCACCGCCTCCAGCGGGCGGCCGCCGACTTCGGCCGCGAGGGCCAGCGCGGTGGCCGCGTTGCCGAGATTCACCCGTCCGGGCAGCTGGAGCTTGATCAGGTGCCAGTCGCCGGTCGGGTCAACCACGCCGTCGTCCTCGACCACCCACTGCGGCTGCGGGCGGCGCAGCGGGCACCCGGTGCACCGCCAGTCGCCGTTCGCCCGCTCGATCGCCGAGCCACATTCCGGGCAGACCCACGAGTCGTCGAGCCAGCGCTGGCCCGCGCTGAACCAGACCACGTGCCCGGTGCCGATCGCGGCCCACACCACCATCGGGTCGTCGGCGTTGGCGACCACGTGTACGTCCGGGTGGGCGGCCAGCGCGGTACGCCACATCTGCGCCATCATCGCCACCTCTTTGGCCCGGTCCAGCTGGTCCCGGCTCAGGTTGAGCAGCGCCACCACCCGCGGCGTTGTCTCCCCGATCACCCGCGCCAGGTAGTGCTCGTCCACCTCGAGCACGGCGAACGGGGTGGCGCCGGCCTTGGCCAGCGCCGAGGTGTGGCCGGTGGGCATGTTGGCGCCCAGCGAGTTGGTCGCCACCGGGCCGAGCACCCCGAGGGCGGCGGCGGCGAGCCGGGTGGTGGTGGTCTTGCCGTTGGTGCCGGAGATCAGCGCGATCGCTCGTCCGGCGGCCAGGTTGCGCAACAGGTCCGGGTCGATCTTCAGGCCCAGCCAGCCGCCGATGACCGAACCGTCGCCGCGGCCGGCGGCCCGGGACAGCGCGGCCGCGGTGCGCGACACCGAGGTGGCGACCTTGGCGCGGAGGGGCAACTTGCCGTCAGTCACGGGCTGAGCTTAATGGCCTCGCTTCGCTCGGCGGCATTTCGCCCCGGGTGGCCGCTGTGGTGCCACCGCCGGGCCTCGCGGCGAGCCGCCTCGGCCCGGCGGCCGCACCACAGCGACGGGCGAAATGCGACTTGCGTTGCGATTACCCCAGGATGAGGCGCTCGGGTTTTATGTGTTCTGTTTCACCCGTAACCTTCACCGGCGGGTAGTCGATCGGTTGCACTGCGCATCGACATTCGCCATGGGCGGGCAACAAACGGGCATCGACGAATGTGCCAACTACGGAGCGTCATTTGTAGCGGTCTGCGACCGGATGGATTTTCGGTTATCAAGGTCTGGCCGGTGAGCAACCGCTCGCCGCTCGTGACGATCCGGATCACGCCGAGCCCTGCCCCGGTCCGACGTCACGACAACATGAGTTCCACGGAAGAAGCAAGGCATCAGGGGGCAGGGACGGGGGACCCAATGGTGGTCCTCACCACGGTCGCCGCATCCGCGGTGACCCGAGGGCCTTGGGGTGAAGCCGCCACGGCGGCCGGGCAACCTTCCCGCCCGAACCCGACAGCTAACCTCGCAGGCGTGCCGGAGGGATCTCTCTACCGTGCACGAACACAGTTCGAGCCGGCGCCGCATGCTCGGCACCGGCAGCCTCGCTGTGTCCCTGGGTCTGTCCCTGCTGGCCGGCCAACTGGTCGCCACGCAGCCGGCCTCCGCCGCCACTGGATCGACTGCCGTCATGGCAGCCGCGGCGGCGAAGGTCAAGCCCAAGGTCACGCAGTCGGTCAACAAGAAGACCATCAGCTACGGCTCGACGGTCAAGGTGACCGCCAAGGTGGTCGACCCGCGGACCGGCAAACTGACCCCGGCCGGTGGCCGGATCGCCCTGCAGGCCTACCGCAACAAGGCCTGGCGCAACTGGCAGATCCGTACCCTGCCGAAGTCCGGTGCCATCACGTTCACCAGCCGTCCGCTGGTGACCGGCAGCTACCGGACGGTCTACTTCGGTGGCAAGACCTTCGCCGTGGCCAGCACACCGGCGATCAAGGTCACGGTGAAGAAGAGTGCCGCCACGGTGCTCGCCGAGGCCAAGAAGCACGTCGGCGCGCTGTACCTGTACGGTGCGGCGGGTCCGAAGCGCTTCGACTGCTCCGGCTTCACCATGTACGTGTACAAGAAGAGCATCGGGCGGAAGCTGCCGCACAAGGCCAACTCGCAGCAGCGGTACGGCAAGGCGGTCAGCAAGAGCAAGAAGAAGCCCGGTGACCTGATCATCATCCGCTCCGGGTCGTACGGCTACCACGTCGGCATCTACGCCGGCGGCGGCCAGTTCTACGACTCGCCGCGCTCCGGCAAGCGGGTGTCCAAGCGCAAGATGTTCAGCACCAACTACGTCGTCCGCCGTCTGGTCTGACGTAGCCGCACCACCTCGACGTGGGGCGTGACCCGAGTCCGGGTCACGCCCCATGTCTCGTTCCGGCGGCCCTCCACTTTCCTCCCCACGCGGCGTCCAAGGCCCTCGGCGAGCGCCGTCCCGCGGAGTTTTCGGCCCCAGCGGGCGGCTTGTCGGATACCGGCCAGGAAGATCAGCGGTTCCGCCCTCCACCTCTGCCCCACCGCGCTGAACTGCGGTTTCATCCGCGAATCCAGCTCATGGACGGAGAAATTCCGGTTGCGGGTGGAGGGAAGTGGAGTAGAGTGGAGGGCAGTGGCAGGAGGAATCTTGCCGGCCCGAGTTGACAGAGCGGACCGCGAACCGCTCAGGGCGTAGGGGGGATGAGCCGTGTTTCTCGGCACGCACACCCCGCGCCTGGACGACAAAGGCCGGTTGATTCTTCCGGCGAAGTTCCGGGACGAGCTGGCGGGAGGTGTCGTGATCACCAAAGGGCAGGAGCGCTGCTTGTACGTCTTCCCGATGCCCGAGTTCCAGCGCATCGCGGGTCAGCTGCGCGAACAACCGGTGACGCACAAGGCCGCCCGAGCGTACAGCCGGGTGTTCTTCGCGAGTGCGCACGACGAGGTGCCGGACAAGCAGGGCCGGGTGACCATCCCGGCGCACCTGCGGGAATACGCGGCGCTGGACCGCGAGCTCGTGGTGATCGGGGCGAGCACGCGGGTGGAGATCTGGGACAAGCAGTCCTGGGAGCAGTACCTCGAGGCCAGCGAGGACGACTTCGCCGACATCGAGGAGGGGGTGCTGCCGGGCGGACTGTAGGGCGTGACCGGGGTTGCCGAACCGGACGTCGCTGCCGCCGTACTGCGAGATCTCCAGCCGCTTGAGCTCCTGGCGCCTCTTCCCCGGTGCCAGGCGCGCCGCCCGCCGGCAGTGGGCGCGAGCGGATGGGGATCTGGCGGTACGGATCGACGTCCGGTGACACCGGGTGACGCGGTTTCTACCTGGTGATGGGGGTCGACATGGGGGAGCCTCGCGGCACACACGTGCCGGTGCTGCTCGAGCGGTGTCTCGAGCTGCTCGCTCCCGCGCTCGATCGTCCACACCCGGTGCACGTCGATGCCACGCTGGGCCTCGGCGGCCACGCCGAGGCGGTGCTCGAGCGGTTCCCGGCCGCGGTTCTGATCGGACTCGACCGGGATCCGGAGGCGCTCGCGCACGCCCGGCACCGGCTGGCCCGGTTCGCCGATCGGGTGCACCTCGTGCACGCGGTCTACGACGAGCTGCCGGCCGTGCTCGCCGACCTGGGCCACGAAAGGCTCCACAGTGGCCTGTTCGATCTGGGTGTGTCCTCGCTGCAACTGGACGAGCCGGACCGGGGCTTCGCCTATGCGCAGGACGCGCCGCTGGACATGCGGATGGACCAGAGTCGCGGGATCACGGCCGAGGAGGTCGTGAACACCTATACACCCGGGGAACTGGTCCGGGTGCTGCGGGTGTACGGCGAGGAGCGGTTCGCCTCGCGGATCGTCTCGGCGATCGTCCGGGAGCGGGGCAAGGCGCGGATCACCTCCACGGCCCAGCTGTCCGACCTGGTCAAGGACGCGATCCCGGCCGCCGCACGGCGTACGGGTGGAAATCCCGCCAAAAGAACGTTTCAGGCATTACGCATCGAGGTAAATGGCGAACTCGCCGCACTCGAGTCCGCGGTTCCGGCGGCTTTGGAGTTGTTGGCGCCAAAAGGGCGCCTTGTGGTGATGAGCTACCAATCGTTGGAGGACCGGATCGTCAAGCGTGCCTTCGCCGCGAGGGCACGCAGCACCGGGCCGGTCGACCTGCCGGTCGAACTCCCCGGCAGCGGTCCGTCACTGCGCCTGCTGACCCGGGGTGCCGAGCCGGCGAGCGCGGCGGAGGTGGCGGAGAACCCGCGAGCGGCTTCGGTGAAGCTGCGCGCGGTGGAACGGATCGAACGGCACGACCAGGCATCGGGAGCCGCCCGCGAACGGCCCCGGATGTCGGTGCACGGGGGACGAGGGCGGCCACGCCGCCCGGGGGAACATAAGGAGGGGGAGGGGCCATGAGCGTGCGCACCTACGCGCCGGGGTCGGGGGGCCGGACCGCGGAGCCGCGCATCACCGAGCCGCGCATCACCGAGCCGCGCCGGGCCGGGCAGCGGATCACCGAGCCGCGCCGCCGGCCGGCGACCGGGACGGAGGGCGCCGTCCGGGGGGCACGTCGCCAGCCGGCCGGCACGGTGCCGGACCGGCGGCGGGACGACCGGGAGACGGCGGCGGCCACGCGTGGCGGCGCCCCACGGGCCGGGTCCACCCGGGACACCGGCGCGGTCCGCGACACCGGCCGGATCCGGCCGGCCAAGCGGGACACCGGCGACGTCCGCGGGTCCAAGGTGCGGGCTTCCACACGGGATGCGGGTGATGTCCGGGTGTCCACACGGGACGCGGGTGATGTCCGGGTGTCTACACGGGACGCGGGCGAGGTGCGGGCGTCCATGCGGGACGCAGGCGAGGTGCGGGCGTCCATGCGGGACACGGGCAAGGTGCGGGCGTCCATCCGGGACACCGGCAAGGTCGGGAAGTCAGCGCGGGACATCGGAAAGGGCCGGGCGTCCACGCGGGACACGGGCAAGGTGGCGGTCTCCGTACGGGACGCCGGCAAGGCGGGGGCGTCCACGCGGGACAACGTTCGGGTGGCCGCGCGCGACACCGGCAAGGTCGCCGCGCCGGTGCAGGGCACGGCTGCGCTCAAGCTGGCGACCGCGGTCGCCGAGCCGCTGCACGTCACCGACACCGCGGCCGCCGCGCCGCGGTTGCGGGTTGCGCCGCCGGCGCCGATCAGCGCCCCCCGGGCGCCGTTCATCGCGGGGATCATCGCGCTGGTCATCGTCGGCGTTCTCGGCATCCTGCTGATCAACACCAAGACGAACGAGAACTCGTTCGAGATCAGCCGGCTGCAGGACCAGCAGACCGCGCTGGACAACCAGCAGCAGCGGCTGGAGAACCAGTTGGCGGTGTACGACAGCGTGGGCAACCTGGACGCCGCGGCGAAGCGGCTCGGGCTGGTCAAGGCGGACGCACCGGCCTATCTGCGGCTGCCGGACGGCAAGGTGATCGGGGTGCCGCGGCCGGGCACCGGCAAGCCCGCGGTGACCGCACAGGACGCCGAGGCGGCGGCCAAGGCGGCGACCCAGGAGAGCGCGGCCCGGCAGGGCGCAACCCAGCAGGGCACGACTCAGCAGGCCCAGCAGGGTCAGGCCCAGCAGGGTCAGGTCCAGCAGGGTCAGGCCCAGCAGAGTCAGGTCCAGCAGGGTCAGGCCCAGCAGGGTCAGGCCCAGCAGGGCGCCACGCGGGGCCAGGCCGCGCCGCAGGGTGGGCCGGTCGCCCCGGACACCGGGGAGTAGCGGCATGTCGCCGCGTGCCGACGAGCCACCGCGCCGGGGTCAGCAGCCCCGGCGCGGTGCGTCCCGTGACGGTGCGCCGGCCGGCGACGAGCAGGCCAGCCGCGGCTTCGGCGGGATCGGTGAGGCGCGGGCCTACACGCCGCGCGGGCGGACGGTGGCCGAACGCGACCAGCGCACCCGGTCCCCGCGGGCCGGGCGGACCACCGACCCGTTCCGGCCGGCGCTGCAGGTGCTGGACGGCGGGGAGCCGGCCGGCCGGAACACGCGCGCCGGGCGGG
>DASSAL010000319.1:0-6531 GCA_035685405.1 Actinoplanes sp. | reverse complement strand
GAGGCGTTGGTCGGCCCGGTCGCCGTCACCGCCACGCAGGGTGCCTTCCTGCTGGTGCTGGGCGTCGGCGGCGCCCGGGTCGCGGCCGGCGCGATCACCGTCGGTGACCTGGTGGCGTTCATCCTGTTCCTGTTCTTCCTGGTGCTGCCGCTGGGCCAGGCGGTGCACGCGTACACCCAGCTGCAGACCGGCCTGGGTGCCCTGCAGCGGATCGAGGAGATCCTGGCGCTGCCCGACGAGACCGCCGGTGACCGCCCCGCCGCGCCGGTCCGGCCGGCCGGCAACGGGCAGGTCGCACCGGCGGTCGCGATGGAGAACGTCACGTTCGCCTATCCGGGTGGCGAGCCGGTGCTGCGCGAGGTGTCGTTCACCGTGCCGCGGGGCAGCCGGGTGGCGCTGGTCGGACCGTCCGGGGCCGGCAAGTCCACGGTGCTGGCCCTGATCGAGCGCTTCTACGAGGCGACCGGGGGCCGGATCCGGGTGGACGGCACCGACCTGCGCGACCTGCCCCGGGACGCGTTGCGGCAGCGCCTGGGCTACGTCGAGCAGGAGGCCCCGGTGCTGGCCGGCACGCTGCGCGAGAACCTGCTGCTGACCGCTCCCGACGCCGGTGACGCCGAGCTGCGCGCGGTGCTGGACCAGGTCAACCTCGGCGCGCTGATCACCCGGACCGTGGACGGGCTGGACGTCCAGGTCGGCGAGGGGGGCGTGCTGCTCTCCGGCGGCGAGCGCCAGCGCCTGGCGATCGCCCGGGCACTGCTGGCCGACGCGCCGATCCTGCTGCTCGACGAGCCCACCAGCAATCTGGACGCGCGCAACGAGGCGGCGCTGCGTGCCGCCATCGCCGCCGCCGCCCACCGGCGGACCCTGATCGTCGTGGCCCACCGGTTGAGCACGGTGGTCGACTCGGACCGGATCGTCGTCCTGGACGCCGGCCGCGTGGTGGCCGCCGGCCCGCACGACGAACTGCTCGACACCAGTCCGCTCTATCGCGAGCTGGCCACGCATCAATTGCTCGTCCCGCAGTCCGACCCGCCCCCAGCCGTTCAGGAAAGTGAAGTAGCGTAAACCGCCATGGGTGTGTCGCAGCGATTCAAGAAGCGGTTCCGTCGGTTCCTGCAGCGACCCGGCACGACGGTGGATCTGGCGCCGCTGGAGAAGCGGCTGAGCGCCATCGAGGCCCGTGCGGAGGAGCTGCGCGAGGTGGACGACGACGCGCTCACCGCGGCGGCCGCCGAGGCCGGCGACTACACCGAGATCTGCGCCGTCGGTCGCGAGGCGGCCTGGCGCGCGCTCAACGAGCGCCCGTTCGACGTGCAGCTGCTCGGCGCGATGGCGCTGCTGTCCGGCAAGGTCGCCGAGATGGCCACCGGTGAGGGCAAGACGCTGACCGCCTGCATCGCGGCTTACGGGCACGTCCGGCTGGGCCGCGGGCCGGTGCACGTGCTGACCGTCAACGACTACCTGGCCCGCCGCGACGCCACCTGGATGGAACCGGTCTACACCCGGCTCGGCCTGACCGTCGGCTGGGTCACCGAGGCGTCCACCCCCGAGGAGCGGCGCGCGGCGTACGGCGCCGACGTCACGTACATCTCGGTCTCCGAAGCCGGCTTCGACTATCTGCGCGACCAACTGGTCACCGACGTTGCGGACCGGGTGCAGCGCGGGCTGGCCACGGCGATCGTCGACGAGGCCGACTCCATCCTGATCGACGAGGCCCGGGTGCCGATGGTGCTGGCCGGCAGCGTGCCCGGCGAGACCGACCCGGTACACGAGGCCGCCGCGCTGGTCCGGCAGCTGCGCGCGGGCAAGGACTACGAGGTGGCTGAGGACGGCCGCAGCGTCGCCTTCACCGAGGCCGGGCTGACGAAGCTGGAGGCCCGGCTCGGCATCGACCTGTACGCCGACGACCAGGTCGAGCACCTGTCCGCGGTGAACGTGGCGCTGCACGCCCACGCCCTGCTGCGCCGCGACGTCGACTACATCGTGCGCGGCGGCACGGTCGAGCTGATCGACGAGATGCGCGGCCGGGTGGCCCAGCGGCGCCGCTGGCCGGACGGGCTGCAGGCGGCGGTGGAGGCCAAGGAGGGCCTGACCGCGACCGCCGAGGGTGAGGTGCTGAACACCATCACGGTGCAGGCGTACATCGCGCTGTACCGGACCGTCTGCGGCATGACCGCGACCGCGGTGCACGTCGGCGAGCAGCTGCGCGAATACTTCAAGCTCGAGGTGGCGGTGATCCCGCCGAACACGCCGAACATCCGCGAGGACGAGCCGGACCGGATCTATTCGGCGCACGACACCCGCGACGAGGCGCTGGTCGAGGAGATCAAGCTCGCCCACGAGAAGGGCCGGCCGGTGCTGATCGGCACGCTGGACGTCAAGGCGTCGGAGTTGCTGGCCAAGCAGCTGGCCGCGGCCGGCGTGCCGAGCATCGTGCTGAACGCCAAGAACGACGACGAGGAAGCCGCGATCATCGCGGAGGCGGGCGCCCTGGGCGCGGTGACCGTCTCCACCCAGATGGCCGGGCGCGGCGTCGACATCCGGCTGGGCGGCAGCGACGAGAAGGACCGCGACCAGGTGGTCGAGCTGGGCGGCCTGTACGTGATCGGCTCCGGCCGGCACGACTCGCGGCGGGTGGACGACCAACTCCGCGGCCGGGCCGGGCGGCAGGGCGACCCGGGCGGCTCGGTGTTCTT
Source organism: Actinoplanes sp. (assembly GCA_035685405.1). Classification (GTDB taxonomy): domain Bacteria; phylum Actinomycetota; class Actinomycetes; order Mycobacteriales; family Micromonosporaceae; genus Actinoplanes. The sequence continues at coordinate 3,832 of DASSAL010000319.1, read as the reverse complement.
CGTCAGCCTGGAGGACACCCTGATCACCCGGCACGCCGGCGACGTGCTGCCGCCGTCGCCACGGATGGACATGGACGGCGTGGTGCACGACGACGCGGTGGAATACGCGGTCGAGCACGCCCAGCGGGTCGCCGAGGGCGTGAACCACGAGATCCACCGCAACACCTGGCGCTACAGCGTGGTGATCGAGCAGCAGCGGGTGGCCCTGGCCGAGCGGCGCGAGCGCCTGCTCACCTCCGAGGTGGCCGCGATCATGCTGCTGGAACGCTCACCGGAGAAGGCCAAGTCGCTGGACGAGGACGTGCTCTCCGACGCCGCCCGCTCGATCGCGCTGTACCACCTGGACCGGCTCTGGGCCGCGCACCTGGCCGAGTTGTCCGAGGTCCGCGAGGGCGTGCACCTGCGGGCGCTGGGCAAGCTGGACCCGCTGGACGAGTTCCACCGGGCCGCGGTGCCGGCCTTCCAGCAGTTGTTCACCGAGATCGAACGGCGCACCATCGAGACCTTCGAAGAGGTGGACCTGACCGACGGCTGGCAGCCGGACCGCGCCGAGCTCGTCCGGCCCAGCGCCACCTGGACGTACCTGGTGCACGACAACCCGTTCGGCTCGGAGCTGGACCGGCTGATCGCGGCCGTCGGCCGGCGCCTCACCGCCGGCAGCTAGATCCGGCCGGCGCGGTGTTCGGCGAGGATGTCCTCGCCGAACTCACCATCCGGGCGGCGCAGCACGGTGTGCGCGTGGTTGCCGTCGTCGGTGGTGTTGTCGTATTCGATCAGCAGGTCGTCGCCCTGGATCCGGTAGTAGTGCCGGGTGCCCGGCCCGGGCGGTCCCTCCCAGGCGAAGGTCAGGTTGCCGGTGCGCGGCGCCAGCTCGGCCGGCAACCGGCCCAGGTACACGCCGACCAGCCGGTCCAGCAGGTCGCGCTCGGCCGGGCGCAGGTCGGCGCGGGGTACCCCGGCCGGCGCCACGGCGGAAGCGGACGGGCGCGGGCCGGAGCGGATGTCGTACGGCGCCCGCTCGGCCACCACCGCCCGGTCCCGGTTCCGCGGGTCCATGGCCAGCAGCAGCTCCCGGGCCAGGTCCTCCTCGACCGCGAGCGGCCGCAGCACCGGCCGGCCGGCCAGGTCCACCCGGGCCGGGTTGGCGCCCAGGAACACCGGTGCGGGGGAGACCACGCCGTCCACGATGGTCATGGTGACCGACAGGTGGTGGCCCTCGAACCGCCACGCCCAGCGGTCCTCGCCGGGCACGCCGAACACCACCACCCGGTAGTCCGCGCTGTGCCGGCCGCGGCGCCAGCCCTCCCGGCGGTCCAGCACCTCCTCGAGCGCGATCACCGTCATCGCCTGCGCGTACGCCGGCGGGCTCAGCGCCGTGGCGAGCAGCCGGTGTGCGGCCTTGCGGGCGGCACGGCCCATGTCCTCCAGCGACAGCCCGGGCCGCGCGGCGGGCCGGTATTCCAGCCAGCGCCGCTGCCCGTCGTCGAACGGGCGGCCGGCCTCCGCCCGCCGGTCGTCGTCGAGGGCGGCCAGGAACGCGCGGGCGGCATCCCGCATGGCGATCGTCTCGGCGTCCCATCGGGCGGCCATCAGCGAAGCCTAGCCGGTGCTCATTAATCGACGTGTTGATAAAAGCTCCCCGGCACCGGTTAATGTGACGGGGCTCGCTTTTTCGATCGCATTCTCCGGCTATGCTCGGCGCCGGAACGGGAAATGTGGAACGACCTTCCCACAGTGTGGTGGCCACCTTGACCCGGTGCCTGGACTGTCGGAAATATCGGCTGGGCATTCCGCCAATAAATGCAGCAGCATGCATTCTGGAACCATTCTTGTCTGCGGGGAGGCTCTCCATGCCGGTCACGGCACTGTCGGCGCGCACCGGGCGGCATCCGACGCGGCCCGCCCGGGTGGCGGCGATCCGGCGTACCACGGCCGATGCCGCGGGTCCGGCGCTGACCCTGACGGTCAACATCCCGCTCACCGACGACGGCCTGAGCCCCCAGGCGCACAAGCTGATCGAGGCGGTCCGCGAACTGGTCGAGGTCAGCAGCGGCGAGGTCACCACGACCTCGACGGCGATATCCGAACCGGCGCCGGACGGTGGCGGCGTCGAGGTGAAACTGCTCACCGCGTCCCGCCGGGTCGTCGTCGACGGCCGCGAGCTGGCGCTCACCCGGCTTGAATTCGATCTGCTGCTGTTCCTGGCCGACAATCCGCGCCGGGTGTTCACCCGGGCGCAGCTGCTGACCGGCGTGTGGGGTTCCGAGCACACCGGTGAGCGGACGGTTGACGTGCACGTCCGCCGGCTGCGGGTCAAGCTCGGCCAGGTTTCGCTGATCACCACCGTGTACGGGGTGGGATACCGGCTCGCCGACGACGCCCTCGTGGTCGTCCTGCCGCACGACTGACCGCCGGGTCACCGGGCTAACCTGGCGTGCATGCGGGTCCGGCCGATCTCCGTCGATCTGCTGGTCGAGGAGCTGGCCGACCGGCTGGCCGCCGTTGATCCGGACCGGCGGCTGCGGGTGGCGGTGGACGGGGCACCGGCCGCAGCGCCGGGCCGCCTCGCCGACGCGCTGGTCGATCCGCTCCGCGTGCGCGGCCGGCCGGCGGTGCGCGTGGACACCGGCGACTTCCTGCGCCCGGCCAGCGTCCGGCTCGAGTCCGGGCGGACCAACCCGGACGCGTTCTACACCGGCTGGCTGGACGAGAAGGCGCTGCGCCGGGAGGTGCTCGACCCGGCCGGACCGGGCGGCTCCGGGCGGGTGGTCACCCGGCTGTGGGACGCCTGGGCCGACCGGGCCGCCCGGGAGCCGTACGCGGACCTGCCGGCCACCGCCGTCGTGCTGGTGAGCGGCCCGTTGTTGCTCGGCGCCGGGTTGCCCTTCGACGTGACCGTGCACCTGGAGATGTCCGCCGCCGCCCTGGACCGGCGGACCGAACCGGACGAGCGGTGGACGCTGCCCGCGTACGCCCGCTACGGCGCCGAGGTCGACCCGGCCTCGTTCGCCGACGTGGTGGTCCGGGTGGACGATCCGCGGCGCCCGGCCCTGGTGCTGGACCGCTGCTGAACCGTCGTCGCAGGCGGTCGCGAGCGGCCGCCCCGTTCCATCCATCGGACTGTCCGCGAGCGCCTGACCTGGGTCATCACGACCCGTTCGCGCGCTCCATGGCGGAAACCAGCACGGACAGTTATGCTCCGACTACTTTTCAGCGAAGATCCGGTTTGGGATCTTCGGCGGTGGGTATCTGGCGGCTCCACGGTGAGCGCAGCCGGCGACGGGGGAGCCCACCGGCAGGGGCAGAGGGAAGGGCAGGGGGAACGCATGCTCGTCAATGGAGCAGTGATCACGGGTAAGGGCGCCGAGACCGCCAAGGGGCGTTCCGCGGAAGAGATCGACCAGATCCGGGCCGTGCTGCGCAGCCGGCTCGACGACCTGACCGCCGAGTACGAGCAGGCCGTCGCCGACAACCAGAAGCTGCGCCTGGTCGAGATCGGTGACGCGGCCGGCGACGATCAGGCCGACAGCGGCTCGAAGACGGCCGAGCGCGACGCGGCGTCGTCGCTGCTGCGCACCCTGCACGACCGGCGCGCCCAGGCGGAGATCGCGCTGCAGCGCCTCGAGGACGGCACCTACGGCAACTGCGAGGGTTGCGGAAACCCGATCCCGATGGCCCGTCTCGAGGTGTTCCCGTCCGCCACCACGTGCGTGGCCTGCAAGTCGGTGCGCGAGCGCCGGGCCGGCTAGCTGGCTGGCTCCGTTTCGCTCCGCGGGCGATCGCCTGATACACCGCTGGGTTGTGGGCCGGAACAACGACTGCACACCCCGCA
>DASSAL010000318.1:0-25212 GCA_035685405.1 Actinoplanes sp. | reverse complement strand
CGGCAGCCTCCGGCGGCTGGGCACCGACCACATCGACCTCTACTACGTGCACGTGGACGACCGCGTCACACCGCTGGAGGAGACGCTGGAGGCGCTGGACGGCTTCGTGCGGGCCGGCAAGGTGCGCTACCTGGGCTGGTCCAACGTGCGGACCTGGCGGCTGGAGCGGATCCGGCAGCTCTGCGCCCGGCACGGCTGGGCCGCCCCGGTCGCCGTTCAGCAGCAGCACTCCTACCTGCGGCCGAAGGCGGGCAACGACTCGGTCTCGATCGTCGGCGCCGAGCAGCTCGACTACCTGCGCGAGCACGACGACCTGACGCTGGTGGCGTACTCGCCGATCCTCAAGGGCATCTTCGACGACCCGGCCAAGCGGACCGGGCACTGGATGATGGAGGGCTACGCCGGCCCGGACGCGGACGCGCGGCTGGCGGCGGTCGAGGCGGTCGCCGCCGAGGTGGGCGTGGCGCCCAACGCGGTGGTACTGGCCTGGCTCATGCAGCAGAATTCACCGCGGGTGATCCCGCTGATCGGCCCGCGCACGCCGGAGCAGTTCGAGGCGCTGCTGCCCGCCCTGGACGTCAAGCTGAGCGACCAGCAGCTGACCCGCCTGGAAACGGCCGGCGCCTGACCGGTCAACTCCGCCCCGATCGCCGGAGCGTGGCGTACCGACCACCACCGCCAGGAACACCACCGCCAGCCCGATGCCGCCGCATTTCACGATGTGGGCGGTAGCGTCGCCTCATGCAGCGGGTCATCGCCGGCCGGACGTTCGACTTCTCGCGGCGGATCGCGGTGATGGCGATCGTCAACCGCACCCCCGACTCGTTCCACGACCGGGGCCGGACGTTCGGTCTGGAGCGGGCGGTCGGATCGGTCCGGGCCGCGGCGGACGCCGGTGCGGACTGGATCGACATCGGCGGGGTGCCGTTCGCGCCCGGTCCGGAGGTGTCCGCCGCGGCCGAACTCGACCGGGTGCTACCCGTGGTGGAGGCGGCCCGCGACCTGGCCGTGGTGTCGGTGGACACGTACCGGCCGGAGGTCGCCCGCGCGGCGATCGGGGCCGGCGCCGGGGTGATCAACGACACCTCCGGGCTGCGCGACCCGGCCATGGCCGAGGCGGTGGCGGGCACCGGCGCGACCCTGGTGATCACGCACAGCCTGGCCGCGCCGCGCACGCCGCACCCGTCCCCGGCCTACCACGACGTGACCGCGGAGGTGGTGGGGTTCCTGCGCGACCGGGTGGCGCTGGCGCTGTCCCGCGGCGTCCGCCCGGATCAGATCGTCATCGACCCCGGCCACGACCTGAACAAGAACACGTACCACTCGCTGGAGCTCACCCGGCGGCTGGACGAGGTGGCCGCGATCGGTTACCCGGTGCTGGCCGCGGTCAGCAACAAGGACTTCATCGGCGAGACGCTGGACGCCGCCGGGCCGGACCGGCTGGCCGGCACGCTGGCCGCGGTCGTGTTCTGCATCCTGCGCGGCGCCCGGATCGTCCGCGTGCACGACGTCCGCGCCGCGGTGGACGCGGTCCGGATGACCGAGGCGATGCTCGGCTGGCGGCCGCCCGCGTACGTCCGGCACAACATCTGAGGAGCTCCGCGGTTCAGCGGACGGTCGGGCTGCGCCGCTCCAGCAGCAGCACGTCGCGCCAGACGCCGTGGTGCCGGCCGACCTTCTCGCGGGTGCCGATGGTGCGGAAACCGCACGCGTGATGCAGGGCCACGCTGGCGGTGTTCTCCGGGAAGATGCCGGACTGGATCGTCCAGATGCCGGCCTTCTCGGTGCTGTCGATCAGCGCCTGCAGGAGAGCCCGGCCGACCCCGCGGCCCCGGGCGCCGGGGTGGACGTAGACGGAGTGTTCCACCACGCCGGCATAGACACAGCGGTCCGAGACCCGCGTGCAGGCCGCCCAGCCGAGCACCCGGTCGCCGTCCAGGGCCACCAGGCGGTGCTCCGGCAGGCGGGTGGCGGTGAAAGCGTCCCAGGTGGGCGGTTCGGTCTCGAACGTGGCGTTTCCGGTGGCGATGCCGAGCCGGTAGATCTCCAGGACCTGGGTGGCGTGGGCGTCCCGCATCCGGGCGATCCGCACGGCGGTCATCCGACGGCCTCGATCAACACCTTCCCAGGTTGACAGTCACCCGGGTCCGGCCACAACGGTGGCGACCGTCGTGGCCGGACCCGGACGTCAGTCGACGCGGATCCAGACGTCGTCGACGGCGCCGTGGAACTGGTCGTTGTCCACGCCGACGCCCTTGCCGCCGATGCTCAGCGGCTGCACGGTCACCACCGACAGCGTCGCCGGGATGGTCACCGCGGCCTTGACCTGGCCGTCGACCACGATGGACAGGCTGGCGCCCACCCGGCGGCACTCCAGTGCGTGCCACTGACCGTCGGCGATCGACTCGCGGCTGCGCGCGATGTACGCGGTGGTCGAGCTCTTGTCGCTCATCACGCAACTGGGCTTGCCGGACACCCCGTCGGCCTGCAACTTGTACTGCCCGCCCGAGGTGGAGTAGCCCTTCTGCAGGATGTTCTCGCCGCCGCCGGCCTCCTCGGCGGCCAGCCGGACGGTGGCGCCGTACCGTACCGGGCCGCTGCCCGGGTTCAGGTCGGGCGTGTCCTCGGCCTGCAGCACCAGCTTGGGGCAGTCGGTGCCGGTGCACTTGGGCGGGAAGACCACCGCCTGGCCGCTGCCGTGCGGCTGGAACCTCACCGCGCCGCCGTTGCGGACCACGGCACGCAGCAGGTGCCGCTTGCCGGAGCCGTCGTCGAAGGTGCCGTCGGCGATCTCGCTGTCGAAGTTGTACGAAGCGACGTACGGCGACGCCGGCGCCGGCGTGTCCTCCTCCCTGCCGATCCGGAACGCGGCGTAGCGCTTGCGGGATACGCCGCCCACCGTGGTGAAGTCGCCGACCGCACTGATCGCGCCGTGGTCCGGGCTCGCCGCCAGTTGGCGGACGCCGGCCACGCCGTTGGCCTGCGGCGCCCAGTCCAGCAGGTTGCCCGGGCCGTCCACCGCGGCCAGCTTCACCCGCGGCACCGAGCCGTCGGTGCACACTCCCTGGGCACCGTTGTTGGTGGTCGTGCACGCCTTGTCGAAATGCCCGCCGACGTACGTGGTGCCGTCCAGCACGGTGATCGCCTGCGCGTCGCCGTCGAAGACGCGGGTCCAGCGGGTGACGCCCGCGGTCGTATAGGCGATGGCCCGTCCGCCCTGCCCGCCCAGGGCCGCGTACACCCCGGTCTCGTCGGTCGCGATGGCCATCACCTTCGACACCGGCTTGGGCAGGAAGGTCTTGTCCAGCACGCCGGTCTGGCCGTCCACCGCGGTGAGCCGCAAGGTCGAGCTGACCCCGTTGGTCCTGTGGAAACTGCCGCCCAGGTAGACCCGGGAGTGGCGCACGGCCAGCGCGTTGACCGCGTCGTCGGTGGTCGGCGCCCAGGCGTCCAGCGCGCCGGTGGACAGGGTGAACGCGGCCAGGTTGGCCCGCGGGACCCCGTTGACGGCGGTGAGCCGGCCGCCGACGTACAGCCGGCCGTTGCCGACCGCCAGCGCGCTGGGCTGACCCGAGACGGAGTGCTTGAGCGAGGTGAGCGCGCCGGTGGTGGCGTTCAGGCCGGCCACCGAGTCACGGGTGGTGCCGGAGATCTTCCCGAAGTCGCCGGCCGCGTACACCACGCCGCCGTGCACCGCGAGGGCCCGCACGTTGGCGTCGGCCTGCGGCGCCCAGTTCAGCAGGGCGCCGGTGTGCGCGTCCAGGGCGGCGAGTCGTTGCCGGGCGACCGTCTTGCCGTTGACGACGGCGGCGGTGAAGTTGCCGCCGACGTACACCGTGTCGGGTCCGTAGGCGACCGCGTACACCGGGCCGTTGAAGGACGGGGCGCTGACCGGGTCAACGGAGACCACCTCGGCAAGCGCGGCGCCGCCCGCCGCGGTCAGAGCGGTGGCGGCACCGATGATGAGGGCACGACGTACTGCGGCCTTTGCACCAAATCGGGTAATGAGCACGACGCACGGTAGCTTGTCCGATTCGCGCGCCCCGGGTAGCTCCGGCCCGGCGCGTCGCCCGGCGGGCCCGGCGATCAGCCGGACCCGCGGGCATTGCCGCAGGTGGACGGGTGGGTCACGGCGGCCGCGCGGCTATCCCGGGTGGCATTAATCACGCTGCGCCGCGGCCGGGCACGGTACCGATCGGGGGACGGTCACGACACCTGGAACGACCGGCTGGCGCCGGTGAACCCCACGATCCGCCCGCCCAGCACCTTGGCGTCACCGTGGTGCACGATCCGGTACGTGCCCGGCGGCGCGCCGGCCGGAACGGTCCAGCTGATCTGCGCGGTGGAGACGCTCAGGTACTCCCGCTTCCACCGGTAGATCGTGGACCATTCGCTGTCCGTGGCCACCGTCGTCCATCGGCCGTCCACCTGCCGCTGCACCTCGACGAACGTGCCCTCGGTGCGCAGGTTGTTGTTCGGGTGCCCGGTGACGAAGTCGGCCCGGGCCGTCTCGCCGCGCCGGTAGGCCGCGGCCGGCTGGGTGAGCACGCTGCCGAACGCCCGGCCCAGCGGCGGCGTGTCCAGCACCACGCCCGGCCGGACGCTGATCCGGTTCTGCGGCAGCGCCGGTGGCCGCACGGCGCTGGGCGTGGGTTGCCCGGCCCGCAACGCCGCCGCCACCCTGGCCAGCTCCTGCTGGTACGCCGGGCCGGTGTACCGGCCGAAGTGGGTGGCCGCGCCCTCGTAGTTCTGCGCGTCGTACTCCTCCGGTGTGGCCACATATCCGGCGTACGCGTTGGCGTACCCGGCCAGGACGTGGTGCCGCACCGTCGTGCCGAGCGCCGCGCTCACCGCGTCGATCACCCGCTGGCCGGCCACGATGGTGAACTCGCCGGGTGCGGTGGTGATCGCCAGCTGGCCGATCCGGAGCACCTGCAGCGGCATCACCTGCGGCGTCCACGGCGGGTTCTGGCTGCCGGTGCCGAGGAACACCTGCTTGGGCGCCTGGCACTCGCGCACCCACGCCGGGGTCGGGTTGACCACGATGCCGGCGATCAGCAGCAGCGGGTTGGTGCTCAGGTCCCCCTCGTCGACGATCGGCGGGCCGGGGCCGTCCTCGGCGCCGGCGGTGAAGTTCTGCCCGAGCGCGCCGGGGCAGGTCCGGTGCGCCCGGCCGTCCGGTGTGTACTGCGGCGCCACGTCGACCGCGGAGAAGTCCACGTACCGGCCGCGGGCGTCGATCGGGCCGGTCAGCTCCTCGGTGGCCGAGTCGAACAGCTGCTGCGCCCGGTCCGCCTGCAGCTGCCCGATGATCCGGGTGTTGGTGAACTCGTCGTCGGTCGGCCCCTGCGCGCCGCCGTTGCGCAGGTTCGGTGACATGTCGCCGGCCGCGGTCTGCGCGAACGCGGCGACGAACCGGCCCCGCTGCGCCCAGGTGACGCCGTGCCCGTCCTGCTCGACCACGTGTGCGGCGTACCCCTTGTTGTCGGCGCTGATCAGCCGGTTGGTCTGGGTCATCGAGGTGCCATGGGTGGCGAAGAAGCTGAGCAGGCCGACCGGGGTGCCGCCCTGCTCGAAGCGCAGCACCGTCATCCGCCGGTCCACCGCGTCCGGGAAGCGGGCCTGGTCGGCGGCCGGGTTGCGCCGGTACGCGTCCAGCGAGCGGTTGACGTTGGCGCCGGACAGCAGGCCCTCGGCGTACTTCACCGTGCCCGGCGCCAGGTCGGTGTCGGCCGCCACGATCGCCCGGACGATGCCGGCCACCAGGGCCTCGAACACCGGCGCCTCGAAACCGAGGGTGGTCAGGTTCCACAGCACGTATTCGGAGAAGCCACCCGGGCCGGAGTGGGTGTGGGTGGCGGTGAGGACGACGTTCTGGTCGGTGTACGCGGCGCCGTACCGGGCCTGCAGCCGCCGGAGCACCTCCATCTGAACCGCCTGGGAGATGAAGTCGACCTCGCTGCTGACGAAGGCGACCCGGCGGCCGGCGTCGTCGGCGACCACGAACGCGCGGGCCCACTGGCGGGAGACGAGTCCGGCGGTGGTCTGGCTGGGGCTGGCGTAACCGAGCATGCCGACCTCCGCGGCCTCCCCGGTGATGTCGGCGATGCCCACGCCGACCCGGTAACCGGTGGCGGCAGCGGCCGGCGCCGGCGGGGCGAGGGCGAGGATGAGCAGGACGATGAACGCGAGCAGCGGTGGACGGGTGCGCGGCGACACGACGACCTCCAGCGGGACACCGAGGAGCATCAATATGGACAGATGTTAATCCTGTTCACGTTTGCACGCACCGGGTCCGGAGGACTATGGAATACTTTCGGAAACTTACGGGGTCGGGGAGGCTTCAGTGGTGGCGGGTCGAGTGACGATTGCGGTGATCGCACGGGAGGCCGGTGTCTCCGTGCCGACGGTGTCGCGGGTGCTCAACGGCCGCACCGATGTGGCGCCGCAGACCCGGGAGCTGGTCGAACGGCTGCTCAGCCAGCACGGGTACCGGCGCCGGGCGTCCCGGCAGCGGCCCGGCCGGGCGGCCCTGATCGACCTGGTGTTCAACGACATCGACAGCCCGTGGGCGGTGGAGCTGATCCGCGGCGTGGAGGACGTGACCCACGCTGCCGGGGTGGGCACGGTGGTGTCCGCGGTGCACAAACGCAGCGTGTCCACCCGGCAGTGGCTGCAGAACCTGCGGGCCCGGGCGTCCGACGGCGTCATCTTCGTCACCTCGGACGTCACCGGGCCGATCTTCACCGAGCTGCAGCGGCTGGGCATCCCGGTGGTGGTGGTCGACCCGGCCGGCAACGGCGTCTCGGACGTGCCGACCATCGGCGCCACCAACTGGTCCGGCGGCCTGAGCGCCACCGAGCACCTGATCGAGCTGGGCCACCGCCGGATCGGGCTGATCGCCGGCCCCAAGACGCTGCTCTGCAGCCGGGCCCGGCTGGACGGTTACCGGGCCGCGCTGGAGTCGGCCGGCATCGAGGAGCAGCTGATCGTGCCGGGCGACTTCCTGCACGAGTCCGGCTTCGCCGGCGCCGGGGAGCTGCTCGACCTGCCCGAACCACCGACCGCCATCTTCGCGTGCAGCGACACCATGGCGCTGGGCGCGTACGAGGCGGCCCGCCGGCGCGGTCTGCGCGTCCCGGAGGACGTCAGCGTCGTCGGCTTCGACGACCTGCCGGAGTCGCGCTGGTCGTCGCCGCCGCTGACCACCGTGCGGCAGCCGCTGGTGGACATGGGCGCGCAGGCCGCTCGCACGGCGTTGCGGCTGGCCCGGGGCGAGGAGATCGAGGTGCCCCGGGTCGAGCTGGCCACCGAGCTGATCGTCCGGGACAGCACTGCTGTGCCGGCTGGCGCGGTGCCAGCCGGCGCGGTGCCAGCCGGCTTCGCTTCGCTCCGCGGCGATTCGCCTGATAACCGATGAGTTGTGCTCGATTTTGGCGACTGCACACCCCGCAGCCACCAAAATCGGGCACAACACACCGGCGGCGAACCGCGGGTGGGTTGTTACCTGGTCAGCCGAGACTCGGTGAAGAGGACCCGGTCGGGGCCGAGTTCGCGGGTGTCGCCGGTGAGGCGGATGGTGGCGGTCAGCGGGAGGTCCGCCGCTGAGCGCCCGACGTGGATCTCCACGTCGCCCGCCTCCACGATCCGGCGCAGCTCCGGGCCGACGAAGCTGGTCCGGTCGGCGTGCAGGGTGAACGTCACCGTCGCCGACGCGCCGGCGGCCAGCGGCACCCGGTGGAAGCCGGCCAGTTGGCGCAGCGGCCGGGTGACCGCGGCCTGCACGTCGTGCAGGTACAGCTGGACGATCTCGGTGCCGTCGCGGTCGCCGGTGTTGCGCACCCGGACCGAGACGGTCAGCTTGCCGTCGGTGGGCAGCTCGGCGGCGCTCAGCGTCATGTCGCTGTACTCGTACGTGCTGTACGACAGTCCGTGCCCGAACGGGAACAGCGGCGTCGGGTCGAGGTTGCTCACGCCCTCGCTGTTGGCGCCCAGCGGCGGCTGCAGGTACGTGCTGGGCTGACCGCCGGCCAGCCGGGGCACCTGCACCGGCAGCCGGCCGCTCGGGTTGATCCGGCCGGACAGCACACCGGCGATCGCCGCGCCGCCCTCCTCCCCCGGCATGAACGCCTGCACCACGGCCGCCGCCCGGGTGTGGTCGCCGAGCGCGTACGGCCGGCCGGAGACCACCACCAGCACCACCGGCGTCCCGGCGTCGATCAGCGCGGTGACCAGCTCGCCCTGCACCCCGGGCAGGCTGAGGTCGGGCACGTCGCAGCCCTCGCCGGAGGTGCCCCGGCCGAACAGCCCGGCCCGGTCCCCCACGGCCGCGATCACCAGATCGGCTCCGGCCGCCGCGGCGGACGCGTCGGCGATGCCGGAGCGGTCCTCGTCGGCGATCGGGCATCCGGGGTGGACGGTGATCTCGGCGTCCGGGAACTCGGCCCGCAGCGCCGCCAGCAGCGACGGCGCCTCGACGCCGAGGCCGAGGTCGGGCCGGGTGGCGGCGCCGTGGTTGGGGAACGAGTAGCAGCCGAAGAACGCCTGCGGGTCGTCCCCGCACGGGCCGATCACGGCGATCCGGCGCGGCCCGGACAGCGGCAGCACGTCGCCGTCGTTGGCCAGCAGCGTGACCGACTCCTCGGCCAGCTGCCGGGCGATCGCCCGGTTGCCCGGCGAATCCAGGTTGATACCGGCGCCGGCGGCCACCGCGCCCTCCGGCGTCCAGTCCGGGTCGAGCAGGCCCAGCTCGGCCTTCATGGTCAGCACCCGGCGCACGGCCCGGTCCAGGACCTCGTCCGGCACCCGCTGGGCCAGCGCGTCGTCGTAACACAGCGCGTCCGGCAGCTCGACGTCGATGCCGGCCTGCAGGGCCAGTGCGCCGGCCGACGGGAAGTCGGCGGCCACCCGGTGCATGGTCCGCAGGAACGCCACCGACCAGTAGTCGGACACCACCACGCCGTCGAAACCCCAATCGTCGCGCAGCACCCCGGTGAGCAGGCCGGCGTTGGCGCCCACCGGGACGCCGTCGATCTCGGTGTACGAGTTCATCACCGACCGGGCACCGCCGGCCCGGATCGCCGCCTCGAACGGCGGCAGGATGAACTCCCGCAGTTCCCGCGGGCCCATCGACACCGGCGCGTGGTTGCGCGCGGCCCGGGAGGCCGAATACCCGGCGAAGTGCTTGAGCGTGGCCACCACGCCGGTGCGCTCCAGACCCCGCACGTACGCCGAACCCAGCACACCGACCAGGTACGGGTCCTCGCCCATGGTCTCCTCGACCCGGCCCCACCGGTAGTCACGGACCACGTCCAGCACCGGCGACAGCCCTTGATGCACACCCACCGCCCGCATGTCCGCCGCGATCGCCGCGGCCATCCGCTCGACCAGCTCCGGATCGAAGGTGGCGGCCCAGGCCAGCGAGGTCGGATAGATGGTGGCGCTGTACGTGGTGAACCCGGTGAGGCACTCCTCGTGCACGATGGCCGGGACACCCAGCCGGCTGCCGTCGACGATCTGCCGCTGCAGCTCCACCGACCGGGTCCGGCCCTCCTCGGCGGTGACCGGTGCGGTGCCGAAGACCCGGGTCACGTGGCCGACGCCGTACTTGACCGCTTCGGCGAAGTCGCGCACCCCGGCGGCGAACACCTCCTGCATCGGCGCCACCTCGCCGGTGCCGTCCACGCCGAAGCCCGGCCAGACACTGCCCAGCTGGGCGACCTTCTCCTCCGGGGTCATCGCGCCGAGCAGAGCGTCGACCCGTTCGGCGACCGGCAGGGTGGTGTCGGTCCATCGACGGTCGGTGTCCATGGGCTAGGTTCCTCTTCTCGGGTGTGCAGCCGGTCTACTACTTGCTGAAGCCGGCGGTCAGGCCGCTGAGCAGTTGCCGGCGGCCGATGGCGTACAGCAGCACGATCGGGATGGTGGTGAGGGTGATCGACGCGGCGATGGCCGGCACGTTCACGCCGAACTGGCCCTGGAAGGTCCACAACGCCAGCGGCATCGTGCGCTTGTCCGGGCTCTGGGTGAGGATCAGCGGCAGGATGAAGCCGTTCCAGATGCCCAGCGCGTTGTAGATGGTGACGGTGACCAGCGCCGGCCGGGTGAGCGGGAACGCCAGCCGCCAGAGGGTGCCCCACTCGGTGGCCCCGTCCATCCGCATCGACTCGAACAGCTCCTTCGGGACGTCGCGGATGAAGTTCGCCAGCACCAGCACCGACAGCGGGATGGCGAACGCGATCGAGGGCAGGATGAGAGCCATCAGAGTGTCGTACATCTGCAGCCGGATGATGATCAGGTAGACCGGGATGACCACGGCCTGCAGCGGGATGGCCAGCCCCATCAGGAACAGCCCGTTAATCGAGCGCAGCCAGCGGCTGCCGACGCCGCGGACGATGGCGTACGCCGCCATCAGCGACACGACCACCGCCGGGACCACCGCGCCGACCGAGACGATCACGCTGTTGAAGAAATACCGGATGAAGTCGTTCTCGATGACCAACCGGTAGTTGGCCAGCGTGGGGTCGCCCGGCGGCGCGAAGGTGTTGGTGATGAAGTAGTTGGCCTGCGTCTTGAAGCTGGTGATCACCACCCAGTAGAGGGGGATCATCACGATCAGCAGCCAGAGCCAGCCGAACGTGCCGCCGAACCAGTTCAGCCGGAGCAGCCGGCCGGCCGTCGAGCTGCGCCTCCGGGGCCGGGGGGCGGCGTGCGAGATCGTGGCCACCTCAGGCTCCTTCCAGCTGGCTCTCGTCGCCGCGGCCGCCGAGGCGGCGCAGCAGCAGGGCCAACACCAGACCGACCAGGACCAGGATGACCGCGATCGCGCTGGCCGGGCCCATCAGGTTGGCCTGGAAGCCGGTCTGGTACATCTCCAGGGCCAGGGCGCGAGTGGCGTCGCCGGGGCCGCCGCCGGTCAGCACGAAGATCAGGTCGAAGAACGTCAGCGAGCCGACCACCATCAGCGTCGACGACGTGATGATCGTGAACTTCAGCTGCGGCAGCGTGATGCTCCAGAACTGTCGCCACCGGCCGGCCCCGTCGATCTGCGAGGCCTCGTAGAGCGAGTTCGGAATCTGCCGGACCGCGCCCTGGTAGATCAACGAGTGGAACGGGACGAACTGCCAGGACACCACGAAGATCAGCACGCCCATGGCCAGCGTCGAGTCGCCGAGCCAGTCGCGGTTCAGGAAGTCCAGCCCGAGGCCGGAGCCCAGGCCGAAGTTCGGGTCCAGCAGCGCCTTGAACGTGATCGAGATGGCCGCGGAGCTGAGCAGCAGCGGGATGAAGTAGAGCACCGCCAGGAAGCCGCGGTAGCGCTTGTGCGCGGCCAGGAAGACGCCGATCAGGATGGACAGCGGCGTCTGTACCGCCCAGGACAGCACCATGATCAGGAAGGTCACCCAGAGCGCGTTCGGCAGGCCGGGGTCGGTCAGCGCGGCCCGCCAGCTGGTCAGGCCGGACGGCACGATGTCGCCGATGCCGTCCCAGGTGGTGAAGCTGAGCAGGAGCACGCCGAGCAGCGGGATGATCCCGAAGGCGAGAAAGATCAGTAGGGCGGGCAGGGCCATCCACAGGACGGAACCGCTCCCCCCGCCGCTGCTGGTGGTGGCCCGTTGAACGCGAACGGCGGGCGGAGCGAGTGTGGTCATTTACCGATGACCCCGTTCATGCTGTCCACCCACTGCTGCGGGGTGATCTGCAGCTGGAACAGCTTGGCGATGTTGTCCAGCAGGGTCTCCGCCGCGGTCGGGCTGAGCGCCTGGTCCCAGGACTGTGCGAAGGTCTTGGCGTTGACCGAGGTGTCGTAGACGAACTTGAGGAACTCCGCGTCCGGCGACGAGGCCAGCTGCGCGTCGGCGCCCTTGACGATCGGCACCGCACCGGATTCCACCCACGCCTTGACCTCGGCGTCGTCGAGCACCGCGGTCTGGAAGTACTTCTTCGCGGTCTCCTTCTGCTCGGCGGTGGCCTTGGAGGAGATCGAGTAGTACTGGCCGGGGTTGCCGACGGTGTTGGTCGGGTCGCCCTTGCCGCCCTCGATCGCCGGGAAGTTCATCCAGCCCAGCTTGCCGCTGCTGACGAAGTCGCCGCCGTCGTTCTTCATGCTGCCGTACGTCCAGGTGCCGTGCAGCATCATCGCGGCCTTGCCGGTGTAGAGCAGCGCCTGGTCGGCGTTGGAGTCGGCGGTGATCGACGAGAAGCCCTTGATGAAGCCGTCCGCCTTCACCAGGTCCTGCACCTTGGTCAGCATGTCCAGCACCGCCGGGTCGGACCAGGCGTTGGCCTTGCCCTCGAAGACGTTGTTGAACACCTCGGAACCGGCCTGGCGGTCCAGCAGGAACTCCAGCCACATCATGTTAGTCCACCGCGACTGGCCACCGAGCGAGAACGGCGCGATCTTCTGCGCGTTGAACTTCGGCACCAGGGCCATGACCTCACCCCAGGTCTGTGGCGGCTGCACACCGACCTTCTCGAACAGCTCCTTGTTGTAGAACAGCACGATCGGCTGCACCGTCTCGGCGGGCATCGCGTAGATCTTGCCGTTGACGGTGGCCGCGCCGAACGAGGCGGGGAACAGCTTGTCCTTCACCGCGGCGTTCTGGCCGAACCAGTCGGTCAGGTCCTCGACCTGGCCGGCGTCCACGTAGCTCTTCAGGCCGCCGCCGCCCCAGCCCCAGATGATGGTGGGGGCCTGGCCGGCGCCGATGGCGGTCTTGATCTTCTGCTTGTAGGCGTCGTTCTGGAACGTCGTCGCCTGGATCTTGGTGTTGGGGTTGGCCTGGTTGAAGCGGTCCACGGTGCCCTGCCGGATGCCCTCACCGGGCTGGCCGGTGAGGAACCAGTAGGATGCCGAGCCCGCACCGCCGCCGCCGCTGTTGTCGCCGCCGCCGCCGGTGCTCGGACCGGAGCTGCCGCACGCGGCCAGTGCGGCCGCCGCCCCGGCACCGACGCCGAGGCCAAGGAAGTTACGCCGAGATATTGTCATGCGCCCTGTTCTCCGTCTTCGAGAATCCCGATGTCGTCCGCAACTTTCGGTCCTTAGGCCGCAAGTTGAGGCGCGCTGGCGTTAACGTAGATTTTCCGAAACACTGTGTCAAGAGCCACAAAGGCGGCTTCCGGCAACCTTCAGGTCTCGATTTTACCGAGCCCGGTTTCCGGAAGTTTCGAGGCTACAGTTGATCTTCGAGCGTCGCCGCATTCCCTGCCGCGGCGGCGGCCGACATCCGGGACCTCGCGGCCGCGTCGCCGTACAGGCTCCACCGCCAGAATTCCGTGCTGGTCCCGGTGATCGCCTCGAAGTCGCCGCTGGTGATGACATGCCCACCAGAGGTGACGGTCAGCATAGCGCGTGACCACGGGACCGCATCGAAAACGGCGCGCCCGGCCCGGTACGCCACGGTGTCGTCGTTGCGGCCGTGCACGACCAGCATGGCGGCGGGCGGCCCTGCGAACGGCGCGCCCAGGAAGTCGGTTCCGGCGATGACCAGGCCCGCCGTCAGCCGCTCATCACGGGCGGCGCTGAACAGCCCGGTGGTGGTGATCGCGCCGCCGGAATGCCCGGCGGCGGCCAGCCGGGCCGGGTCGATGATCGTCGCCAGCGGGTCGCCGGCCAGCGCCAGCAGCCGGTCCAGCACGTGCCGGACGTCGGCCGGCTGGTTCACGATGTCGCCGGCGTCGAAACGGGCCACGCCGTTCGCGGTGTGCGGGAAACTGGGCGCGGCCACCACGAATCCGGCCTGCGCCCAGCGGGACAGCAGTGCCGCGAAGTCCTCCGGCGACGAGGTCAGGCCGTGGCTGAACAGGATCAGCGGGAACCGCCCGGTGGCCGGGGCGGCCCCGTCGACCGGGCTCGGGCGGTCCGGCACCGCGCCGGTCGCCGGATACCAGACCCGGGTCGGCAACGGCCGGTCGGCGCCTCGGTCCAAGCCGAGATCGCGACGGCCGACGGCGAACGCCCGGGCCGGTGCGGCGCCGGTCGGCGGCGCGTACGGTGTCACGCTCTGTGGCGCCAGCGACGAGGCGGCCGTCGACCCCAGGATCGGCACCCCGCTCGCCGACGGAGCGGCTTGACCTGCTGATCCTCCGGTCGTACCGGATGCGCAGGCGGTCATCCCGCCGGCGCCCGCGGCTGCGGTCAGCACGGACAGGAGGACGGATCGTCTACGCATGGTGACCATTCTGCGGGGTGTACCTGTGATCACCACGAGAATCCGCCGGCCGCGGCGGTCAGCCGGCCGCGGCCAGCACCTTCGCCAGGGCGGCCGCCACCGTGCGCGCCTCGGCGGCGGTCATCCGGGAGGTGAAGTGCCGCTCGATGCCGGCCAGGTAGACCGGTGCGGCAGCGCGCAGCCGCCGGCGGCCGGTGACGGCGGCGTACGCCGAGCGCCGGTCGTCCGGGTAACCGACGTCAGCACCATCCAGTTCCGCCCGGGCCTGGTCACCGCGGACCCGGACGCCGGCCGCCGGTACGCCCACGAGCAGGCCCGCGACCTGGGCAAGCGGTTCGCCTGACGCCCGGCATCATGAAGCGGTGACGGTGACCTCTTTCTGGCGCGACCTCGGCCTGCCCGGCCTCGCCGACGTGCACACCCACTTCCTGCCGGACCGGATGCAGCGGCGGGTGTGGGCGCACTTCGACGTGGCCGGTCCGCTGATCGGGCGCCCGTGGCCGATCCGGTACCGGTACCCGGACGCGCGCCGGGTGGAGATCCTCCGGGAGTTCGGCGTCCGGATGTTCACCGCGCTGGCGTACGCCCACCGGCCCGGCATGGCCGCCGCGCTGAACGACTGGACGCTGGAGTTCGCCGCCGGCGTCCCGGAGTGCCTGCCCAGCGCCACCTTCTTCCCCGAGCCGGGCGCGGTCGACCAGGTGACCGGGGCGCTGGACCGCGGCGCCCGGATCTTCAAGCTGCACGTGCAGGTCGGCGGCTTCGATCCGCGCACGCCGGAGTTGGACGCGGTGTGGGCGCTGCTGGCCGAGACCGGCACGCCGGTGGTGGTGCACGCCGGTTCCGGCCCGGTGCCCGGCGGCTTCACCGGGCCGGGGCCGATCGGCGAAGTGCTCGCCCGTCACCCGCGGCTCGCCCTGGTGATCGCGCACCTGGGCGCGCCGGAGTATGCGGACTTCCTCGAACTGGCCGCCCGGTACGAGCGGGTCCGGCTCGACACCACGATGGCGTTCACCGACTTCTTCTCCGAGTTCCACCGGTTCCCGCCGGACCGCCTCGCTCAGCTGCGCGACCTCGGCCTGGCCGGCAAGGTGCTGCTCGGCTCGGACTTTCCGAACATCCCGTACCCGTACGGGCACCAGCTGTCGTCGCTGGCCCGCCTCGGCCTCGGCGAGCCCTGGCTGCGCGCGGTGTGCTGGACGAACGCCGCGACACTGTTCGATCTGCGCGGCTGACATCCCCCGGATCGTGGCGGCGGCGTGTCACGATCACACCCATGAAGAAGGTCCTCGGCTGGGCGGTGCTCATCCTGCTGATCTTCTATATCGGCACGAACCCCGGACCGGCGGCGGACATCGCCCAAGGCCTCTGGTCCGGCATCACCAACGTGTTCCAGAACAGCGGGGTCTTCTTCTCGGAGCTGGCGTCGTAGCCTGGCTGGATGGCTCGGATCTTCGTCACCGGTTCCGCGGACGGCCTCGGGCT
This sequence comes from Actinoplanes sp., assembly GCA_035685405.1. Lineage (GTDB taxonomy): Bacteria > Actinomycetota > Actinomycetes > Mycobacteriales > Micromonosporaceae > Actinoplanes. Next base: position 9,556 of record DASSAL010000318.1, on the reverse strand, counting down.
GGGCGCGGGCCGGGCGCTGCTCGACGACGGTCACGAGGTCGTGCTGCACGCCCGCACCGAGCGGCGGGCGGCCGACATCCGGCGGGCCGAGCCCCGGGTCCGGCACATCGTGGTCGGTGACCTGTCGTCGATCGCCGAGACGCGCCGGGTGGCCGGGCAGGCGAACGACACCGGCCGGTTCCACGCCGTGATCCACAACGCGGGCATCGGTTACACGCTGCAGCGCCGGGCGGAGACCGCGGACGGCCTGGAACGGCACTTCGCGGTGAACGTGCTGGCGCCGTACCTGCTGACCGCGCTGATCTCCCGGCCGGGCCGGCTGATCTACCTGAGCTCCGGCATGCACACCGGCGGCGCGCCGAACCTGGACGACCCGCAGTGGACCCGGCGCCGGTGGAGCGGCTCCGGCGCGTACAGCGACTCCAAGCTGCTCGACGTCGTGCTGACGCTCGCGGTCGCGCGGCGGTGGCCGGACGTGCTGGCCAACGCGGTCGACCCGGGCTGGGTGGCGACCCGGATGGGCGGCCGCGGCGCGCCGGAGAGCCTGGCCTCCGGCGTGCGCACCCAGGTGTGGCTGGCCACCAGCGACGACCCGGCGGCCACCGTGACCGGACGGTACTTCTACCACCAGCAGGCCCGCGAGCCGCTGGCCGCGACCAGGCGGGTGGAGTTCCAGGACCGGCTGCTCGACTACTGCGCCGCGCTGACCGGCACGCCGCTGCCGTGAGGATCGTCTGCGCCGGCCTGGCCACGGTGGACCTGATCTATGCGGTGGACCGGATCCCGGGCGTGGACGAGAAGGTGCAGGCCGGCGCCGTCGAGATGGCGGCCGGCGGGCCGGCCGCCAACGCCGCCGTCACCGCGGCCCTGCTGGGCGCGGACGTCACTCTGGTCAGCGCGGTGGGAGCGCACCCGCTCGGCACACTGATCCGGGACGATCTGGACCGGTACGGAGTGCGGCTGGTGGACGCCGCGGCCGGCCGCGACCTGCCGCCACCGGTCTCGTCGATCACCGTGCTGAACGGCACCGGCGAGCGGACCGTGGTCAGCCGCAACGCCGGGGACGCCGCGGTAGGGGTACCGCCCGGCCTCGATCTTGACCGCGCGGACGCGGTGCTGGTCGACGGGCATCATCCCGCCCTGGCCGTGGCGGCGGCGCGCGCCGGGCGGCCGCTGGTGGTGGATGCCGGCAGCTGGCGGCCGGTGTTCGCGGAGATCCTGCCGTACGCGGACCTGGTGGCCTGCTCGGCGGTGTTCCGGCCGCCGGACCCGGAGCTGCTCGCCGCCGTGCCGCACGTGGCCGTCACCGCGGGGCCCGATCCGGTGCGGTGGCGGTCCGGGGGGCGCTCCGGCGAACTGCCGGTGCCGCCGGTGCCCGCGGTCGACACGGCCGGCGCCGGCGACGTCTTCCACGGCGCGCTCGCCGTCGCGGTGGCGCGCGACCCGGAGATCACCGACCTGCCCGGTGCGCTGCGGTACGCGGTGCGCGTGGCCGGCCTTCGGGTGACGCAGCGCGGTCCCCGGGCGTGGCGGGCCGCGATCAGCGCGTCAGGGCGCGACCGGCCTCCAGCACCGTCTTGAGCTCACTGAGCATGCGGCTCCACGCCTCGTCGACCTCGTCGTCGTGCTGCGCGTCCAGGGTGTCGAAGGTCAGTGCCACCCGGCAGACGTCCGGCTCCACCGCGGCCACGTCCCAGGTGACCCAGCTGGTGTCGTCGACGCCGTGCATGAGCGTGCGGTGCCGGTCGAACAGCACCAGGTGCCCGTGCAGCCCGGCCCAGTCCGGTCCGCCCGGCACCCGGTAGGCGATCCGCCCGCCGACCGCCCACTCGGCGTCCACCTCGAGGCCGAAGTAGAAGCGCCGGGTGTACGCCGGCTCGGTGATCGCCCGCCACACCTGCTCGGGCACGGCGGCGATATAGATGGCGAAGGTCCGCGTTCGCATGCTGGGAGTTTGGTGGGTGCCGCTTGTCTCCTGCTTGCATCTGGCTTGAAGCCGACAGCGATCCCGCCGATTTCCCGGTTCGGCTGCGGGCCGGCGTACCCCGTTCGTACCGTCGGTAGCCGTGCCCAGACGACTCGCCGCCCTGCTCTGTGTCCTGCTCGTCGCCCTGCCGGTCGCGCCGGCGCCGGCCGGCGCCCGCTCGGTCTGGCACGTGGTCCGGCCCGGCGACACGATGGCGAGCATCGCCCGCGCACACGGCCTGCGGGTGGCCGACCTGGGCCGGTGGAACCAGATCGTGCCGCCCTACCCGGTGCACGTCGACGAGACGCTGCGGCTCACCCGGCCCGCCACGCCGCTGCCGGCCTGGCGTACCCGGGTGGAGATGGTCACCCCGGCGATGGTCGCCTGGAACCCGCGGCGCAAGTGCCCGGTGCCGCCCGCGGACCTGCGCCGCATCTGGGTGTCGTACATCGACTTCCAGGGCGGTTACCACGACGGCAGCATCATCATGCACAAGAGCCTGGTGGCCGCCACCCGGCGGACGTTCTTCACGCTGTTCCGGTGGCGCTTCCGGATCATGGCGATGGCCCCGATGTCGGTGAACATGCCCGGCCAGACCGACATGAGCATCGTCACCGCGGGCTACCGGTGCCGCCGGGTGGCGGGCAGCACGAGTTGGTCCGAGCACGCGTACGGCCGGGCGATCGACATCAACCCGCTGCAGAACCCGATGGTCCGCGGCAGCTACCTGGACCCGCCCGGCAGCGCCTTCTGGGTGCGGCGCAACCGCTACCTGATCGGCATGCTGCACGCCGAGGGCGCGGTGCGCGCCTTCACCCGGAACGGCTTCGCGTGGGGCGGCCGGTGGCGGACGCTCAAGGACTACATGCACTTCAGCTCCACCAACCGGTGACCCGGTCGTCGAGATCGTCAGACGCCGCGGTAGCCGGGTATCTGCCGGCGCTGGGTGGCGCTGGCGGCCCAGTGGGTGATGTCGAGGATCCCGGCGACGACGACCCAGAACCAGCCCCAGCCGCTCAGGCCGACGCCGGGGATGTACAGGACGACGTACATCAGGGTGGCGAACGGCAGGAACACGATGCCGAGCAGTGGCCAGATGAAGGTGTCGAACGCGGCGTTGACCAGTGCCGGGCGGGCGATCCAGATGATGAACAGAGCGAGCCGGGGAAAGAGTCCCGCGAAAATCGCGAACAGACAGCCCATGGCGATGCCTCCCACCCGTCGGTGCCGGGCCCTGATCATCGCGTCCGGGTGCCCGGCGGCGCCTCATCCCGGGCGGGTGAAGGGAGATCACCCTGCGGCGGCTCTCCTTCGCGCGGTGAAGAACACCGGCACTACTAGCTTCTAGCCGCCGGCGAGATAGGCGTCCAGTGCTGCGGCACCGGTGAGCATGGCCCGGCCGCGGGCCGACAAGCGGGCCTGCCAGTCGCCCAGCATCGACTCCAGTGGCGCAACGCCGCCCGCGGACCGGACCTGGGCGATCAGCGGGGCGATCTGCTCCAGCCGGTAGCCGCCGCGCCGGAGCTGGTTGACCAGCAGGGCGTCGCGGACGTCGACGGCGCGGTAGACCCGGTAGCCGGTCTGCGGGTCCCGGCCCGGCTCGACCAACCCGGCGCGTTCCCATGTGCGCAGGGTGGCGGGGCGGATGCCGAGGCGTCTGGCCAGCGGGCCGACGAACATGGTGCCGCGTTCCGGCGGCGGTGGTTCGAGGTCACGAACCGCGGATCCGACGGCCCGGAGGGTACGGCGGTCGTCGAGGAGCTGGGCGTGACTGGCGTCGATGAGCTCGAGCGCGTCCTCGGTCGCGTCCCGGTTGATCGCCTGCATGATCGACGCGGCGGTCGGGTGGCCGTGTCCGGGCACCAGGGCGAGGAACGCGCGCAGCGCCCGCGCGTGCCGCGGCGTGTAGGTGCGGTAACCATGCGCGGTGCGCTCGGCGGCCGGCAGGATGCCGGCCGCCTCATAGTTGCGGACCGCCTGCGTGGACAGACCGTGCGCGCGCGCCAGATCGATCGGCCTGAGGTTTCCCGTGCCTTGAAGCTTTCGCATCGCTGCTCTGCAGGAATGGACGAGAAGGTTTAAACCGTCGGTTCAACGATACCGTGAAGGCCATGACTGCTGCTCCGAGCACCGACGCCGCCCAGCCGGTCGACGCCACTGCCGTCATGGCGCTGCTGCCCGCCCGGCCGCGCCTGCTCGCCCTGGGTGAGCCCGCCCACGGCGAGAACGTCCTGCTGCTCCTGCGCAACGAGCTCTTCCGGCACCTCGTCGAGCGGTACGGCTACCGGACGATCGCCCTCGAGAGTGACTGTCTGATGGGCGTGGTCGTGGACGACTACGTCACCACGGCCGCGGGCGACCTCGACGGGGTGATGGCGCGCGGTTTCAGCCACGACTGGGGCGCGTTCCCGGGCAACCGCGAGCTGGTGCGCTGGATGCGGGCGTACAACGAGGACCGGCCCGGCAACGAGCGGGTGCGCTTCGCCGGTTTCGACGGCCCGCTGGAGATCACCGGCGCGGCCAGCCCCCGGCCGGCCCTCACCGCCCTCCACGCCTACCTCGCCGCGCGGGTGGACGCCGGCCTGCTGCCCTGCACCGGGGACACGCTCGACCGCCTGCTCGGCGCCGACGACCGCTGGACCAACCCCGCCGCGATGATGGACCCGTCCCGGTCGGTGGGGCGGACCCCGGAGGCGCACCAGCTCCGGCTGCTGGCCGACGACCTGGTGGCCCTGCTGGTCGCGCAGACCCCCCACCTGGTGGCGGCGTCCGCACCAGAGGAGTGGGAGCGGGCCCGGCTGGCCGGGCGCACCGCCACCGGCCTGCTGCGCTACCACTCCTGGATGGCCGACACGTCACCCGGCCGCATGGCGTGGCTGCTGGCCGTGCGGGACTCGATGATGGCCGCCAACCTGCTCGCCCTCGCCGACCGCGGCCGCACGCTGGTGTCCGCCCACAACGCCCACCTCCAGCGGCACCGGAGCAGGATGCGGATGGGCGACAAGCCGGTGGAGTGGTGGAGCGCCGGCGCGATCGTCAGCGCCCACCTGGGTCCGGAGTACGCCTTCCTGGCCAGCGCCCTCGGCACGATCCGCCACCACGGTGTGGACACCCCGCCCGCGGACACCGTCGAGGGGCGGCTGTACGCGCTGCCGCAGGACCGGTCCATCGTCGACCCCCGGCGGCTGGCCGCCCTCCTCGGCGGGGGCCGGCCGGCTGCCCGTCAGTCCCCCTGGAACGGCTACGCCCCGCTGGACCCGGCCCACCTGACCGACGCCGCCGGCATCGTCTTCGTCAAGGACGCCCGGCGCAGCTAGGCCCGTGCGGCAGGCCGGCCGTCAGACCGTGCGGGCCAGCCGGTCGGCGAGCAGCCTGGCGAAGCGGGCCGGGTCGGCCAGGTCGCCGCCCTCGGCCAGCAGCGCCGTGCCGTACAGCAACTCGGCGGTCTCCGGCAGCGCCGGGTCGTCGGCGCGCTCCGTGTGTGCCGAGCGCAACCCGTCGATCAGCGGGTGCGCCGGGTTGACCTCGAGGATCCGCTTGACGTGCGGCACCTCCTGGCCCATCGCCCGGTACATCTTCTCCAGCGTCGGGGTGATGTCGTCGGTGTCGCTGACCAGGCAGGCCGGCGAGGTGGTCAGCCGGTGCGACAGCCGGACGTCCTTCACCTGCTCGGCCAGCGTGTCCTTGAGGAACCCCAGCAGCGGCTGGAAGTCGCCCTCCCGCTGCTCGTCCGGCTCGGCGGACGGCGACGGGAGGTCGACCGAGCCGCGGGCGATGGACTGCAGCTTCTTGCCGTCGTAGTCGGGCACCGCCTCCACCCAGATCTCGTCCACCGGGTCGGTGAGCAGCAGCACCTCGTACCCCTGCGCCCGGAACGCCTCCATGTGCGGCGAGTTCTCCACCTGCGAGCGGGACTCGCCGGTCAGGTAGTAGATCTCGGTCTGCCCGTCCTTCATCCGGGACACGTAGTCCGCCAAGGTGGTCGGCTGGTCGCCCGCGGTGGACGCGAAGGTGGCCACGTCGAGGATCTGGCGGCGGTTGTCCGAGTCGCTGAGCAGGCCCTCCTTGACCGCGCGGCCGAACTCGCGCCAGAAGGTCGCGTACTTCTCCGGGTTGGCGGTCTGCATCTCCTTGACGGTGGACAGCACCTTCTTGACCAGCCGCCGGCGGATCAGCTGGATGTGCCGGTCCTGCTGGAGGATCTCGCGGGAGATGTTCAGCGACAGGTCGGCCGCGTCCACCACACCCTTGACGAAGCGCAGGTAGTCGGGCATCAGCTCGCGGCTGTCGTCGGCGATGAACACCCGCTTGACGTACAGCTGCAGGCCGCGGCGGGCGTCGCGCTGGAACAGGTCGTACGGTGCGCGGGACGGGAGGAACAGCAGGGCCTCGTATTCGAACGTGCCCTCCGCCCGCATGTTGATGATCTCGAGCGGCTCGGTCCAGTCGTGGCTGATGTGCCGGTAGAACTCGTGGTACTCCTCGTCCTTGACCTCGGACCGGGGCCGGGCCCACAGCGCCTTCATCGAGTTGACCGGCTCGTCGGCGCCGTTCAGCCGGATCGGGAAGGAGATGAAGTCGGAGTACTTCTTGATGATGCCCTTGAGCTTCCACTCGTCGGTGTAGTCGTAGAGGGCGTCCTCCTCGTCGGCCGGGCGCAGGTGCACGGTCACCGCGGTGCCCACCGGGGCGTCGGTCTCGGTCAGCGTGTACGTGCCCTGCCCGTCCGACTCCCACCGGGTGGCCTCGTCGGTGCCGGCCCGGCGGCTGACCAGCGTCACCCGGTCGGCCACCATGAAGGTCGAGTAGAAGCCCACACCGAACTGCCCGATCAGGTCCTTGACGTCGGCGCCGGACTCCTTCAGCTGCCGGAGCATCTCGGCGGTGCCGGATTTGGCGATGGTGCCGATCAGCGACACCACCTCGTCCCGGGTCATGCCGATGCCGTTGTCGCGCACGGTCAGCGTCCGCGCGTCCTTGTCCGCCGTGATGTCGATGTGCAGATCGTCGGCGTCCGCCGCCAGCCCGTCGCGGAGCACCGCCAGCCGCAGCTTGTCCAGCGCGTCCGAGGCATTGGAGATCAGCTCCCGCAGGAAGATGTCCTTGTTCGAGTAGATCGAGTGCACCATCAGCTGCAGCAGCTGCCGCGCCTCGGCCTGGAACTCCAACGTGTCCGTGCCCATGTCTCGCTCTCCGTGTTCAGCTGTGTACGCGTGTGGCTGGACAGCATGATAGGGCGGCGCGAGCGAGATCGGTCAGCAGCCCGGTCCGGCGGCACGGCCGTCGACGATGCGGTACGCCGAGATGTCGCCTCTGACGTACGGCCTGAGGTCGGCGATCGAGCGCGGCGGCCGGTCGTTCGTCGTCAGGTATCCGACGATCGCCTCGTCCACCGTCCGGCAGGTGGCCCGGTCGGCGACCCTCTCCGCGGTGCCCGCGACCTCGTGGGGACGGAACGCCAGGTACGACACACCGGCAACACCGAGTGTGATCGCGCCGACCAGTGCGACCTCGTTAATATGCACTCGCCGACCCTAACTTGACGTTACGCTCAGTAGTCACTCGGCTGTTTGGCTACTCTATGTATCGGGAGGCACGGTACTGCTCGGGGTTCACGCCGCGGATGCGGTGCAGGTGCCGGCGCAACGTGTCGGCGCTGCCCAGCCCGCACCGCCGGGCGATCGCCGCGATCGTGGCACCGTCGCGCTCCAGCAGTTCCTCGGCCCGCCGCAGCCGCTGCTCCCGGACCCAGGCGGCGGGCGTCGAGCCGGTCGCGTCGGCGAACCGCCGGGCGAAGGTTCGCGGTGACATCGCCGCCCGCAGCGCCAGCGCGTCCACCGACAGGTCCTCGTCCAGGTGCCCGGCGGCCCAGTCGAGGAGCGCGGCGAACGTGCCCGACCCGGGCCGCCGGGGGTCGGCCACCGGGGCCGGGGTGAACTGCGCCTGGCCGCCGCTGCGGTGCGCCGGCACCACCAGTTCGCGGGCCACCCGGCCGGCCACGTCCGCGCCGTGCGCGCGCCGGATCAGGTGCAGGCACAGGTCGATCGCGGCGGAGGCGCCGGCGCTGGTGGCGACCGGGCCGTCGACGACGTAGATGCGGTCCGGGTCCACCGTCACCCGCGGGTGGCGGTGGGCGAGGCGGTCCGCGTACCCCCAATGGGTCGTCGCCCGGCGCCCGTCCAGCAGACCGGCCGCGGCCAGCACGAAGGCGCCGGTGCAGACGGCGGCGACGGTGGCGCCGCGGGCGGCGGCCCGGCGCAGCGCCGCGGCCAGCGCGGGCGACGGATCCGGGATCGGCGGCGCGGCGCCGGTGACGACGACCAGGTCCGCGGAGGCCAGCCGGCGCAGGCCGTGGGTCGGGGTGACGGTGAAGCCGGACGAGCTGGGCAGCGGGGCGCGGGCCTCGGCGCAGACCGCATACCGGTACGACGGCAGCGCCGGGTCCATCCGGCGCAGGCCGAAGATCTCGCTCACCACGCCCAGTTCGAACGCCGGCACCGGGGCGGCGACCACCACCGCGACGTCGCTCAGCATCCCGCTATCTTGGCAGAAAATGCGGGTTGGCTGGCAAGCCTGCCGCCCGTCCGGTGGGCAAGGCTGAGGGCATGACCTTGATCGGCCCGCTGCTCATCGTGTACGTCGTCTGGGGCTCGACCTACCTCGCCCTGAAGGTGGCCGTCGAGCACCTGCCGCCGCTCACCTTGAGCGCCGTGCGGTTCCTGGTCGCCGGGCTGATCCTCTACGCGTGGTGTGCGTGGCGCCGGCGCCGCCGCCCGGAGCGCGGCTGGCGCCGCCCGACCGCCGCCGAGTGGCGGGCCGGTGCGGTGCAGGGCCTGTTGCTGCCGGCCGCCGGCACCGGCGGCGCGACCTGGGCCGAGCAGGAGCTGTCCTCGGGGGTGACGGCCCTGTTGCTGGCCACGATTCCGCTGTGGATGGTGATCGGCACCCGGATCGTCGACTCGGAACGCATCACCGGCACGGTCGGGCTCGGCATTTTGGCCGGCCTGGTGGGCGTGGGCGTGCTGGTCAACCCGTTCACCGGCGCGGCGCCGGATCCGCTGGCCGCGGCGGTCGCCCTCGGCGGGGCGCTGTGCTGGGGCCTCGGTTCGGCGTACGGGCGCCACGTCCCGCATCCGGAGCAGCCGCTGCTGACCAGCGCCGTGGAGATGCTCTGCGCGGGCGTGGCGCTCGGGGTGGTGGGCGGGCTGGCCGGCGAGTTCGGCCGGGTGGAGATGTCCTCGGACGTGGTGGGGGCGCTGCTCGCGGTCGGCTATCTGATCGTCTTCGGCAGCCTGGTGGCCTACACGGCGTACGAGTGGCTGCTGCGCAACGCCCCGGCCCGGATCGCCGGGACGTACGCCTTCGTGAACCCGGTGGTCGCGGTGCTGCTCGGCTGGTGGCTGCTGGACGAGCCGCTCGGCCCGCGGACGGTGCTCGCCGCGCTGATCATCGCGGCGGCGGTGGCGCTGATCGTGCTCGGGCAGCGCGGCTCCCGGCCGGCGCGGGCCCGGGAGCCGGCATTGACGTCCGAGTGAATCCGGCCCGGCTCACTGCACGGGCCCGTCCGGGCCGGGGCCGCCGTCGCGGGGC
>DASSAL010000317.1:0-32945 GCA_035685405.1 Actinoplanes sp. | reverse complement strand
GATCCTCACGCCACGCCACCGTCGGCCGGCCCGGCGAGGGAATCTGACCCCGATACAGCCGAACCCGCTTCTGCTCCGGCCCATAGCCCATCGCTTCACCTTCCCGACGAGGTGTTGCGACGACCGGTTGAATGCAGGTTGACTGCCCGCGTCGCTGTGATGGATCAGCCCGTCCAGGCGGTCGTTGCGCGCCCAGACCGCCATCTCCAACGCCTCCAGCGGCAGGTCGGTGCGCAGATGGGTGGTCAGCGCCCAGCCGACCAGCCGCCGGGAGTACACATCGATCACCAGCGCGAGGTAGGCGAAGCCGACCCAGGTGCGGATGTAGGTCAGGTCGCACACCCACAACTGGTTCGGCCGGCCCGCGTGGAACTGCCGCCGGACCAGGTCCGCCGGCCGAGCCGCCGCGGTCTCGGCGATCGTAGTGCGTTTCGGCTTACCGCGCCTGACTCCGCGCAGGCCGAGCCGGCGCATCAGCCGGGCCAGATGATCGCGGCCGATCGGCACACCGGCGCGGTGCAGCGCGTCGTGCATCTTGCGGACCCCGTAGACGCTGTAGTTCGCCTGATGCACCGCGGCGATCTGTTCGCACAAGGCCGCGTCGGCGATGGAGCGGGCCGACGGCGGCCGGGTCTTGGCGGCGTAGTAGCCGGACACCGACAGGAACCCGGCATCGGTTGCGCGCAGCACACCGATGATCGGCTCGACCCCGAAACGATCCCTGTGCTCGTCGACGAAGCGGATCATCTCGGCCCGGGGCGGTCGAGCTCCGCGGCGAAAAACGCGCTCGCCGCCTTCAATATCTCGTTGGCCCGCTTCAGCTCGGCGTTCTCCCGCCGCAGCCGCTTCAGCTCCGCCGACTCATCGCTGGTCGTGCCGGGCCGTTGCCCGTCGTCGACCTGGGCCTGGCGGATCCATTTGCGCAGCGTCTCGCTGCTGACGCCCAGCTTGTGAGCGACCGAGGTAATCGCCGCCCACTCGGTGTCGTGCTCCGGCCGGGCTTCGGCGACCAGGCGCATCGCCCGGGCCCGGAAGTCAGCCGAGTACCTGCTCGGTCGTGCCATGACTCCATCTCCTCACGGAATGGAGCCTCCACCAAACCCAGGGCGCTTCATTCTTCATCCGGCCCTCGGCATGCCACAACACGATCCGGGCCCGTGTCCCGACCGCCGCCGACACCTCCGTACTCGTCGTCAGCGCACGAAGCTCAGCACATTGGGCCGCCGTCAGATCCACCCGGACAGCCAACCACAACAACATCACGTAAAGGTAACAGAATCACGACGCACTAGGTGCAGTCGGCTGAGCGTGACCGGGACGGTTCGACCAGCGCAAGACCACGTCAGGATTTGGCGCTTCGAATGAGATTGAGAAGTCTCGCGGGTGCCAACGCGTACACCAGAGCCTTGTAGTAATAGGGATCGAACGGGTGCAGACGCGCGCACTGCAATCCCGTATGTATTGCCCCCCGCCGGCGATTCGCTTGGCGTTGACTCAACGCGCTGACCACGAACACCGACGCAATATCGTTGTCCATGAGGCTGTTACGCGACCGGCGTTTCCTTCTCGGAGCCGGTGGTACGGTCCCGCCGTATGATCGCCCCCGTCGGTCGCATGCTCGCTCCAGCATCCTGGTGACCATCCGCTCGCGTCGGTCCGGATCAGACAGGGTAAGGGAGCTCGGGTGCATGCGATACCCGTACAGGCAGTCCTCCAAGACCATCATGGAGTGGCTTTCCCCCACCCGCAAGATATAGTCGCAGGCCTCGACGAAAGGAAGCGAGGGATCGTACCGCATCTTGTGGACCATCGATATTCGGAACAAACCGGTCGCGTCATGTGCGGGGATACGCAGCGCGTCGATATCGGCTTTGCAGTCACTCATGCTCCTTGACACCAATTGCGGCGCCATGCGTTTTCCGTTCAATTGAAGCCAGTATCCGCAGAACACCGCTGCGAGTTCCGGGTGGGTCAGCATCGCCTGCAGCTGCTTGTCGATGCGGGTGGGGTCGCTGATATCGTCCGCGTCCTGAATCGCGTAGAACTCCCCCCGCACCATGTCCAGCGCCCGGTTGAGTGCTACCGGCCGGGTAGCGTTCGCTTGGCGGACAACACGGATCCGGCTGTCATCCATGAGATCCGTTATCGTGTCGAGACAGCCATCGGTGCTACCGTCATCGACAATTATGATGTCGAGATTCCGATAGGTCTGATTCACTACGCTCAAAACCGCTGGCCGCAGATATTCGCCGGCGTTGTAGACGCAGGTCACGACCGAAACCAGCGGCGACCCGTCGTCGCCCTGGCTCGTCGCTTCTGGCAGCGGGATGGCCTCGGTCAACAGTCTCTCCTGCACTACACCCAGCGGCGCCGGCCGGCGCGCTCCACATGTCGCTGGGCGACGACGGCCGACACGCGCGCCGGACGGCGGGCGTCGAACGGACTCAGTCTGCCCGATGCCGGCCTGGCAGCCGACCGTTGAGTGGATCGGGCCGGCTGGCCATCTGACCGGTTCCCGCCAGCGAACGGTCGCGAGGTTCCCGACCGAGCAGTCGTGCACCGTGTCCAGGCGTGGGCACAGTGACGACGACTGATAGCGTCGGTCTCCGCCGAACGGACATGACTCGACGTGATGCTCGATTCCCGGTTGTCTACGGAGCTTGAAGAGGCATGTCTCTAGTGTCCTGTGATCCTGATCGATTTACTTGGTGTTGTTCGCGACGAGTTTCTTGATGTTGATCTGGACGAGCTGTGCAGACCGCAAGCAAGCTTGACAGACATCCCATGAGCTTTTTTGTCAAGCGGCGGTCTTCTGCTCGTGTCGTTGGTGGGTGTGCCAGGCGGTTGCCTCGTCGTAGGTGGTGCGGGTCTTGAGGCAGCCGTGCAGATGCCGACCAGGCGGTTGCCGAGTTGCCGCAGGGCAGCGTGGTGGTTGACGCCGCGGGCGCGTTGCTGGTCGTAGTAGCTGCGGGCGCCTGGGGAGGCGATCAGGGCGGCGAAGGCCTGCCGGTTGAGGGCGTCGATGAGCCGGTCGTTGTGCACGTAGCGGGCCAGCACCAGCTTCTTCTTGCCGGATTGGCGGGTAATGGGGCTGGTGCCGGCGTAGTTGCGGCGGGCTTTGGCGTCGGCGTAGCGGGTCGAGTCGTCGCCGAACTCGGCTAGCACCCGGGCGCCGAGAATGCGGCCCAGGCCGGGCTGACTGAGGTAGATCTCAGCGTCCGGGTGCTGTCCAAAATGCGCCTCGACCTGCTTCTGCATGGCCTTGATCTGCGTCTGCAGCGCGGTCAGGATCGCGACGTGGGCGCCGACCGTGGCCGCATAGGCCGCGGTCACCACGGACGGCTGGCCCAGCTGCCGGGTACGCAGCGCCGCCTGCAGCTTCGCCGCCTTGGCCGCGACGTCGCGGCGGCGCGCCCGTTTCAGCGCGGCGGTGATCTGCGCGGTGGTGAGCCGAGCCGCCGAGGCCGGATCGGGGGCCACGCTCAACAGTTCCAAGGTGTCCGCGGCGGCCAGGTCGTCGAAGGCGGCCAGGGCCGCGGGGAAGAACTCGCGCAGTGCCTGCCGCAGCCGCAACGTGTGGCGGGTGCGTTCCCAGATCAGCGTCGTGTGGGCTCGGGTGAGGACCTTGACCGCCTCGACCCCAGCGCTGTCGCCCGCGACGGGGCGCAGCTGATGCCGGTCAGTCCGCACCATGTCGGCAAGGGTGTGTGCGTCGCCGGCGTCGCTCTTCGCGCCCGACACCCCGTGCCGTTCCCGGTAGCGGGCCACCTGCAGCGGGTTAATCGCGTACACCTCATAGCCGGCCGCGATCAGCGCCTGCACCCACGGACCCCGGTCGGTCTCGATTCCCACCACGACCTGCGGCTCGTCGTCCTCGCCGGCATGCTCACCGATCAGCGTGTGCAGCCGGGCAATCCCCTCAATCCCATCCTCCAGTCTCGCCTTGCCCAGCCGCCGACCCGCCTCGTCCTGGACCTCGACATCGTGGTGGTTCTCGGCCCAGTCATCTCCGATCAGTACCAGCAACCTGTCCTCCCGAAGTACTCCTCGACAGCCACCCGGGAGAACTACCAGCGAGCTAATGATCCAGTGCTCACGCCTACGGCGGGCACGACATCCCATCAGCGGTTCCGTCTCCCGGGACCACCGGCAGGGGCACGATCTGTCAATAGGACTGCCACGCGTCCCGCAACCGGGAGTGCTCACCCACCGGCGGCTACCGGACCCGAGTCTGCCGCAGCCGACCCGGTAAATCTCATTAGCAACCGGCTCAGATGATCACGAGCAAGCCGACGCAGTGCCGGACGGATTTCCGAGGTCACAGCCACATACAGACAGCGACGGACGAGCCGCCCAAGACTTGTAAGCGAGATGTCGCCGGTTCGATCCCGGCCGGGGGCTCCAGCGCCTACCAGGTGTGCGGGAAGCGGGATCCTTGCGTTGCCCGGCACACTCGACGCATGAACCTCGACGATCTGCGTGCGATGCTCGCCGACCAGCACCACGGCGTCATCGCGACCTCCAAGCCGAGCGGCGGCATCCAGATGTCTCCGGTGCTTGTCTCGCTGGATGCCGAAGACCGGGTGATCATCAGCAGCCGGCAGGGCGCGTACAAGGTCCGAAATCTGCGCGGGGACCCGCGCGTGTTCGTTTGCCTGTTGCCCGACGGCTTCTTCGGGAAATGGCTCCAGGTCGACGGCACCGCCTCGATACTTGACCTGCCGGACGCGATGGATCCCTTGATCGACTACTACCGGCGTACCAGCGGCGAGCATTCCGATTGGGACGAGTACCGAGCCGCGATGGAGGCCGAGCAACGGGTACTCATTCGGATCGACATCGAACGCATCGGACCCCACCGGTCCGGATGAGCGAGCCGTGGGGCATGACTGCTGGGAGCTGGGCCGGATTCCCCCGAACACGGCCTAGCGGCCCACGAGCTCGGTTACCTGGCCGGCGAGGTAGTCCTGGCCCATCGCACGCGCGGCGGCGATTCGGTGATGCCCGTCGGCAACGTAGAAGTGACCGTGCCATCGGTACAGTTCGACCGGTGGAAGTGGCTCGCCGCGGCACATGGCGACGTATGCCCGCTGGAATCGATCGCGGGCGCGTTGTCGCGTCGGCCGGAAGTCTCGGTCGAAGAACTGGCCGGCACGGTCCACGGTGCCGACGATCTCACGTAGCGGAACGACCTGTTCGCCGAGGGGATGCTGTCCGAGACGGGCAAACGGCGTCGCCTGGTCGATGCAGGGCAGATCGAAACGAGCCGCTCGTCCGACCAGCGCCGCCGCGTAATAACGCCGCTTGTGCTCGGCCAGTGCTCGATCGAATGCGCATTCGGCGTCCAGCCACGGGTTCGCGGTGATGGCACCGTTCGGGCGTCGGGCCGGCGGCACGCCCAGCATCCGTCCGGCCAGCCAGGCGCCGACAACCAGCACCGCTATGAGCAGTCCGTACTTGAGCAGGTTGAGCAGCATCGCACACCTCCCCCCGCCATTGTCGCCCGGCTACGTCTCAAACGGGGTCGCCACCGACTGTGGGTCCGGATTGGGCTGGCCGGAGGATCGGTCGACTTCGTCGGGCAGGACTGAACCGTGAGTGGGCTCCAGCCGCAGGTGCACCTGGGCAAGGCCGACCAGGGCGCCCGGCGGTGCGCCGCGTGCCGATCTGCCCGGCCAGCACCCGTTCGCAGCGGTTGGCGGTGCAGGAGGTCGATGGCCGGGTGCGGGGCGCCCCCGCGCACCAGCAACTCGCTGCTCTTCGTCACCACCGCCTCGTACTCCGGCCGCATCTCGTCCCTCACGCCGCCTTGCCGCTCAGCGAAACAGGATGCGGCCGACCGCCCGGTCAGTTCACCGGCACGGTCGTTGATCCGCCATCCGGTCAGCCGCCCGTATCGCCCGGCCGGTCGGCGGTCAGGTCCCAGTTCAGCAGCACGAACGGCGCGTCCTCGGTGGCGCCGGCCTTGCGATAGGTGGCCTGCGCGGCCAGGTTGTCCGCCTCGGTGCCGACCCACATGCCGTAGCAGCCACTGGACCGGGCGATCTCGGCCAACTCGCGCACCAGCTCGGTTGCGATGCCCTGCAGCCGGGCCTCGGGCGCCACGCCGAGCTCGTAGATGAACATCTCGGTGCCCTTGTCCGGATGAGTCATCTCGACACCGGAGATCATGCCGACGGCGCGACCTGCGTCGTCGTACGCGAACAGCAGATGATGGCCCGGCGTTCGCAGGAAGGTCTCGGTCGCCGCCGGCAGCGGGGGCGAGTCGAAAAGATCAGCAGCCCGGTGTACGGCGGCCGCGTCCACCACCCGCTCGATGCGCATCCGGTCACCTTAGGGGAGCCCGCGCGTTACCGGCAGCGAGCGGCCCGGTCCGACCGCGGCCAGACGTACGGGAGGTCGTCCGGTATGTCGCCGAACATCGGCTGGTAGCGGTCCCGGTCCTTGCGCAGCAACGCGGACCGGTGACTGACGTGCAGCGCCTCGTCGCCCAGCCAGGGCGGCAACTCGCCGGCCGCGGCCAGCTCGTCCTGGGTACGGATGACGGTGATCCCGCAACTGGCCATCAGGTCGCCGGTCAGCGTGGTGGCGCAGGTGTCCGCCCGGCCCGTCTCGCACCACACCGCGCAGACGTCAAGCCCGTACCGGACCAGCGCCTCCTCGTACCCGGCCCACATCTTCACCGCGGGATGGTGCCGCCAGCCGTACGTCGGCTGGGTGAGCCCGCGCAGCACCTGGATGGCCTCCACCCGCTGCTTGCCGAGCCGCTTCTGGTCCAATGCCTGGGCAGTGCGGACGAAGTCGGGGTACGGCAGAAACGTCTGCATGCAGCAACACTCCGGAACACCGACGGCAGGACCGAAATGGTCAGCGCGTGCCCGGGCGGAATTGTTCCGGCCGTGACGTCACTCGTAGTCGGGGTCTTCCCCGGCCACCGGTCGGCCAGTGGAGAAGCTGCGGCCGCCGGCCTCGTCGTCGGTCGGCTCCTCGTGTACGCGCTTGTCGTCGTCGCCGGGGCCGCTCGGGTCGGGGTCGTCGGTGGCCGGGTCGCCGATGCCGGGCTTGCCGGGCGGGTCGCCCGCGGGCTGGTCCGGGCCACCGGTGGCCGCCGGGTCGCCGATGTCCGCTGGGTCGCCGGTGTCCGAGGGGTCGCCGATGTCCGAGGGGTCGACGGTGGTGCCGCCGGCCGGCATCCCGCTGGTGTCCGGGCCGTCGGCGGGCAGCGTGCGGGCCGGTTCCGGCAGCAGCCCGCCCAGCCCACCGAGCAGCGGCACACCACCGCCGAGCAGACCGGACTCCCGGGTCGACCGGCCGGTGGGGGCGAGGGGGGCGCTGCCGTCCGGCATCAGGCCGAGGCCCGGCACGCCGCCACCGTTGAGCAGCCGGCCAACCGGCACGTCGGCGACCGCGAAGTCGTCGTTCCGGACCGAACCGAGCGGCGGGCCGCCGACCGCGCCGGCGGCCGGCAGTGCCGATCTCGCGCCACCGAGTCCGGTGCGCGCGGAGGGTGACGCGTCCTCGGTCGGCGCCGCGTCCGACGTGGGCAGACCCGCCGTGGGCAGGCCGGGTGCGGCCGGCAGGGCCGGCGTGTCGCTGCCCGGCTTGACCTTGATGATCGGGTCGCCGTCCACCGGGTTGTCCAGGTTGACGCCGCCACCGGCCGGGTCCAGCAGCCCACCGAGCGGACCGGCCGGGTGCTGGTCCGCGTACGCCGGCGCCCCGCCGGCCAGGAGGCCACCGGCCGCGGCGGCGATGATGACGTACTTGCGCATTGACCGCTTCACGGACGGCAAAACGACTGGCGGCACCTTCGGGTTCCGGTCGTAACCGTTCGGACGAGCCGCGATTACGATCAGGTGCCATGAGCGCCGAGACGTCCCGGGAGCTGACCCGGCGTTCACTGATGTCCCGGTTGCAGCAGCGGCTGGCGCAGAACGGCGGCGACGGGCGTCCGCACTTCGTCATCTGCGGCGCCGACGCGCTGGTCTACACGCTGGCGGAGGAACTGTCCACGGCGGGACACCGGATCCGGATCACCGTGGTGGCGCCGCACCGGGTCCGCGACAACGTGCCGGACCTGAGCTCTCTGCGCGGCGTACGGGTGATCCGCGCCGACCGCCTCGACGAGCGCACGTTCCGCACCGTCGGCCTCTCCGGTGCCGTCGCACTCGCCTTGATCATGCCGGACGACGTGGTCAATCTGCACGCCGCCCTGTGCGCCCAGGCGGTCGAGCGGGACCTGCGGCTGGTGATCCGGATGTTCAACACCGGGCTCGGGTACGGCGTTCGCCGGCTCTTCGACGACTGCGCGGTGCTCTCCGATGCCGCGATGTCCGCACCGGCGTTCGTCGCGGCCGCCCTCGGCGAGGTGGCGCCGACCCACTTCCGGCACGCCGGCCGCACCCTGTACGTCGCCCGCCGTGCCGATGTCGCGGACGAACACGTGGTCTGCGCACTCACCAGCGCCGACGGCCGGGGCCAGGTGTCCGTTCTGCCGGCCGAACCGGCACCGGGCCGGGCGCGGCCCGACGATCTGGTGCTGGCCGAGGCCAGCGGCCGGCTGGCCGGGCAGGCGGTGGCCGCCCGGAAGCTGGCCCGTTCGTCGCGGCGGCGCCGGCCGGTGCTCGGGTTCGGCCGGGCGGTGCGTGCGGCGCTGAGCCGCAAGCTCGGCATCGCGGTGCTCGTCACGCTGTTCGTCACCGTGGCGGCGGGAACCGTGCTGGCGTTCACGGACACTGACGTGAACGGTTTCTGGCGTTCGGTGTACGTCACCCTGCTGACCGCGGTAGGGTCGTCCGATGTGGACACCGTGCACGGTGGTCTCGCGCAGGTCGCCCAACTGGTGCTCACGCTCGCCGGCTGGCCCTGCTGCCGCTGATCACCGCGGCGGTGGTCGAGGGTGTGGTGAACGCGCGGTTGGCCCTGTCCAGGGGTGAGGTCCGCGGCGCGCACGCCGACCACATCGTGCTGGTCGGCCTGGGCAGCGTGGGCACCCGGATCCTCCGCCAACTGGTCGACCTCGGCCTTGACGTGGTGGCCATCGACCGTGACCCGAACGCCCGTGGCACCAAGGTCACCGAGCAGCTCGGGGTGCCGATGATCGTCGGCGATGCGGCGCTGGAGGAGACCTTGCGGGCGGCCTCGATCGACCAGGCCAAGGCGCTGGTGGTGGTCTCCACCGACGACGTCACGAACCTCCAGGCCGCGCTGAACGCCCGGGCCGTGCGCAGCGACATGCGCGTGGTGCTGCGACTCTTCGACGACGACTTCGCGCAGCGTGTGGAGAACGCCTTCGCCATCAACACCTCGCGCAGCGTCTCCCGTCTGGTGGCGCCGGCGTTCGCGGCGTCGCTGCTGGACCGGGACGTGATCGTCACCATCCCGGTGGACCGGCACGCGTTGCTGGTGGCCGCGGTCCGGGTGTTGCCCGGGTCGCCCCTCGACGGCGCGCCGTTGAGCAGGGCGGACCGGCCGTTCAACGTACGGGTGATCGGCATGTCGGCCTCCGACTCGGAATGGGTGGACTGGTCACCGGACGGCCGCCGGGTGCTGGCGGCCGGTGACCGGGTGGTCGTGGTGGCCCGGCGAGCGGGTTTGCGGGCCCTACTTGAGCAGGCGACGCCGCCGGCCGCAACCCAGCCTGTGGATAACCCGATGTGACCGCCGTCTCTTGTGGACAACGCCGGAGGGTCGCTCCGAACTTGCTAGCGTCGGCGGCCCGGAACGGTGGACACAGAGGGAGGACTCAGATGGCGGGCACCTCGACGCCCAGCACGGCCTGCTCGTCCGGGCGGTGGACGAGAACGTCGGAGAGGTAGGACTGCACCGCGGGCGCCATGCCGACGTCGCGGCCGGCCTGCTCGGAGAGCAGCCACTTGTGCTGGATGATCTGCGAGAAGATCTCCTGCGGTTCCAGCTTGCGGCGCAGGTTGGCGGGGACGGCGCGGACCACCGGCTCGAAGACCTCGGTGAGCCAGCGGTGTGCGGCCTGCTGCTCGTCGGTCAGGTCGCTCTCGGCCCGGTACGCGTCCAGGTCGTTGAGCAGCTGACGGGCCTGGTTCTCCTCGGCGTCCAGGCCGGTCAGCCGGAGTAGCCGGCGGGTGTGATAGCCGGCGTCGACCACCTTGGGACGCACCCGATAGCCACCGTCCACCGTGGACATGGCCACCTCGGCGACGTCGAAACCGAGCTCGTTGAGCCGGCGGATGCGGCGCTCGATGTCGTGCCGGGCGTCGCGCGGGACCTCCTGCTCATAGGTGACCTCGTGCCACAGCCGCTCGTACCGGTTCACGATGTCGTCGACCACCGCCTCCGGGTCGATCGACTCGTGCAGCAGTTCGGCCGCCTCCAGGTCCAGGCACTCGCCGAAGATGTTCAGCCGGAGGATCTCGATGTCCTCGTTGCGCTGGCCCTCGGAGAGTTTCGGATAGAGGTTGCCGGTCTCGGCGTCCACCAGGTAGGCGGCGAAGGCGCCCGCGTCGCGGCGGAACAACGTGTTCGACAGGGAGCAGTCGCCCCAGACGAAGCCGGTCAGATGCATCCGGACGAAAAGGGCGGCCAGCGCGTCCAGCAGTCGGTTCAGGGTGTCCGGGCGCAGCACGTGGGAGAACAACGCGCGGTACGGAAGGGAGAACTGCAAGTGCCGAGTGATCAACACGGTTTCCAGCGGCTCGCCGTCGTCGGTCACCCGGTCGGTGACGATGGCTACCGCCTCGACCGCCGGGAAGTCGATCCGCTCCAGCGCGCGAAGCAGGTCGTACTCCTTCTCGGCGATGCGCTCCCGGGTCTCCTTGAGCGCGTACACGGTGTCGTTCAGCTTGACGAACCGCACGATGTGCCGCGAGATGCCCTGCGGCAACGCGACCAGGTGATCCGCGGGCCAGTCCTCGAGTGGCACGTTCCACGGCAGGTCCAGCAGAGCCGGGTCGACGAGGGCGGAGGTGATGCGCACGGAACCAGTGTGCACGCCGCACCGCGCGTCGCCGCCGCAGGTGCCTCGTTACACACACTACGAGATCGCCGTATTGGCCTTTTTGTGCCGTATTACTGATCGGGAGCAGCATGCGCCGCATGATCGTTGTCGGAGTCTGTGCCACCGTCGTGCTGGCCGGGGCGGCTGGTGTGGTGGCTTGGCGGCAAGCCGGCAACGACCTGGGCCGTCCGGTCGGCACCTGGCACGAGGCGCCCGGCGTCGCCCGCACCCCGGTATCGCTGTCGGAGGTGGCACCGGGACAGGCGGCGGTAGCCGGGCAGGCGGCGGCACACGGGCAGGGGGCGGCACCCGGACAGGCGGCGGCGCCGGGGCAGGCAGAGGGAGCGCCGGGGCAGGCAGTGGGGGCGCCTCGGCCGGCGGCGGCGGATGGTGAGCATCCGAACCGAGGCGCACAGCGGGGGCCGATCGCCGAGGCGGGCGCCCGCACCGTGAGCCGGCTGCGGGTCGGCGAACTGCTGGCGGTCGACAAACTGCTGGGCGGCCGGAAGACACCGCGCCGGGAGACGTTCCGATACCCCGGCGCCTCGTACGTGAAGCTGCACTTCAGCCGCATGATCCTGGGGCCCGGCGACTACCTGACCGTGTCCGACCCGTCGGGGCAGGAGTCGTACCGGTCCGACGCCTCCGGGCTGCTGGATCCGAAGCGGGCGGACAAGTGGGCGATGTCGATCACCGGGGACACGGCGGTGCTCGAGGTGCACCGGGCGGTCAACCCGCTGGGCGTCGGCTCGGTGCTGGGCACTCTCGGCGTGCACGTCGACCGGGTGGCTCGCGGGTTCACCCGAACGGAGCAGCGGTCCGAGCAGACGCGGCGGACCGGTCGTGAGGAATCGGTCTGTGGCGGCGACGAGTCCACCGACGCGGTCTGCTACCGGTCGGCCGATCCGGTCGCGTACACGCGCTCGAAGGCCGTCGCGCGGCTGCTGATCAACGGCACCGAGCTGTGCACCGGTTGGCGGGTCGGCCAGAAGAACCGGATGCTGACCAACAACCACTGCTTCGACAGCTCGGACGACGCCTACGACACCGAAGTGTGGTTCAACTACCAATGCGCGCGGTGCGGCGGGTACGAGGTGTTCAAGCCGACCAAGGTGTGGGGCGACAAGGTGCTGGCCACCCACCGGACGTACGACTACACGCTGTTCACCGTGGAGAACTTCAGCCGGGTGCAGAAGTTCGGCTACCTCACCTTGGACGCGGCCCGACCGGCTCGGAACCAGCCGCTGTACGTGCCGCAGCACCCGGCCGGCGAACCCACCCGGATCGCCGGAGCCAAGGGGGAGCAGGCCGGCAACTGCGCGGTCGTGGACAACGCGTACGACGGGTATGCCACCGACTCGGACGTCTCCTACTTCTGTGACACCGAGGGCGGCTCGTCCGGGTCACCGGTGATCTCACGCAGGACCAACAAGGTGGTCGCGCTGCACCACTTCGGCGGTTGCCCGAACTCCGGCGTCCGCGGTGACCTGTTGTACGCGAAGCTGAGGCGCCTGCTCTGATGTGGAACGGCCTCGTCAAGGGACTACGGCATTGATTGGCTGATGTCCGTTTGGTTGTGGCTGGTCGGCTGTTCGGAGCCCGGGGCGGGGCGGCCCCGCGGTGTGTCGTGGGGTTGGTGGTGTTCGCCGGACTGTGCTGGTGGAGCTCGGGGGGTGGGGTGGGCACGACGCGTCGGGGCGGTGCGGGTCAGGGCGCCGCCTGTCTGATGTTCGCGAGTCGGGATCGCACGTCGGAGATGCGCAGGAGGTGGCCCCTGACTAGGCGCGGGCGCCGCGGTGGCGGCGCTCCATAGAGCAAACGGGGATCGGTCCTGCCACGGCGTGTCCCGGCGCGTCGTGCGCTGGATGCGCGTGGTCCGCTGACCGACCGGGGAGTCCACGCGCGGGCTGGTCATGACGGTGAGAGGGTCAGTCGGTGGCGGTCATCTCGGCCCACAGGAACCCGGCCAGTTCCCGGGCGATCGCCACGGTGACCACGTTGCGGCTGGTCTTGCGGGCGGTCAGCCGGCGGTGCCGGGCGCACAGCCGCTGCTGGGCGGTCCAGGACCGGGCCACGGTGGCCGGGCCGGCATGCTGCTGGCGCCGGCGCAGCGTCAGTCCCAGGTTGGGACGGTGCTGATAGCACCAGGCCGACTCGATCAGCTGGGTCCGCAGGTGGGCGTTGCCGGCCTTGGTGATCCGGCCGCGACGCACGCTCTCGCCGGAGGAGTACTCGCAGGGGACCAGGCCGGTGAACCCCATGAACGTGCGGGCGGTGGCGAACCGGCGCCAGTCACCGACCTCGCTGGCGATCGTCAGCGCAGCCAGCTGCGCGACGCCGCGGTACGGCCAGCCGGGCCACCGCAGCGGCAAACGGGCCGTGGGTGTACCGATGCGCCAGATCGGCTTGCAGGGCGGCCAGCTCCGCGTCCCGGGCCAGCAGGACCGCCCGGTAGTGCCCGTAGGTGGCCTGCAACGCCGGGTCGTCGAAGCGTTGCCCGGTCAGCCGCCGCTCGTGCTTGACCGTCCACGCATCCCCGTCGCGCCAGATCCGGTCGTGCCGCAGCAGGAACTTACTCAACCGGTGCCGGGTACGGGTCCGGTCGATGACCATGCCGGCCCGCGCCCGGCACAGATCCCGCACCGCTTCCTCCTGCGGCGTGGGTACCCGGATCGCGCTCAGTTCCCCGGCCCGGTGCAACCGAGCCAGCCGGCGGCAGTCACGCCGATCGGTCTTGACCCGGTCCCCGGGCGAGCGGGGCACCAACGACGGGGCCACCACCTCACACGCCACCCCATCGGGATCAACCGTCAGAGGCGGAACGAGCCGGCCGTTCCATGCTGACTAGGTAACCTCGGGGATTGTGACCCGACCCAAGAGCTGGTGGCCCGATGTCGGCTTCGTCGCCGGCTTTGTGCTGCTGACCGTGCTGCTCGCGGCCGGCCACCTGCTCGGCTTCGACGTGCGGGTGGCGGACTGGGTCGACGCCCACCGGCCGGCACCGCTGTACTGGACCGCCCGCGTGCTCAACTACCTGGGCCAGGGCGGTCAGGTGCTGATGCCGGTCGCGATCCTGCTGGCCGGGACGCTGGCGTGGCGGACCCGTTCGGTGCGGCCGTTGCTCGTGTTCGCGGGCGCGTTCCTGATCACGTACGTCACCATCGGTCCGCTGAAGATCTGGTTGCAGCGCGCCGCACCGCACTTCACCGGACCGGACCGCGCGGTGTTGTTCAACGACGCGGCGGTGGGTGCGCTGGGCATGAGTTACCCCTCCGGCCACGTGGCCAACGCGCTGGTCTGGTACGGGGTGATCGCGCTGCTGGCCGGTGCCCTGGTCGGCGGACTGTCGCCGCGCGTCAATCTCGCCCTGCGGATCGTGCCGCCGGTGGTCGTCTTCGTCACCACCACCTACCTGGCGTTCCACTGGATCACCGACTCGATCGCCGGGCTGTTCCTCGGCCTGGTGCTGGCCCGCCTGATGGCCCGGGTGCCGTGGGAGACGTTGCCCCTGCCGCGGCGGCTCAATCGGGCGGCAGCCACCGACCGGCCCGCATCACCCGCTTGACCCGCAGGTCGGGGGAGAGCACCACCAGGTCGGCGCGCAGCCCCGCCGCCAGCGCGCCCACCACCTGCTCCAGGCCGAGCGCCCGCGCCGGAGTGGTCGACGCCATCAGGCACGCGTCCGGCAGCGGGATCCCGGCGGCCACCGCCCGGCGCAGCGCCGCATCCATGGTCAGGGTGCTGCCGGCGATGCTGCCGTCGCGGTCCAGCCGGGCGATCCGGTCGGCGACGATCACCGTCTGACCGCCCAGCTCGTACCTGCCGTCGGGCATGCCGGCCGCGTCCGTCGCGTCGGTGATCAGCGCGGCACGGTCCGGGCCGGCCGCGCGCGCGGCGAAGGCCAGCATGCCGTCGTGCAGATGCGCGCCGTCGGCGATCAGCTCGCAGACCACCCGGCGGGAGTCGAGCAGGGCGATCACCGGGCCCGGTTCACGGTGGTGTGGCGGGCGCATGCCGTTGAAAAGGTGGGTGCCGACGGTTGCGCCCGCGGCCACGCCGGCCAAGGTCTGTTCGTACGTCGCGTCGGTGTGCCCCAGCGCGGCGACCACGCCGTTGCGCACCAGGAAACGGACGGCGTCCAGGGCGCCGGGCAGCTCCGGCGCGACGGTGACCATGCGGATCACGCCGGCGCCCAGGTCGATCAGGGCGGAGAGCTCGGCCCGGGACGGGTCACGCAGATGCACCGGGTTCTGCGCGCCGCAGCGGACGCCGGACAGGTACGGGCCCTCGAAGTGCAAACCGGCGATCACGCCGTCGGCGACCAGCGGCAGGTAGGCGGCGGTGGCCTCGCGCATCAGCTCGAACGGCGAACTCACCAGGCCGGCGAGCATCGTGGTGGTGCCGTGGGCGAGGTGGAACGCGGCCGCCGCCCGGGCCGACTCCGCCGATCCGGTGGTGAACGTGTGCCCGCCGCCGCCGTGGCAGTGCAGGTCCACGAAGCCGGGCACCACGACGTCGTCCGAGCCGGGCTCGCCGGCGACCACGTCGATGATGGCCGGCCCGTCGATCTCGACGTGGCCGGGCACGACCGCGCCGGGCCGGACGATGTGGCCGCTGACCCGGGTCACGACCGTGAGCCCGGGGCCGGCGGCGAATCAGGGTCCGGCAGGGAGCCGGTCATTGGCGGGTGGTCGGTGGTCGGTGGTCGGCGGGTGGCCGGTGGGTGGTCGGTGGCCGGCCCGGAGTCGGTGGCCGGCAACGAGTCCAGGGCCAGCAGCGCCGCACCCAGGCAGCCGGCGGTGTCGCCGAGCGCGGCGCGGACCAGCTGCGGCACCCGGTGGAAGGTGATCCGCTGGTGAAGGGCCGTGCGCAGCGGCGCGAGCAGGGCCTCGCCCGCCTCGGCCAAGCCGCCGCCCAGCACTATCACGCCGGCGTCGTACAACGCCTGAGCGGTGAGCAGGCCGTCGGCCAGCGCCTCCACCGCCTCGGTCCACACCGCGGTGGCCAGCGGCTCGCCGGCGGCGGCCCGGGCGGCCACGTCGAAGGCGACCACGCCGGAGACGCCGGACAGCTCGGCGTACCGGCGGCCGATCGCCGACGCGGACGCCAGCGACTCCAGGCACCCCCGGGCACCGCAGCCGCACGGCGGACCACCCGGCCGGACGATCACGTGGCCCACCTCGCCGGCCGCGCCGTGCGCGCCGGCGAACGCCGTGCCGTTCACCACGTGCGCGGCCGCGATGCCGGTGCCGATCGCGATGAACAGCACGTGTCGCTGATCCCGCCCGGCGCCCAGCCGCGCCTCGGCCATGCCGCCGGCCCGCACGTCGTGGCCGAGCGCGGCCGGTACCCCGAGACGCTCGGTGATCAGGGCCCGCAATGGGACGTCGCGGAAGCCCACGTTGGACGACCAGACCGCCACGCCGGCCGCCTCGTCCACCACACCGGGCACGACAACGCCGGCCGCGACGACTTCCAGTCCGTCGGCGCGGGCCTTGCCGGCCAGGCCGGCCGCCACATCGAGAATGTCCGCGGTCACCGCCGCCGGCCCGCGCGCGGTCAGGGTGGGATGCCGCTCGGCGTGGTGCACCCGGCCGTCCGGACCGACCAGCGCGCACTTCATCGCGGTGCCGCCGACGTCCAGGGCGATGACCGCCGCCTGCATCATGTGAGGACGACAGATCGGGTCAGGTTGCGCGGATGATCCGGGTCCAGGCCCTGCGCCTCGGCCAGGGCGACGGCCACCCGCTGCGCCACGATCAGATCGGCCATCGGATCGAGCGGGGTACGCCCACCGCACCAGCGGCCCAGCGCGCCGAAGCCGCCGTGATGCCGGGCGTGCACGAACGCCGCCCCGGTCGCCTCCACGTCGTCGGCCAGGCGGGGCGGCACCTCACCGAACGCCCAGACCACCCGGCGCGGCGCGGCGATCGAGATGGGCCCGTGCCGGTAGTCCATCGCCGGGTACGCCTCGGCCCAGAACATCGCGGCCTCGCGGCACTTCAACGCGGCCTCGGCGGCCAGGCCGACGGTCCAGCCCCGGCCGAGGAAGGTGATCTGCTCGACGTCCTCGCCGACCGGCAGCGGCAGCCGGACCGCCACTTCCGCGTCGCACGCGATCCGGTCCACGTCCTCGCCCAGGTGCGCGCGGAGCAGGGCGAGCGTGCTGGTGGCGAACCGGGTCTGCACCACGGCCTGCTCGTCGGCGAAGTCCAGCACCACCGCGTCGGCGGCCCGGGCGGCGGCCGGCTGGTCTTGATCGGCGGTGATCACCGTCGTGCGCGCGCCGGCGCCCGACAAGACGTCCAGAACCTCGGTGGTCGTTCCGGACCGGGTGATCGCGACGATCCGATCGTACCGGCGCCCGGCCGGAAACTCCGAGGCCTGGAAGGCGTCGGTCTCGCCGTGGCCGGCCCGTTCGCGCAGCGCCGCGTACGCCTGACCGATGAACCAGGAGGTCCCGCATCCGACCACCGCGACCCGCTCGCCGGCCGAGGGCAGGCCCGGCGCACCGGCCAACCCGGCGGCGCTGCGCCAGCAGTCCGGCTGGCTCGCGATCTCGAGCTGGACGTGCGTCATCGGCGATCCCTCACCCTGCGCGAAAGCGTTCGATCTGCCACTGTTTCGAGCGCCATTCTGCGGTCCGGCCCAGATCTGCGCAACCGCCGTCTTTGCTTCGCCGTCTTTCGCGCACTAATGTGCACAGTCTTATCACGGAACGTGCATCGAGGAGGGTGGGGTGGACCGGTACGCGCGGTGGAATACCCTGCTCGAGTTGCTCGCCGGCACCGGCCGGATGACCGTCGAGGACGCCGCGGAGCGGCTGGCCGTCTCGCAGGCCACCATCCGCCGCGACTTCGACCAGCTCGCCCAGCAGCAGATGATCACGCGGACCCGGGGTGGCGCGGTCGCCAACGGGGTCTCGTACGACCTGCCGCTGCGCTACAAGAGCGCCAAACACTCGGCGGAGAAGCAGCGGATCGGTGAGGCCGCCGCCGACCTGGTGTCGCCCGGCATGGTGGTCGGTCTCAACGGCGGCACCACGATGACCGAGGTGGCCCGGGCGCTGGCGGTCCGGCCCGACCTCAACACCAGCGGTGAGGGTGCCCAGCTCACCGTGGTCACCAACGCCCTGAACATCGCCAACGAGCTGCTGGTCCGCTCCCGGATGAAGATCGTGGTGGCCGGTGGCGTGGTCCGCCCGCAGTCCTTCGAGCTGGTCGGTCCGCTCGGCGGGGCGCTGCTCAAGGAGGTCACGCTGGACGTCGTCCTGCTCGGCGTGGACGCGCTGGACGTGGAGCTGGGCGCGGCCGCGCACCACGAGGGTGAGGCGGCGATGAACAGCCTCATGGTGGCCCGGGCCAAGCGGGTGGTGGTGATCGCCGACTCGTCCAAGCTGGGCGGGCACGCGTTCGCCCGGATCTGCCCGATCGGCAAGGTGGAGACCCTGGTCACCGACTCCGGCGCGCCGGCCGAGGTGGTCGCGTCCTTCCGCAACGCCGGTGTGCGCGTCATCTGCGCGTGAGGCCCCCCGCGGGTGGCGGACGTCACCTAGAGTTCCGCGCGTGAGCGCCGTACTGGAGATTTCGGGTCTGCAGAAGACGTACCGCAGCCGCAAGGGCGTACGCCGGGCGCTGGACGGCTTCGACATGCACGTCGAGGCCGGCCAGGTGCACGGCTTCCTGGGGCCGAACGGCTCCGGCAAGACCACTACCCTGCGTACGCTGCTGGGTCTGATCAAGCCGCACGGCGGCCGGATGGCCGTCCTCGGCCGGGAGGTCCCCGAACATCTGCCCGAGGTCGTCGGCCGGGTCGGCGCGATTGTGGAGAGCCCGCAGTTCTTCGGCAACTTCACCGCCAGGGACACGCTGTCGTTGCTGGCCGACGCCGGCGGGGTGAATCAGAACCGGGTGTACGCGGTGCTCGAACTCGTCGGCCTGCGGGACCGGGCCACCGACCGGGTGAAGACCTATTCGCTCGGCATGAAGCAACGGCTGGCGGTCGCCTCAGCGCTGCTCAAGGAGCCGCAGTTGCTGATCCTCGACGAACCGGCCAACGGGCTGGACCCGGGCGGCATCCGGGAGATGCGCACGCTGATGCGCACCCTCGCCGAATCCGGCATGACGGTGGTGCTGTCCAGCCACATCCTCGGCGAGATCCAGCTGATCTGCGACTCGGTGACGATCATCTCGGCCGGCAAGCGGGTGGCCGCCGGCAGCGTCGCCGACGTGCTGGCCCAGCACCGGACGTCGGCGGTGCGGGTCCGGGTCGAACCGGGTGTGGACCTGCCGGCCGTGGCCGAAGTGCTCCGGGCCGCCGGTGCGCCGCAGGTCACCCTGCAGGCCGACCACCTCGTGGTGAGCGGTGTGGACCGGCCGGCCTGGATCACCTGGGTGCTTTCCGAGCGCGGCGTCTGGGTCAGCGAGCTGGCCCCGGTCGCGGTCGATCTGGAGAGCGTCTTCCTGGAGCTCACCGGCACCTCGCCGGTCGAGGGTGAGAACCGTCAGGTCGATCAGACCGCGCTGGCGACGGCGCCCGGCCGGGGCGGGTGGGGACAGTGAGCCTGTACCGGGCGGAGACACGACGACTCGCCAAGCGCCGGTTCACCCGGTGGCTATTGGTCGGTGCACTGCTGGTGCTGGGCGCGGTGGTGGTCGGCACGGCGTTCACCAACCAGAAGGTGGGCGCCGCGCAGATCGCCGCGGCGGAGGCCGACGCGGAGCGGAACTACCAGGAGAACCTCCGGTACGCCGAGCAGGAACGGCAGCGTTGCGAGACCGATCCGTCGGCGTACGGCGGGGACTGCTCGCAGCTCTACACGCCGCAGCGGGAGGAGTACCGGGCCGAGGACTACATGGCGTCGACCTTCGACTTCCGGCAGAAGTTCGGCGACATGATCACCACGCTGGCCGCGATCGTCGGGCTCGCCGCGTTCGTCATCGGAGCCTCGTACATCGGTGCCGAATGGACCAGCGGCGGCATGATGAACCTGCTGCTCTGGCGTCCGCAGCGGCTCAAGGTGCTGGGCACCAAGCTGATCGCGCTGCTGGTCGGCCTGGGTGCGGTGAGCGTGGTGCTGTCCGCGGTGTGGACCGGCATCTTCGTGCTGATCGCCAACCTGCGCGGCACGATGGCCGGGATGACCGCGGGTGCCTGGCAGTCGGTGGTGCTCACCGAGGTGCGGGCGGTCGCCCTCATCCTGGTGGCCGGCGCGATCGGGTTCGGGCTGGCGGCCCTCGGCCGGCACACCGCCCTGGCGCTCGGTGCCGCCGTGGGCGCCATCGTGGTGTTCCAGTTCGGACTGGTCACCGTGCTGTCGCTGGCCCGGGTCCCGTTCGCCGAGGCATGGCTGCTGCCCACCTGGGTGGCTGCCTGGATGTATAAGGAGATCACGCTCGAGGACTACAACTCGTGCGACTTCTCCGCCACCCAGGGCTGCCAGCCACCCGAACTGACGCTGACCTGGCCGATGTCCGGCGGCCTGATGGCACTCGCGCTGGTGTTGATCGTCGGTGCCGCGATGTGGACTATGCGTAGTCGAGACATCACTTAGGGTGTCGGCATAGACTGGTCCATGTGGACCAGGAGAACGACGCGCGTGTGCCGTCCCCGCGCGCGGAGACGGCCCCTCTGACCGACCGTGAGCTGCAGATTCTCAGCTTCGAGGCGAAGTGGTGGAAACACGCCGGCGCCAAGGAGCAGGCGGTGCGGGACACGTTCGGGTTGTCCTCCACCCGGTATTACCAGATCCTCAACGGGCTCCTGGACAATCCGGCGGCGCTGGAACACGACCCGGTCCTGATCGGCCGGTTGCGCCGGCTGCGCTCGACCCGGGCCCGCACCCGGCGCCGCTGACCGGTTCACGCGGCCGTGTGCTTCTCGGCGTACGTGGCCAGCCACGCCACCTGGACCGGGTCCAGCGAGGCCCGGACCCGCTCGCGGGCGGTGGCCACGTGGGCGGCGGTCACCGTCGTGGCTTCCAGCGACTCGCGCATCGCGGCCAGCGCCGACTCCCGGATCAGGGCGGCGCAGTCGGCCGCCGAGAAGCCCGCCAGCTCGGCGCCCAGCGCGGCCAGGTCGACCGAGTCGTCCAGCGGCACCGCCTTCGCCGTCGCTATGAGGATGGCGCCGCGGGCGTCGGCGTCCGGGGGCGGCACGTAGATCAGCCGCTCCAGCCGGCCGGGCCGCAGCAGGGCCGGGTCGATCAGGTCGGGGCGGTTGGTGGCGCCGACCACGACGACGTTGCGCAGGTCCTCGACGCCGTCGAGTTCGGTCAGCAGGGCGGCCACCACGCGGTCCGTCGTACCGCCGTCGGAGGCCTGGCCGCGGGTCGGCGCCAGCGCGTCCACCTCGTCCAGGAAGACCAGCGTGGGGGCCGCCTCCCGGGCCCGGCGGAACAGCGCGCGGACCGCCTTCTCGCTCTCACCCACCCACTTGCTGAGCAGCTCGGCGCCCTTGACCGACAGCACGTTCGCCTTCCCCGTACCGGCGATGGCCTTGACCAGGAAGGTCTTGCCGCAGCCGGGCGGGCCGAACAGCAGCACTCCGCGCGGCGGCGAGACGCCCAGCCGGGCGAACGTGTCCGGATACGTCAACGGCCACAGCACCGACTCGGTCAGCGTCTGCTTGACCTCGGCCATGTCGCCGACGTCCTCGAGGGTCACCGCGGCCACCTCGAGCGTCGAATCGGCCATCGAGGTGGGCCGGACCACGTCCAGCGCCGCCTCGAAATCGGCCATCGTCACCGTCGGTGTGTCGGCGTCCTTCTGCCGCAGCGCGGCACGCACCCCGGCCTCCCGGGCCAGGGCGCCGAGGTCGGCGGCGACAAAGCCGGGGGTACGGGCGGCGACGTCGTCCAGCCGTACGTCCTCGGCCAGCGGCATGCCGCGGGTCAGCACGCCCAGCTGTTCCCGGCGCATCGCCTGGTCCGGCAGCGGCACGGCGAGCTGTACCGCCAGCAGGTCCGGTGACCGCAGCTCCGGATCCACCGACTCGGGCCGGCTGGTGGTGCAGACTACCGCGGCGCCCGCCTTGACCACGTCGCCGAGCACCTGACGGAACACCGTGGACAGCGGGCCCGGCTGCTCCCGTGGCGCCAGCGCCTCGACGTCGGCGATCAGCAGCACGGCCGGCCGGCGGCTCGCCGTGACCTCCCGGGCCAGCTCGCGCAGCCGGGTGGCGGCGGCGTCGTTGGTGAGCGCGGCCAGTTCCGGCGCCCAGACCGGCAGCACGTCGGCGCCCACCCCGGCCGCGACCGCGCGGACCAGCGCCGACTTTCCCGACCCGGCCGGGCCGGAGACCAGGACGCCGAGCGACACCGTGGTGCCCAGCCGGCCCAGCACCTCGCGGTGGTGGAAGCCGAGGTCGAGCAGTTCGGTCAGCTCTTTGGCCTGGCTGCGCAGGCCGGGCAGGTCGTCGATGCTGGGTGGCGGCACCTCCGGGTCGGTAGCGGCCGGTGCATCGGCCCGGACCGGCGGGGTCCGCATCGTGCCGCCCGCCGCCGCGTAGTGGCCGTCCTGCCAGCCGATCACGGTGTCCATCGTGACCAGCGAAGCGTCGGCGTCCCGCACCTCCACCACGGACAGCAGCGTGCTGGTCCAGGCGTACCCCACCCGGTTGGCCAAGCTGCGCCGGGCCGCCTCGACCAGCGAGCGATGGGCCGCGTCCGGCATCACGTCCTGGGGTAGCAGCGACACGTCGTCGCCCGCGGTGACCACCTTGCCGAGCAGCGCCAGCCGGAGCATCTCCGGCGACACCACCGCCACGACCTCCGGCGGGCCGCTGAGCGTGACCCGGCGGGCCGCGCGGACCGGGATCGGCGTGACCGTGACCTGCCCGCCGTCGCGCATGCCGAGGTTGCCCAGGGTGAGGTCGTCGGCATAGAGCAGCGCCCGGCTGGCGCCCACCTCGGCCCGCGCCGCGATGCCGGCCGTGGTGCGGGTGCCGGCCAACCGGAGCGGATCGCCCGGGTTGATCGCCAGCGCGGCCATCACTTCGGGATGGAGCCGGATGATGCCGCGGCGGGCATCCAGGGCGGCGGGCCGCAGCGTCACGGTCAGCGTCAGGTCGTCTGCCACCGCTCCACGCTATCCTCCGGTCCGGCGAGCCGTGTTCACAGCACTCGCTCAGCCGCACCGGGTTAGCGTTGGGTGCATGCCTTTGTCGACGCGGTTCCGCCGTGCGCTCCCTCGGCTCAGCCGTCGTCGTGTGATCGCCGGCTCGGTCGTCCTGGCGCTGACCGCCGCCCTGGTGGGCTGGGCGGTCTGGCCGGACCGGGCCGCCTGGACCACCTCCGACCAGCGGATCAGCGTGCGCTCCGGGCCGTCCGGGGCCGAGCCGGTCGACCTGGACACTCGCCTCTACCTGCCGCGAGAGCGGTCCGGGCCGGTGCCCGCGGTGCTGTTGGCACACGGCTTCGGCGGCACGAAGGACTCGGTGTCGGACGACGCCGAGTCGCTGGCGTCGCGGGGGTACGCGGTGTTGACCTGGACCGCGCGCGGGTTCGGGCGCAGCGGCGGGCAGATCCACCTGAACAGCCCGGACTACGAGATCCGTGACGCGCAACGCCTGCTGGACTGGCTGGCTGCCCGGCCCGAGGTGCAGACCGACGCGGCCGGTGACCCGCGGGTCGGCGTGGTCGGCGGGTCGTACGGCGGCGCCCTGGCCCTGCTGCTGGCCGGGCAGGACCGGCGGGTGGACGCGATCGTCCCGCAGATCACCTGGAATGACCTGGCCCGGTCGTTCCTGCCGCAGTCGGCGTCCACCGAGGCCACCGGGGTGTTCAAGAAAGGGTGGGCCGGCCTCTTCTTCGGCAACGGCGCCGCCACCGCGCCGACCGATCAGGGTGTCGGCCTGGGGGAGCAAATCGGACCGATTCCGGCGGGCGTCAATCCGGCCTGCGGGCGGTTCGCCGCCGACGTCTGTGCCGCGTACCTCTCGCTGGCCACCACCGGCGTCCCGGACCCGGACGCGCTGGCCCTGTTCCGGCGGTCCAGCCCGGCCACCGTCCTGAACCGGATCACGGCGCCCACGCTGCTCATCCAGGGCGCCGTGGACACGCTGTTCCCGCTGTCCGAGGCGGACGCCAACGCCCGCGGCATCGCCGCTACCGGCACGCCGGTCCGGGTGGCCTGGTTCGCCGGCGGGCACGACGGCGGCCCAGGCCCGCAGTCCGACCAGGACCGCACCAAGTTCCTCACCGTGCAGTGGCTGGACCACTACCTGAGCGGCGAGGGTGAGGCGCCGTCGGAGAGCTTCACCTACTCGCGCGTGGCCGGGTTCAGCGCGCGGGACCGGGGCCTGGTGACCAACGCGTACTCCGATCCCACGTACCCCGGGCTGACCGGAACCGGCCGCACCGAGATCTCGGTCAGCGGCCCGGCGCAGCCGATCGCCAACCCGCCGAACGGCAACCCCGGCGCGCTGTCCTCGCTGCCCGGTGCCGGCGGGCGGCTGAGCACGGTGCTGGCCGGCGTGGCCGGTGACATCCCGGGCCAGTTCGCCGCGTTCGAGTCGGCGCCGGTGGGGTCGGCGATCGAGGTGGTGGGTGCGCCCACCGTACGGCTGCGCGCGGCGTCCCCGACCGGCTCCGCCACCCTCTTCGTCAAGCTCTACGACGTGGACCCGGCCGGCGTCCCGACGCTCAGCGCCGGCCTGGTCGCCCCGGTGCGGCTCACCGGCCTGCCCCGGGACGTCGCCGCCGCGCAACCGGTCACGGTCACCCTGCCGGGCATCATCCGGCGGATCGACCCCGGGCACACGCTGCGGGTCGTGGTCGCCACCTCGGACCAGGCGTTCCTCACCCCGGCGGCACCGACCACGTACACCGTCGCGGCGGAATCCACGCTCACCCTCCCGACCGTGGTCGGCGAGCCGATCGCCAACCCGCAGGTGATCTGGCGGTACGTGCTGGCCGGCCTGCTCGCCGCGATCCTGCTCGGCGTCGGCGTGATCCTGCTGGTGCGGCGCCGGCGGGACGATCCGGTGCTGGCCGAGCACACCGACACGCCGCTGGTCGTGCGGAACCTGCGCAAGGCGTACGGGGACGGGTTCGTCGCGGTCGAGGAGATCAGCTTCACCGTCGAGCGTGGTCAGGTGGTCGGCCTGCTCGGTCCGAACGGCGCCGGCAAGACCACCACGCTGCGGGTGCTGATGGGCCTGACCATGCCCACCGCCGGCGAGGCACTGGTGTTCGGCCACCGGCTGGTGCCCGGCGCGCCGGTGCTGTCCCGGATCGGCGCGCTGGTCGAAGGGCCGGGCTTCCTGCCGCACCTGAGTGGATACGAGAACCTGCGCTCGTACTGGCGGGCCACCGGCCGGCCGTGGGCGGACGCCCGGTTGGACGAGGCGCTGGACATCGCCGGTCTCGGCGACTCGATCCACCGCAAGGTGAAGAACTACAGCCACGGCATGAAGCAGCGGCTGGCCATCGCCCAGGCCATGCTCGGCCTGCCCGAACTGCTGGTGCTGGACGAGCCCACCGACGGGCTGGACCCGCCGCAGATCGCCGAGATGCGCCGGGTGCTCAGGCGGTACGCCACCGACGGCCGGGCGGTGCTGGTCTCCAGCCACCTGCTGGCCGAGGTGGAGCAGACCTGCACCCACGCGGTGGTGATGAACAAGGGCCGGATCGTGGCGGCCGGCCCGGTCGACGACATCGTCGGGGAGTCGCCGTCGGTGCAGATCGAGGTGTCCGACGTGCCGGCCGCGGCCGAAGTGCTGTCCGGGCTCGGGGTGCGCTCGGTGACGCCGGACGGCGGCAACAACCTGATCGTGGACATGAACGGAACCCCGCGGACCGAGGTGGTGGCGTCGCTGGTCCGGGCCGGTGTGGGCGTGGACCGGGTGGTGCCACGGCGGCGCCTCGAGGATGCGTTCCTGGCCTTGGTCGGCGAGAACTCGCGGGGGAGTGGAGACCGATGACGGTGACCTATCGGCCGTCGAAGACGTTGTCGATCGGCGCGGAGATCCGCCGGCAGGCGTCGCGCCGGCGTACCCAACTCGCTCTGGGTTTCATGGCCCTGCTGCCGGTGATCGTGTTGCTGGCATTCGAGTTCGGCGGCGAGGACGACGACGATAACGGCGGCGGGCAGTTCGCCAGCCTGGTCGACCTGGCCACCTCGGGCGGGCTCAACTTCGCCCTGTTCAGCATCTTCGTCTCGGCGTCGTTCCTGCTGGTCGTGGTGGTCGCGCTGTTCTGCGGCGACACGGTGGCCAGCGAGGCGTCCTGGGGCAGCTTGCGGTACCTGCTGGCCATCCCGGTGCCGCGGGCCCGGCTGCTCGCGGTCAAGCTGATCGTGGCCTTGCTCTACTCCGGTGCGGCGTTGCTCACCCTGGCCGGTACCGCCCTGCTGCTGGGCACGCTGCGGTACGGCTGGGCGCCGCTGGGCAGCACCATCGCCGCGGAGATCCCGCCCGGCGAAGGTGTGCTGCGGCTGCTCGGCATCCTCGGCTACCTCGCGGTGGTGCTGCTGGTCGTGGCCGGGCTGGCGTTCCTGCTGTCGGTCACCACGGACGCCGCCCTGGGCGCGGTCGGCGGCGCGGTGCTGCTGTGGATCCTGTCCGGCATCCTGGACCAGATCGAGGCGCTCGGCGTGATCCGCAACTTCCTGCCGACCCACTACAGCGAGGCATGGCTGGGGCTGTTGTCCACCCCGATGCAGACCGACGACCTGGTGCGCGGCGCGATCTCGGCGGTGGCGTACGCGACGATCTTCTGGGGGTTGGCGTTCTGGCGCTTCACCCGCAAGGACATCACCTCGTAGCGCGCTGCCTCAGGTGCCGCAGAAGGTCCGGTACGCGCCGAAGTCCGGTGGCGCCGCGGCGGCGTACCGGTCCAGCCCGGGCCGTTCCCGGTAGGGATCGGTGACCGCGTCCAGCAGCCGCTCCACCGGGCTGAGGTCCCCGTCGACCGCCGCCGCGAGGGCTTCCTCGACCAGGTGGTTGCGGGGAATGTAGATCGGGTTGACCCGGTCCATCGCGTCGGTGTCCGGTTGCAGCGCCCGCCACCGCGCGATCCAGTCGTCCACCGCCGCGATGTCGGCGAAGAGGCGCCGGGTCGGTTCCGCGTCGCCGCGGGCCGCGGCGGCCAGGGCGCGGTAGGCCGAGGTGTGATCCACGCGGCTGGCCTGCAGCAGCGCGAGCAGTTCGTCCACCAGCGGCCCGGCCTCCTCTGCGGGGTGATCGCGCAGGCCCAGCTTGGCCCGCATGCCGGCGGACCAGGCGGCCGAGTACTGCGGGCGGAACCCGCGGAGTGACTCGACCACCGGCTCCTCGTCGTCCTGCAGCGGCAGCAGGGCCTCGGCGAAGCGGGCCAGGTTCCACTCCGCCACGAGCGGCTGATTGCGGTACGCGTACCGGCCGCCGTGATCGATCGAGCTGTAGACGGTGGCCGGGTCGAACGCCTCCAGGAACGCGCACGGCCCGTAGTCGATGGTCTCTCCGGAGATCGTCATGTTGTCGGTGTTCA
Source organism: Actinoplanes sp. (assembly GCA_035685405.1). Lineage (GTDB taxonomy): Bacteria > Actinomycetota > Actinomycetes > Mycobacteriales > Micromonosporaceae > Actinoplanes. The sequence continues at coordinate 5,505 of DASSAL010000317.1, read as the reverse complement.
TCACCCCGTGGACGAACCCGACGAGCATCCACCGCGCCACCAACGACGCCTGGGCGGCGACGACGGCCTGGAACAGGGCCAGATAGGGCTGGTCCGCGCCGGCGGCCTCGGGATGGTGGCGGGCGATCGCGTGGTCTGCCAGGCGGCGCAGCAGGTCGAGGTTGCCGGTGGCGCCGGCGTACTGGAAGCTGCCGACGCGCAGGTGACTGCTCGCCACCCGGGCCAGCACGGCGCCCGGCAGCGGGGTCTCGCGGCGGACCGTACGCCCGGTGGCCACCACGGCCAGCGACCGGGTGGTCGGGATGCCCAGCGCATGCATCGCCCGGCTGACCACGTACTCGCGCAGCATCGGGCCGACCGCCGCCAGCCCGTCGCCGCCGCGAGCGAACGGGGTGCGCCCGGAGCCCTTGAGGTGCAGGTCGTACGCCCGGCCGCCGGCGCCGGACAGCTCACCGAGCAGCAACGCCCGCCCGTCGCCGAGGCGCGGCACGAACATGCCGAACTGGTGCCCGGCGTACGCCTGGGCCACCGGGGTGGCCCGGTCCGGCACGCCGGTGCCGACGAGCAGGCGGATGCCGTCGGTCGTACGCAACCAGGCCGGGTCCAGGCCCAGCTCGGCGGCCAGCGGCTCGTCGAGGATCAGCAGGCGCGGGTCGGGCGATGGCTCGGCCGACCAGGGAACGGCCATCTCCGGCAGCTCGCGCGCGAAGCGGTTGTCGAGGGCCGGCGGGCGGGACAGCACGATGGGCATCCCGTCGACAGTAACTCTTGATTCTGCTCACAGCGCGGGACAGTGCGGTCGACAATCCGGAACCGCGACGTAAGGTGTGGGCAACAACTGAATACCTCATCCAGAGGGGCTGAGGGATACGGCCCGACGACGCCCCGGCAACCACCGCGCATGACTCGACGACGAGGCCAGCGCCGCGGCAGGTGCTAATTCCGTCCCCGCGCGCGCCACTCGGCCGCCGGGGAAAGATGAGAGGAAGGCCTCGATCATGACGTCGACCGTCGACGCCCCCGTGCAGAGCCCCGCCCGCGCCCTGGTCTGTCGCGGCTGTGGCACCGAGTTCCCGCTGGCCGCCCAGCATGCCTGTTACCAGTGTTTCGGCCCGCTCGAGGTGGCCTACGACCAGGCCGCGCTCGCGCGGGTGACCAGGGCCGACATCGAAGCGGGACCGCAGAACATCTGGCGCTACGCGGGCCTGCTGCCGGCCGGCCAGGACCCGGCCGCCCGGGTCACCCTGAATCCCGGCCTGACGCCGCTGATCAGCGCGCCCGCCCTGGCCGCCGCGGTCGGGATCACCGCGCCGCTGTGGGTCAAGGACGACTCCGCCAACCCGACACACTCTTTCAAGGACCGGGTGGTCTCGGTGGCGCTGACCGCCGCCCGCGGCCTGGGCTTCAGCCGGTTCGCCTGCGCCTCGACCGGTAATCTGGCCAACTCGGTGGCCGCCCACGCGGCCCGGGCCGGCGCACCGAGCATCGTCTTCATCCCGGGCGACCTGGAGCCGGGCAAGATCGTCACAACCGCGGTGTACGGCGGTGAGCTGGTCGCGATCGACGGCTCCTACGACGACGTCAACCGGCTGTGCGGTGAGCTCGTGGAGACCGACGAGTTCGAGGACACCGCGTTCGTCAACGTCAACGTGCGGCCGTTCTACGCCGAGGGATCCAAGACCCTGGGGTACGAGGTGGCCGAGCAGCTCGGCTGGCGGATCCCGGCCCAGGTGGTCATCCCGATGGCCTCCGGTGAGCTGCTCACCAAGGTGGACAAGGCGTTCGCCGAGCTGGTCGAGATCGGCCTGGTCGAGGCACCGGCCGGCGGCTGGCGGGTGTTCGGGGCGCAGTCGGCCGGCTGCAACCCGATCGCGACGGCGCTGCACAACGACACCGACCAGATCGTCCCGGTGAAGCCGACCGGCATCGCCAAGTCCCTGAACATCGGCGACCCGGCGGCCGGTGCGTACGCGATCGAGTCGGTCCGGCGGACCGGCGGGTGGATGGACTACGCGACCGACGATGAGATCCGCGACGGCATCGCGCTGCTGGCCCGGACCGCCGGCGTATTCGCCGAGACGGCCGGCGGGGTGACCGTCGCGGTGCTGCGGAAGCTGGTGGCCGCCGGCCGGCTGGACCCGGCGCAGGAGACGGTGGTGTTCAACACCGGCGAGGGTCTCAAGACGCTGGAGGCGGTGGCCGATCAGGTGGGCCCGACACACCGGATCAAGCCGTCGCTGCGGGGTGCACGAGACGCCGGCCTGCTGGGTTAACTCTGCGTAGCCAGGATTCCGACACCGCGTCGAGAAATCCTCCCGGCGAGGACTTGCGGACCGATCTCAACGTCGGCAGGATGCTCTCTGCGGGAGGACGTGACGCCGTACGCAGCCCCACCCTCGAGCTTGGCGACAATCTCACGGGTTCTTGTTAGCCCAGGGGCTCAACGATCCAGCGCCGGAGGCGCTGTGCGCGCGTCCTCCCGACCAATTCAGCTCGGCTTCTTGCGGACCAATTCAGCTCGGCTTCTTGCGAACCGTGCGGCCCACGCGCGCAGCGGAAGCTCGCGATAACCGCCGGTGGCCAGGCCGGCGTGCTTCTCGAAGGCGTTGCGGGCGCCGTAGGAGCCGGTCAGCGCATAGGACCAGCCGCAGGAGAGCCAGTAGGCCGGCCAGAACAGCGGGCCGAGCACCGCGTACTGGCCGGCGTGCCGGCTCTCGTGACCGAACAGTCGCTCCTGCTCCGGGGCGAGCAGCCAGTCCGCGGTGCGCCGGGTGAGGATCACCGATCCGACGGTGAAGCAGGTGGCCGGCGGGATCCGGCGCCGGTATCCCTCGGCCACCAGCACGCCGTCGCGGCCCCGCCGGAGCTTGGCGCCGGCGGCCAGGGCCAGCAGCACCCCGGCGCCGGTGGTGCCGTTCAGCGCGGTGAGCACCGTGCGGGCCACATGCCAGCGGCGCATCACGCGCCCCGCCGCATCTGCAGTTCGGTCAGCGTCGGGTGCACCGGGTGCGGCACCCGGACCCCGGTATCGGCGAAGCCGAGCCGCTGGTACGCCCGTACCGCCCGGTCGTTGCCCACCACAACCTCCAACATCAACTCCGCGCGGCCCACCGACCGGGACCACTCGGCCACCGCCTCGACCAGCTCCGCCAGCACACCGGAGCCGCGCCGGCCGGGCGTGATGTACACCGCAAACACCACGGTGGTCGCCGGGTCGTCCGGCATCACCGTGCCGCCGGCGTGCCCGATCAGCCGGTTCCGAGCCCCCGGGTCGGCGACGAACTGGGCCAGCGCGCGCCCGGCGGAGGCCTGGACGATCCGGCGGCGGTAGTCCTCGTGCGACCGGGCGGCCGCCTGGGCCAGCGTCTCCAGGAACGCCAGCGGGCTGTCGGCCAGCATCTCCAGGCGCAGCGCGCGCATCCGGGCGGCGTCGGCGGGCCGGACCCGGTGCACGGTGAAGGTCCGCCGGTCCGCCGTCAGGGTCATGGTGCCTGCCTACCTGCCCGCGACCGCAGCGGCAAGCGAGTTGGCGACATAGTCCCTCGACAAGAGAGGCTCCTTGCACTCGCACCCTCGGAGTGCTAAACAGGTGATTGGCACTCGCGCCAGGCGAGTGCCAGCAGGTCGGGACGGTGGGGTTCCGGTCGGGCGCCGCCATCGGCCCCGGTACGGAACCGGTCGTCGCGGGCCATTCCGGCTCGACCTTTCAGGACGTCGCATCGCCAGGTGGCGACGTCCGCAGAGTTCCTGTGACTGTCCGGGAGGACACAGCCGTATGGCCAAGATCATCGCATTCGACGAGGAAGCTCGTCGCGGCCTTGAGCGGGGCATGAACCAGCTCGCCGACGCGGTCAAGGTGACGCTCGGCCCCAAGGGCCGCAACGTCGTGCTCGAGAAGAAGTGGGGCGCGCCGACCATCACCAACGACGGTGTGTCGATCGCCAAGGAGATCGAGCTCGAGGACCCGTACGAGAAGATCGGCGCCGAGCTGGTCAAGGAGGTCGCCAAGAAGACCGACGACGTGGCCGGTGACGGCACCACGACGGCGACCGTTCTCGCCCAGGCGCTGGTCCGCGAGGGCCTGCGCAACGTCGCGGCCGGCGCCAACCCGATGGCCCTGAAGCGGGGCATCGAGGCCGCCGTCGCCAGCGTCTCGGAAAACCTGTCGCAGATCGCGAAGGACGTCGAGACCAAGGAGCAGATCGCCTCCACCGCGTCCATCTCCGCCGGGGACACCTCGGTCGGCGAGATCATCGCCGAGGCCATGGACAAGGTCGGCAAGGAAGGCGTCATCACCGTCGAGGAGAGCAACACCTTCGGCCTGGAGCTCGAGCTCACCGAGGGTATGCGCTTCGACAAGGGCTACATCTCGGCATACTTCATGACCGACGCCGAGCGGATGGAGGCCGTCTTCGACGACCCGTACATCCTGATCGCCAACAGCAAGATCTCCGCGGTCAAGGACCTGCTGCCGGTCCTGGAGAAGGTCATGCAGGGCGGTAAGCCGCTGGTGATCATCGCCGAGGACGTCGAGGGTGAGGCCCTGGCGACCCTGGTCGTCAACAAGGTGCGCGGCACCTTCAAGTCCGTCGCCGTCAAGGCTCCGGGGTTCGGCGACCGCCGTAAGGCCATGCTGGAGGACATCGCCATCCTCACCGGTGGCGCGGTCATCAGCGAGGAGGTCGGTCTCAAGCTGGAGAACGCCGACCTCAGCCTGCTGGGCCAGGCCCGCAAGGTGGTCATCACCAAGGACGAGACCACCATCGTCGACGGTGCCGGCAACGGCGAGCAGATCCAGGGCCGGGTCAACCAGATCCGGGCCGAGATCGAGAAGTCGGACTCCGACTACGACCGCGAGAAGCTGCAGGAGCGCCTGGCCAAGCTGGCCGGCGGTGTTGCGGTCATCAAGGTCGGCGCGGCCACCGAGGTCGAGCTGAAGGAGCGCAAGCACCGGATCGAGGACGCCGTCCGCAACGCCAAGGCGGCCGTCGAGGAGGGCATCGTGCCCGGCGGTGGCGTGGCGCTGGTACAGGCCGGCAAGACCGCGTTCGACAAGCTGGACCTGGTCGGCGACGAGGCCACCGGCGCGCAGATCGTCAAGATCGCGCTGGACGCCCCGTTGCGTCAGATCGCCGTCAACGCCGGCCTCGAGGGCGGCGTCGTGGTGGAGCGGGTCCGCAACCTCGAGCCGGCGCACGGCCTGAACGCCGCCACCGGTGAGTACGTCGACCTGCTGGCCGCGGGCATCATCGACCCGGCCAAGGTCACCCGCTCGGCGCTGCAGAACGCCGCGTCGATCGCCGCGCTGTTCCTCACGACCGAGGTGGTCGTGGCGGACAAGCCGGAGAAGACCCCGGCCCCGGCCGGTGCTCCGGGTGGCGGAGACATGGACTTCTGAGTCCGTTCCACGCTACGGCGGGCCGTCCCTTCGGGGGCGGCCCGCTTCTGCGTGTTGGCCGGTGCGGACCGGTTCACACGGCTCACCCTGTTGGTCGACCCGGCGCG
>DASSAL010000316.1:0-4150 GCA_035685405.1 Actinoplanes sp. | reverse complement strand
CGGCCGGCCGGGCCGCGGGCGTCCGCCGCGGGCGGCGGCGCGCCAGCAGGAGCAGGGCCGCGGCCAGCGCCAGGCCCGCCGCGGTCAGCCCGCCCAGCACCAGCATCCGCAGGTTCGGCCAGCCGCCCGGGTCGCCCGGCGGCGCGGTGACCACCGCGTCGCCGGTCAGCGTGAGATCGCCTGTGTCCACCCGGACCGAGACCCGGGCGGGCAGGTCCGGTGGCGCCGGGAACTCCACCAGGTAACGCCCGGCCAGCGTGGTCTGCACCTGGTCCAGCGCGGGCACTACCACCGGGTCACCGGCCGGCGCGAAGAACCCGCCGGTGCCGGCCGCGGCCTCCGCCCAGTACCGGCCGGCCGCCGCGCTGCCGACCACCACCAGCAGCGTGCCGGCGCTCCGGAACCGGGCGGCCAGGGCGGCCGCGCTCTCCCCGCCGGCATCCGGCGCGCCGGTGTAGTACACCACCACCCGCCGCCCCGCCGGGGTATCCGGGAACTGACCCGCGGCCAGCGTCAGCGCGGCCGCGGTGTCCCGCTCGCCCCGGGCCGGGATCCCGTCCAGCGCCCGGACGATCTCCAGCGGCCCGCGGTGCGGCCCGGCCACCGTGGCGGCCGGCGCCGAGTCGGCCACCACCACCGCGCGCGTCCCGCCCGGCGCCTCGAGCATGAACCGGGCGGCCGCGCTGAGCCAGGCCGGCAGCGTCGCGGCACCCGCCGCCGAGGTGTCCACCACCAGCGCGACGGCGAGATCGTCGGACACCACCGGCACCAGCCGGGCGGCCTGCGTCGCGCCGTCCCGGGTCACCGCGGCCACCGCCCGGCCCGGACTGGTGCTCGCGCTCAGATCCACCACCACCGACGTCTGCCCGCCGGTGGTGAACACCGCCGCGACCGGCAGCGGCACCGCGGCGGCCGGGGCGGCACCGATCAGCAGCACGGTGACCAGCGCCGTGAGGACGGTGGCGACCCGCGCCCGGTCAGGCCGGTTCGGCGTAGACGATGACATTGTCCCGGTAGCTTTCGCGTGCGTGGTCGAAATCGCCGCCGCAGGTGATAAGCCGCAGCGCCGGATCGAGCGTGGGCGCGTACACCAGATCGGTGGGGAAGCGGGTCTTCGGCACCCGTGACACCGCGGTGACCCGGAAGACCACCGCGCTCCCGTCGGCCCGGTCGATCCGGATCGGCGTGCCCGGCCGGATCGTGTCCAGCCGGGCGAACACACCGGGGCCGGTGCGCGAGTCGACGTGGCCGAGAATCACCGCGGGGCCGGCCTGTCCGGGCCGCGGTCCCCGCTCGTACCAGCCGGCCACGGCGGTGCGCTCGGGCACCGCCACCGTGCCGTCCGGCTGCCGGCCGAGGCGGTCCAGCCGACTGTCCACCCGCCGCGCCGCGATCCGCACCCGCACCGGCGGCGCCACCGCCGCGTACGTGCGGTCCGAGGTGACCGAGTCGGCGTGGACCGGGCCCGGCGCCGCCGGTGCGGCCACCGGCGGAGGCGCGGGACCGGCGGCCGAATCCGGCGCGGCGGCCGTCAGCCCGGCGACCAGCGCCGCGGCCAGCAGGACCAGGGCGGGGAGGCGGGCGGGCGGCGGCACGTCAGCGGCCTCCGGTACCACCGGCCAGGCCGCCGAAGCCGGTCTTGGCGCCACCGCGCGGCAGCCGGGCCGCCACGGTGCTGCCGAACGCGTCAGCCAGCGTCTTGGCCAGCGCGAACATGTGATCGTAGGTGCGGTAGGCGAGGTCGTGCGCGGCCGCGTAGTCGCGAGCGCCGTACGCGTCGGCGTGCTGCAGCAGCATCCGGTCGTGCTCGAGCAGCGCCGCGGCCAGGTCGGCGTCGCTGATCCGGTGCCCGGTGGCAGCGCCCAGGAACGTCGCCAGCTGCTGCTCCGCGGCGGCCAGCCCGGCGCGCGCCCGGTCCTGCCGGCCGGTGTCCTTGGCGGCTGCGCCCGCCCCGTACGCCACCAGCTGCTCCACGTGCGAGCCCCAGACCGACTGGAACTGTTTCGCGGCCGGCGCCCCGAACAGGGTGTCCATCGCCGACGCCAGCGCCCGGGTGTTCGCGTTGATCATCTCGGCCGCGGCGTCGAAGTCCGGTGAGTTCGTCACCGCCGCCCGGGTCACCTCCTCGACCAGGACGGCGTGCTCGGCCAGCAGCTTGCCGAGCTGGGAGCGCAGCCGCCAGACCGGCACCCGCAGCGTGGCCCGGTCGGCGGCCGGCAGCAGCGCGTCGGCCAGCGCCGCACCCATGTCGTAGGCGTGCCCGTAGCCGGTCCGGTAGAGCCGGTCGGCGGTCGCGTAGTCGCCGGCCGCGTACGCGTCGGCCTGGCCGGTCAGGTGGTCGACGTGCATGCCGACGGCGGCGCGGGCGGCGGCCGGGGTGAGCCGCCCCTGCGACGCCCCGGCGAAGAAGTCGGCCAGATCCTCCTCGTACTCGACCAGTTCCTCGCGGGCGTGGTCCAGGGCGCCGTCGTCCTCGTCGGCCAGCGCGGCGGCATAGTCGACCACCGACACGACGTGCTCCGACCACATCGGCCCGAAGGTCCGGCCGGCCTCCGCGCCGAACAACTGCCCGGTCAGCTCGGTCATGGCGTCGGTGTTCTTGCCCAGGGCGGCGTTCGCGGCCTGGACGAAATCGTCGTCGCCGCGGATCCGGCTGCGCATCAGGTCGGCGGCCAGCACCGAGTGCTGGCCCAGCAACGCCTGCAGCCGCACGGCCCGGTCGGCCGCCTCCGCGGGTGCGGCGGCTCCGGCGGCAGTCCCGGCCCGGTGCGCGATGGCCTGGGTCCCCGCCCCAGGCGCCATGGCCCCGGTGCCGGCGTGGTGCGCGGTGGTCCCGGCCCGGTGCGGGGCCGCCGCCGGTGCGGCGACCCCGGTGCCGCTCACCGCGGTCCCGCTGACCACGACGGCGGTGACCAGGCCGGCGCCCAGGAGGGCGGCCGGCAGCCAGGCGGAACCGTGCCCCGGTGTGCGCATGTACATCATCGCCCGATATCGCAGTTTGCCCGCGGTTTTGTCTCCCGGCTGACCATACGCCGCGGTCGTTCGGCGTCGTGTCCGCCAAGCGGCCGCCAGGATGGTCCGAGTGGCCCACATCACCTCACCCGAACCATGCAGTAGGGTCAATGAGCTGGCCTTCGTGACCACCGGGGGTGACGGCATGACGGGGGTCGTTCAGCTCGTCGCCGGGCGTTATCAGGTCGTACGGCCGCTCGCGGCCGGCGGCCTCAGCCGGGTGTGGCTCGCGGTCGACGAAACCCTGGACCGCCGGGTCGCCATCAAACGCTGCGTGCCGCCGGCCGGCCTGCTCGAGGCCGAACAGGAGCTGCTGCGCAGCTGGACGTTCCAGGAGGCGCTGGCGAGCGCCCGGGTCCGGCATCCGGCCGTGGTCCGGGTCCTCGACGTGCTGCCGGATCCGGACCAGCCGTGGATCATCATGGAGTACGTGCCGTCCCGGTCGCTGCGCCAGGTGATCGCCGACTCCGGTCCGCTGGCGCCGGCCCAGGTCGCCGGCATCGGGCTGACCCTGCTGGCCGGGCTGACCGCGGGATGGCGGGCCGGGGTGCTGCACCTCGACGTCAAGCCGGGCAACGTGCTGGTCGCCGACGACGGCCGGGTGCTGCTCAGCGATCCGGGCCCGGTGGTCACCGAGCCGGGCCTGCGGGCGCTGACCGCGGCCGGGATCATCCTCGGCTCGGCCAACTACATCGCGCCGGAGCGGCTGTTCGACGGCCTGTCCACCGCGCGCGCCGATCTCTGGTCGCTGGGCGCGACGCTCTACTACGCGGCCGAGGGCCGCCGGCCGTACCGGCGGACGACCACCGCGGAGATGCTCCGCGCGCTGGCCGACAGCCCGCCGGATCCGATGGAGCACGCCGGCCCATTGGCCGGGGTGCTGACCGGCCTGCTGCAGCGCGACCCGGCCGCCCGGATGACCGCGACCGAGGTGGAGCGGCGCCTGACCCGGGTGGCCGACGCGCCCGCCCGCCCCGGTGTGCGGGACCGGCTGCGCGGCGCCCGCCGGGTGCCGGCCCGGACCGCCCCGGCCACATCGGCCGGCCCCGCGGCTCCGGCGGCTCCGGCCGGACCGGCGGCCCCGGCCGGCCCGGACCCCCGGACCGGGCCGCGGCGCTGGGCGGGCACGCGCCGGCGG
>DASSAL010000315.1:0-21163 GCA_035685405.1 Actinoplanes sp. | reverse complement strand
ACCGCGCCGAGCAGCAGGCTGGCGAAGCCGCCCCGCCCGCGGTTGCCCACCACCAGCATGGACGCGGTGCGGCCGGCTTGCAGCAGGGCCGTTGCCGGGTCGCCGATCACCGCGGTGCCGCGGACGTCGATACCCGGCTCCATCGCCTCCGCCTCGGTGGCGGCAGCGGCTGCCATGTCCTCGAACCGCCGGGCGACGACGTCCGGGCGGCCGGCACCGCCGTGCACTTCCGGCGGCCCGGCCCATGAATACGCGATGAACACCGTCAGGGGGGCGGCGTGCAGCCGGGCCTCGCCGGCGGCCCACCGCACCGCGATCCTGCTCGGCGCGGAGCCGTCGGTGCCGACGACGATGCCGGTGTGTCTCATCGGAGCCTCCCTTTCGGGGGCGGATGACCGCGGTTGAGCACCATTCTCCGTGCGACGCCGGCGACCGGACAGGTCGACGGCGCACCAATCCGGACCCGCCCGGTTGCCGGCGACAGGCAACCCGCGGCGTGGCCGTGCCGGCCGTTGCTGATCACCGGCAATGTCCGGCCGCGAACCTGTCCACCGCCGACCGTGTCGGCCCACCGCAAACGAACCCACAGTGGGGACGAGGGGCTCACCCGGAGCCCGACGTCGTTGCGGAGGTGTCCGATGAATGCGCCCGTGGTTGTCGGCTTCGACGGTTCGCCATCGGCCCGGTCCGCCGTTCGATCCGGCGCCAGGGAGGCGCGGCGGCGTGGCTGTGGCCTACAGATCGTGCACGCGTTCGGCTGGCCGGTGTTCCTCCCGCCGTTCCACGCCCCGTACGACCAGCATGATCGCGGGCCACGGGCGGCCATGCTGGACCTGTTGGCGCAGACCGCACGCACGGTGCAGGCCGATCACGCGGACCTGCCGGTGACCACTCGCCTGGTCGACGGGTCGCCCGGGGCGGTGCTGGTCCGCGCCTCCGGAGAAGCCCAGCTGCTGGTCGTCGGCCACCGCGGCCTCGGTGGGTTCTCCGGTCTCCTGGTGGGCTCGGTGGCGGCCCAGGCGGCTGGGCATGCTCGCTGCCCCGTTGTGGTGGTGCGCGGCGATCACCCGGACGACGCCGCGCCGGTCGTGCTGGGCACCGACGGTTCACCCGGCGCCAACCGGGCGGCCGAGGTGGCTTTCGCCCAGGCCCAGCTCCGCGACGCCGAGCTGATCCTGGCGCACCATGACCCGGCCCGGAGACCCGCGGCCGATGCGATCGCATCCCGCACCTCAACGTCCGGCAACCCGCGGTTCTGGGCCACGGTCGGCGATGCCGCGGCGGGAGCGCTCGGCGCCGGCGCGCGGTACCCGGACGTCAAGTACCGCACCGAGGTCGTGCCGGGCGATTCAGCCGCGTCGGCGTTGATCAGCTTCGCTCGTCACACGTCGGCCGGCCTGCTGGTCGTCGGCGCGCGGGGCCGCGGCGGATTCCGGGGGCTGATGATGGGCTCGACCTCGCGAACCTTGATCGAACATGCCCCGTGCCCGGTCCTGGTGGTGCCCGCGGTCGACGCGGATCGATGAGGGCGCCGTTGCGGGGTCACCGTGCGGCCGGCCACAGCCGGACGCAGCAGCGGCCCGGGCCCGGGTCGAGTTCCACCCGGTAGGCGGTGTCGCCGGCGCCGTCGGCGACACCGCGCAAAAACTGCAGGTTGACCCCGCAGACGAGCGCCGTGAACTGCTGGGCGATCCGGTGGAACGGGCAGTTGGCCAGCACGAGCGGGCCGTCGCCGCGTTCCCGCTGCCGCGGCTCGTACCCGGCGCGGGCCAGCGCGTCGGGCAGGTCGTCCGCCGCGGCGCCGATGGCTGTTCCGGCGTCGTAGGCCCGGCGGTGCAGCACCTCCTGCACGGGGGCGCCGGTGTCGATCGACTCGGTCACCGCCCCGGCGAGCAGCCCGCCGACCACGTCGTAGTGCCGTTCCGGCACCGACACCACCACCTCCTCATCGGCCCGCCGGTAGAGCTTCGCGGGGCGGCCGGCGCCGGGACCGCTACGCCCCGGCGGCCGGCGGTACTCGACGACGAGCAGCCCCTGCTCGGCCAGCCGGTCGAGGTGGGCGGCGGCGACCCGGCGGCTGACGCCGAGGGCCGCTGCGGCGGCGTCCCGGCCGACCGCGGTTCGCGCGCGGGCGACCAGGTCGAACACGGCTCGGCGGACCGGATCGTCGAGCGCGGCCAGTGCGGCGACGCGGTCCGGAAGCGCGGAAGGGGCCATGATCCCAGTGTAAGAGACACACTTCTTGACTTTAGAAACTTCGCGGCCTACGTTCTAACGTACATAAGCCGTGTTTTTAGAGATGGGAGTACGCCATGAGCACCCCCGCACCGAGTTCGCCGACGGCCGCCCGGCTCACCGGCCGGGCCGGTGATCCGGCTCAGCAGGCGTTCCTATTACTACGCACCGTCTTCACGGTGGCCCCGATCGCGTTCGGCCTGGACAAGTTCGTCAACCTGCTCACCGACTGGCCGGGATACCTCGCACCGTTCGTCGACCGGCTCGTCCCGGGCACCGCCCAACAGGCGATGTACGCCGTCGGCGTGATCGAGATCATCGCCGGGATCCTGGTGGCGATCCGGCCGAGGTACGGCGCCGCCGTGGTCGCCGCCTGGCTCGCCGGCATCATCGTCAACCTGCTGATCCTGGGCGACTACTACGACGTGGCGCTGCGCGACTTCGGCCTGCTCGTCGGTGCGCTGGCGCTGTGGCGGCTGGCCGGACCCCGCCGGTAGCGGACCGGGGTGCAGACCGATGACCAGGCTGGAACGTCTCTACACCGGGTTCGGGCAGAGCCCGTGGCTGGACAACCTCACCCGGGGTCACCTGCGCGACGGGACCCTGGCGCGCATGGTCGCCGACGGGATCCGCGGCGTGACCGCCAACCCGACCATCTTCGCGGCGGCGATCGCCGGCTCGGCCGACTACGACGAGCAGTTCGCGGCGCTGACCGCCGCCGGCCGGCCGGTCGAGGACGCGTACTGGCAGCTGGTCGTCGACGACATCACCGCCGCGCTGGCCGTGCTGCGCCCGGTGTTCGACGCCGGCGGGACGGACGGGTTCGTGTCCGTCGAGGTGGATGCCGCCCTGGCCGGCGACACCCCGGGCACGCTGGCGGCCGCCCGGGCGCTGCACGACCGGATCGCCGCACCCAACCTGTTCGTCAAGATCCCGGCGACCGCCGAGGGCATCCCCGCGATCCAGGCCATGATCGCCGAGGGGCGCAGCATCAACATCACGCTGATCTTCTCCCTCACCCGCTACGAGCAGGTCATCGAGGCGTACCTGTCCGGGCTGGAAGCCTTCGTCGAGCGCGGCGGTGACCCGTCGAGCGTGCACAGCGTCGCCTCGTTCTTCGTCGGCCGGGTCGACACCGAGGTCGACCGTCGCCTGGAGAGGGCCGGCACCCCGGCGGCGCTGGCGCTGCGCGGCCAGGCGGCGATCGCCCAGGCCAAGCTCGCCTACCAGCGGTTCCGGGAGCGGTTCGCCGGCCGGCGGTGGCAACGCCTGGCCGCGCTCGGGGCGCACCCGCAACGGCCGCTGTGGGCGTCCACCTCCACCAAGAACCCGGCCTACCCCGACACCCGCTACGTCGACGGGCTGATCGGGCCGGACACGGTGACCACCCTGCCCGAGGCCACCATCGCGGCGTTCACCGACCACGGCACGCTGGCCCGCACCATCGACACCCGGGTGGCCGAGGCCGCCGAGGTGATGCGGCGGCTCGCCGCGGTGGGCGTGGACATGGACGACGTCGGCCGGACCCTCGAGGACCACGGCGTCGCCGGGTTCCACCGCTCCTCCCACCAGCTGCTCGCCGCGCTGGCCACCAAGGCCGACCAGCTCAGCCACCGCTGAGATGGACTGGGCCGGATGGGCATTGTTCGGGCTGGTGGCCACCGCGGTGCTGACCGCGGTGCTGATCGCCGCCCAGATGGCCGGGCTGACCCGCCTCGACCTCCCCCTGGTGCTGGGCACGCTGGTCACCGCCGACCCGGACCGGGCCCGGGTCGCCGGGTTCTTCCTGCACCTCGCCGCCGGTCAGGTCTTCGCCATCGGTTATGCCGCCACCTTCGCGCTGCTGCACCGCACCACCTGGTGGCTCGGCGGTGCGCTCGGCCTGGTCCACGTCGCGGTCGCCCTCACCGTGCTGCTGCCCCTGCTGCCCGGCGTTCATCCGCGGATGGCCTCGCCCCGGGCCGGACCGGCCGGCACGGCCGTGCTCGAGCCGCCCGGCCTGCTCGCGCTCAACTACGGTGTCCAGTCCCCCGCCGTCGCGGTCGTCGCCCATCTGGTCTACGGCGTCGTCCTCGGCGTCCTCCTGCAGGCCCGCTGACGTGCGCCGCCCCTCGGCGACGGAGGGCTTCGTCGATGCGCGCCGCGCGGCCGCGGCGCCGATCGACCGCTACGGGATGCTGGGCGACACCCGCACCGCGGCGCTGGTCTCCGACGACGGCGCGATCGACTGGCTGTGCGTGCCGCGGTTCGACGGCGAGCCACTGTTCGGGCGGCTCGTCGGCGGCCCGCCCGCGGGCACGTTCCGGGCCGGTCCGGCCGGTCCGGCCACCATCGTCGAGCGCCGCTACCGGCGGCACACCGCCACGCTGGAGACCACCTGGGCGGTCAACGGGGGCCGGCTCACCCTCACCGATGTGATGGTGGCCGAGGTCGGCGGACAGCTGCTGCCCACGACGCTGCTGGTGCGGCGTCTGTCCGCCGACACCGAACCGGTCGACGCCGTCGTCGGGTTCGATCCGCGCCTGGGCGCCCGGCACCGCTCGCCCCGGGTCCGCCACGACGGTACGACGGTCGTCTGCGCGTGGGGATCACTCGCGGTCTCCCTGACCTGTGCACCCGAGCTCACCGTCGAGCCGGGCGTGGCCACGGCGGTCACCATCGTGCCGGGCCGTCCGCTCACCCTGGTGCTGTCCGTGGCTCATCGCGAACCGCTGGTCCACGTGGAGCCGGCGGCGGCCTGGGACCTCGTGGTCCGCGACGAGACCCGCTGGCGGGCCTGGACCGCCGGGATCGACCCGGCCCTGCCGTTCCGCGAGGCCGTCGTACGCAGCCTGCTGACCCTGCGGTTGTTGACCTATTCGCCGTCCGGGGCGCCGGTCGCCGCACCCACCACCTCGCTGCCCGAGGATCCCGGCGGCGTACGGAACTGGGACTACCGCTACGTCTGGCCCCGCGACGCCAGCATCGGTGTCGCCGCCTTCCTCGGCGCCGGCAAACTCGACGAGGCCCGCCGCTTCCTCGCCTGGCTGCTGCATGCCAGCCGGCTGCAGCGGCCCCGCCTGCCGGCCTTGCTCACCCTGCACGGCCGGCACGTCCCCCGCGAGCGGGAGCTGCCCGGCTGGGCCGGGTACGCCGGCAGCGTGCCGGTGCGAATCGGCAACGGCGCCGCCGACCAGCACCAGCTCGACGGCTACGGCTGGGTGGTCGACGCCGCCTGGGTGCTCGTCCAGGCCGGGCACCGGCTGTACGCCGAGACCTGGCGGGCGGTGCGCGGAGTCACCGACCTGGTGGCCCGCCGCTGGCCGGAGCCCGACGCCGGCATCTGGGAGATCCGCGGCGACGCCGTCCATCACGTGCACTCCAAACTGATGGGCTGGCTCGCCCTGGACCGGGCCCTGCGTATCGCCGACACCCACCGGCTCGGCACTCGGCAACGCCGGCGGTGGGCACACGCCCGCGACGCCCTCGCCGCCGAGGTCCGAACCCGTGGGTTCGACCCGGCCCGGAACACCTACCTGCGCAGCTACGGATCCACCGAGCTGGACGCGGCGCTGCTGGTGCTGCCGCTGGTCGGCATCGACGACCCGGCGTCCCCGCGGGTGCGCGGCACGATCGACGCCATCCGCGACGAACTGTCCGCCGGCGGCCCGCTGCTGTACCGCTACCCGCCGGGGCGCGACGGGCTGCCCGGCACCGAGGGCGCGTTCCTGCCCTGCTCGTTCTGGCTGGTGCAGGCGCTCGCCCGCACCGGACGGTGCCCGGAGGCGATCGAGCTGTTCCGGACACTGCTGGAGCACGCCGGCCCGCTCGGCCTGTTCGCCGAGGAGATGGATCCGGCGACCGGTGCCCACCTCGGCAACTACCCGCAGACCTTGACCCACGCCGCCCTCGTCCAGGCCGCCATCGCGATGCGCGAGGCCGGTCGCCCGCCGCCGGTCCGGGCCGGCTGACCGGACCGCCCGGCCATGGTCACCAGTTGGCCGGCGGGTCGCACGATTGCCGCTGCCGGAAACTTATTGCGCAGTTAAGGGACCGCCGGGCCGGCTGCCCCTAAGGTGGTTGCGCTCACACCGCCCACTGTGGAGGAAAGATCTTGAGGAAGCGTACAAGCGGGATCCTGGCCGCGGCCGGCGCGGTGGCGCTGGCGATCGTCGGGCTGACCGCCGGGAACTCGTTCGCCGGCTCGACCGCGGCGCCACCGGCACCGGCGCCCGCCGACGCCGCGGCCGGGCAGGCCGACGGGTTCGTCGGCCGGCGGCTCGACGTCCCGGCGCTGCTGGTGCCGTCGGCGGACAACCGGCTGGACTCGGTGTTCAGGGCCGCCGGCGTGCAGAACTACGGCTGCCCCAACGGCGCGTGGACGCTGCTGGAGCCGGCCGCGACGCTCACCGGCATCACGCTGAACCCGGTCCGGCGGGACACCGCGATCCATTTCCGCGGCCCGAGCTGGCAGTCCGCGACCGACGGGTCGCTGGTCGAGGGCGCGGCCGTGGCGAACGCGCCGTCGGACACTCCGAACAGCATCCCGCAGCTGCTGATCAGGGCCACGCTGGTCCGCGGCGCCGGCACCTTCGGCGGTGTCACGTTCATCCAGCGGCTGGACACCGTGGGCGGCGTCGCCCCGGCCGGCGCGTGCACCGCCGGCCAGACCCGGGCGGTCCGCTACACGGCCGTCTACCGGTTCTTCACCGCGGCCTGACCACCGGTCAACGCGCGCAGCAGGTCGATCCGGGCCTGCTGCGCGGGTTCGCCGGCGGCCGGGTGCCACGGGCAGGCGATGTCCAGCACGGTCACCCGGCCGGTGGCGAGCACCCGGTGCACGGCGTCGACCACCTGACCCGCCGACGGGCCGCCGGGCGCCGGGAACAGCAGCCCCGGCAGCTCGTCCGGATCGATCACGTCCAGGTCGACGTGCAGGAGCAGTGGTCCGTCGGGCAGCCCCGCCTCGTCGAGGCCGGCGACCGGGGACCGGCGTATCCGCAAGCTGGCCAGGAACTCGGCCTCCGGCGGGTCCAGGTCGCGGGCGTCCACCAGGACCACCCGCTCCTCCGAAACCGGGTGGGCCCGTAGCGGCGTGGCCAGCCGGTCCGGGTGTGCGCCCAGCACCAGCCGCAGAGCCAGTCCGCCCAGGTACCCCGACGTGCTGGTGTCCAGGGTGTGCACGTCACCGTGCGCGTCGAACCAGACCACACCCGGATGGGCGCCGGCCCGCTGGGCGCCGGCCAGCACCGCCATCGCGACCAGGCAGTCGCCGGACAGCACGGTGGTCGGCTCGCCGGTGCGGACCGCCGCGGCGATCTGCTCGGCGGCCGCGTCGTGCAGCGCGGCCATCCGGTCCCAGACGTCGCCGCCGGCCGGCAGATGCGGCTGCAGGACCAGGAACTCGCCGGTGCGGGGCAGCGGGATCAGGCCGTCCGGCAGGGGCTGGTCCTGGTGGTAAGGCACGACAACGATGGTCATCCGAGCCGGAGGACCTTCTCGGTGATCTCCCGGCCACGGGCGGTGGCGTACGCGGTTTCCTCGCCGACCACCCGGAACCCGGCCTTGTCCAGTACCCGCAGCGACCCGGCGTTGTCCGCGGCGGCCCGGGCGTACATCGGCCGGTCCGGAACCTGCACGAGGAGCAGCGCCAGCGCCCGGCTGCCGATGCCGCGGCCCCAGAGCGGGCGGCGTAGCCAGTACGTCACCTCGGTGTGGCCGAAGGCCACGAACGATCCGATGGTGCCGGCCAGGTCGCCGTCGACGGTGACCGCCCGCAGGAAGATGTCCGGCGAGGTCCGCAACCGGTGCATGTGCGCGTCGAACGCGGCCCGGTCGGACGGGTCCTCGGCGGTGAACGCGGCCATCCGGACGGCCTCCGGATCCCGCATCATGTCGAAGATCGCGTCCAGGTCGGCATCGGCCACCGGCCGCAGCGCGACATCAGCCATGCCTCAACCTAACGGACCCGGCGGCGATCACGCGTCACCAGGAGCAGAGCCGCGCCGGTGCCGAGCAGCGCCAGGGCGGTGGTGACCGGGCCCTGCGGACCGGTGATCGGCAGGCTGCCACCGGCACCGCCGCCGGCCGGCGCGGCGTAGGTGATCGCGCTGTAGGCCATCCCGCCGGTGCTGAGCGCGACCACGAACACCGCGTACCGCCGGTTGTTGGTCAGATCCGGCACGGTGCAACCGGGCTTCCGCGTTTCGCAGGACATACCGTCCCGCAGGCCGGCCGAGGCGGCGACGGCGGCGTACCCGAGCAGCGGCGCGGCACCGGTCCGGGCGGGCGGCGACCAGGTCACCGCCAGCGACGCGTCACGCGGGGTCGCCCGGACGTCGCGGGGCGGGCCGGGACCCAGCGGCACCTTGGTGAGCAGCCGGCCGCGGGTGCAGTAGGTGGCCTGCTCGACGCTGACCGCGCAGGACCGGTCCGGGCCGGCTGTGAGATTCACGATCATCGACTCGCGGGCGCCGTACAACTCGCGGACCACCTGGGAGTTCGTCACCCGGCTCTGATCCACCGCGACCGGGGTCAGGTGCTGCTCGGTGTCGCCGGTGCCGAGCTGGCCGTCGTCGTTGGCGCCCCAGCAGTACCCCTGGCCGGTGGCGGTGACCGCGCAGGTGGAGTCACCGGCCGCGCTGACCGACACGTACGCCCGGTGGCCGGCCACCGGGACCGGGACGGCCGAGTCCACCGTGCCCGAGCCGGTGCCGAGCTGGCCGCGGTCGTCCGCGCCCCAGCAGTGCACCTGGCCGCCGGTCAGCGCCGACCCGACCAGCCCGCAGGCGTGCGCCCGCCCGACGGTGACCTGGCTGTAGTCGGCGCCGGGCAGCGCCGCGGGGACGTCCGAACCGGTCAGTCCACCCCAGCAGTACGCCCGGCCGTCGGCGTCCGCCGCGCACGTGCTGTCGGTGCCGGCCGCCACGTCGACCACATCGGCGAGCCCGGCCACCTCCTGCGGCGACGGCGAGCTGGCACCGGCGGTGTCCACGCCGAGCTGGCCCTGGTCGTTGCGGCCCCAGCAGGACACCATCAGGTCCACGCCCACCACGCAGGTGTGGTCCGCGCCGGTGCTGAGCCCGATGACGTCGGTGGCCACCTCCTCCGGCCGGGTCTGGTCGTCGGTGCTGCCGTCGCCGAGCTGCCCGTCGTCGTTGGCGCCCCAGCAGTACGTGCCGAACCCCTCGTCCTCCAGCGCCAGCGCGCAGGTGTGCGCCCGGCCGGCGGCGAGGCCCAGCACCAGCTTGTCGCGCAGGTGCCCGGACACCAGCACCGGTTCGGCGGCGTCCGTCGTGGTCCCGTCACCGAGCTGGCCGTCGCCGCCCTCGCCCCAGCACCAGACGTACGAATACAACACGCTGACGCAGGTGTGCCCGGTGCCGACGGCGACCGTGTCCAGGGCCGCGCCGATGGCGAACGAGTCGGTCGCCGCCGGCGTCACCGGGCGGCGCACCGGTACCGGGCCGAGCCGCTGCTGGGCGGTCAGCACACCGGCGACGGTGCCGGCGTCATCCGCCGGCGCGGCGGCTGCCGGCGTCGCGCCCAGGGCCGGCAGCAGCACCAGCAGCACGCCGCATCCGGCCCAGATCAGTTTGCGCATGCGGCCAGAAAAGCACATCAACCGGACGTAATCCGGGAAACGGTCGCAACCGGTCAGTCCGTTGTCGTCAGATACCGGTAGCCGAGCTTCTCCACCCGGCTGCGCTCCAGGCAGTGCCGGCCGTCCAGCAGCACCGGCGTCCGCATCAGCCCGACGAACTTGCCCCAGTCCAGGTCGAGGTACTGCGGCCACTTGGTCACCAGCACCACGGCGTCACTGTCGTCGAACACCTCGTCCAGGGTCTCGGCCAGCCGGCCGGCCAGGTCCGGCTGCTCGCGGCGGAACCGGTCGGCGGCCACCGGGTCGTGCAGGCTCACCCGGGCGCCGCGGGTGTCCAGCTGGCGGGCGATGTCGATGGCCGGCGAGTCGCGCAGGTCGTCGGTCTCCTCTTTGAACGCCAGGCCCAGGATGCCGATCTTGCGTCCCTTGAGGATGCGCAGCTCGTCCAGCAGCCGGTCCACCACCACTTCGCGCTGCTGCCGGTTCACCTCGCGGGCGGCCCGCACGATCGGCATGTCGTGGTGGTACTCCCCGGCCGTGGTGATCAGCGCGGCGGTGTCCTTGCCGAAGCAGGAGCCGCCCCAGCCGACGCCCGGTTCCAGGAACCGCGGGCCGATCCGGGCGTCCAGGCCGATGCCGCGGGCCACCTGGCTGATGTCCGCGCCGACCTTGCCGGCCAGCCGGCCCACCTCGTTGATGAAGCTGATCTTGATGGCCAGGAACGCGTTGGCCGCGTACTTGATCAGCTCCGCGGAGGCCAGGTCGGTGGAGACCATCGGCACCGCGCCCAGCTCGCCCGGCCGGGGCAGGAACGTGGGCGGGGTGAAGGTCTGGTTCAGCACCGCGCGGTAGAGCCGGTTCAGCACGTCCAGGCTGCGCGGATTGTCCGAGCCGACGACGATCCGGTCGGGGTACAGCGAGTCGGCGATGGCCACGCCCTCGCGCAGGAACTCCGGGTTGGAGGCGACCGAGAACTCGCCGTCGGCGCGCCGGCCGTGCGCCGCCTCGAACGCCTCCCGCAGGATCGAGTCGACCCAGTTGCTGCTGCCGATCGGCACCGTGGACTTGTTCACCACCACGGTGAAGCCGCCGGCCACGTGCCGGCCCACGCTCTCCGCCGCGGCGCGCAGGTAGCGCAGATCCGGATTGCCGTCCGGCAGCGACGGGGTCTGCACCGCGATGAACACCACGTCGGCGCCGGGCACCGCGTCGGCGTAGTCGGTGGTGAAGGTCATCCGCTCGGCCGCCTCGGCGAGCAGCGCCGCCATGTGCGGCTCGTAGATCGGCGACCGGCCGCCGCGCAGCATCTCGACCTTGGTCTCGTCCAGGTCGACGCAGGTCACCTCGTGTCCCAGGAACGCCAGGCTGACCCCGGTGGTGAGGCCCACGTACCCGGTACCGACGACGCACACCTTCATCGCACTGTTCCCTTCCCTGCGTGGCCGGACCACACGGTAACCGATCGGCGGAAACTCGACCGGCCGGCCGGAGCGCGCCTCATAGACTGTGCGCCCATGCTCACCATGCAGGAGGCCCTGGCCCGGCTGATCGGCTACTGGACCGACCGGGGCTGCCTGACCGTGCAGCCGATGAACACCGAGGTCGGCGCCGGGACGCTGAACCCGGCCACGTTCCTGCGGGTGCTCGGGCCGGAGCCGTGGCGGGTGGTGTACGTCGAGCCCTCGGTCCGCCCGGACGACTCGCGGTACGGCGAGAACCCGAACCGGGTCCAGACGCACACCCAGGTCCAGGTGATCCTCAAGCCGGAACCGGGTGATCCGCAGGAGCTGTATCTGGGCAGCCTGGCCGCGCTGGGCATCGACGTGGCGGCGCACGACGTCCGGTTCGTCGAGGACAACTGGGCCTCGCCGGCGCTGGGCGCGTGGGGGCTGGGCTGGGAGGTCTGGCTGGACGGGCTGGAGATCACCCAGTTCACCTACTTCCAGCAGGCCGGCGGGGTGAACCTGGATCCGGTGTCGGTGGAGATCACGTACGGCATCGAGCGGATCCTGATGGCGTTGCAGGGCGTGACGCACGTCAAGGACATCGAGTACGGCCAGGGGATCAGTTACGGCGAGGTGTTCGGCCAGGCCGAGTACGAGATGTCGCGGTACTACCTGGACGACGCCGACATCGCGGCCACCCGGCAGTTGCTCGAGCTGTACGCGGCCGAGGCGCAGCGCATGGTCGACGCCGGCCTGCCGGTGCCGGCCCACTCGTACGTCCTGAAGTGCTCGCACGCCTTCAACGTGCTGGACGCCCGCGGCGCGGTGTCGACCGCGGACCGGGCCGCCGAGTTCGCCCGGATGCGCCGCCTGGCCGGCGACGTGGCCCGGCTCTGGATGGCCCGGCGCGAGCGCCTCGGGCATCCGCTCGGGGTGGTCCGGCCGCGGCCGGAGTGGGCCGAGCCGGTGGCCGCCGCCGTGGACCCGGGTGACCGGCCGCGCACACTGGTCCTGGAGATCGGCACCGAGGAGATGCCGCCGGCCGAGGCCCGGACAGCCCGCGAGCAGGTGCGGCGCGACCTGGCCGAGCAGCTCGCGCAGACCCGGCTGGCCCACGGCGAGGTGCGCGTGCACGTGACGCCACGCCGGCTGATCGCGGTGGTCGGCGGCGTGGCGGCGCGCGAGGACGACCACACCCACACGGTCCGGGGACCGCGGGCCACCGCACCGGAACCGGCCCGGGCCGGCTTCGCGCGGTCGCAGGGTGTCGCGGTGGCTGCGCTGGAGACCGCCGAGATCAACGGCGTGGACCACCTGGTGGTCCGCCGCCACGTCCGCGGCGGGCCGGCGGTGCAGGCGCTGGCACCGGCGCTGTCCAAGGTGGTCACCGGGCTGCGGTCGGCCCGGAACATGCGCTGGAACGACCCCCGGTTGTCGTTCACCCGCCCGATCCGGTGGCTGGTGGCGCTCTGGGGCGACCGGGTGGTGCCGGTCACGTCCGGCGCGCTGCAGGCCGGCCGGGAGACGCGCGTGCTGCGGGACGCCGGGCAGCCGGTGGTAAGCGTCGCCTCCGCGGAGACCTTCATGGAGACCGTGTCGGTCAACGGGATCGTCGCCGACCCGGAGGACCGGTACGACCTGATCGTCACCGGCGCGCAGGATCTGGTGTACCCGGACGGCCGGGTGGACGAGCCGGCCCTGATCGAGGAGGTCACCCACCTGGTCGAGGCGCCGAACCCGCTGCTCGGCACGTTCGACGAGAGGTATCTCGAGCTGCCGGACCCGGTGCTCACCACGGTGATGCGCAAACACCAGCGGTACCTGCCGGTCCGGGACGCCGGCGGTGCGCTGCTGCCGATGTTCGTCGCGGTGGCCAACGGCGTGGTCGACGTCCCGGCGGTCCGGGCCGGCACCGAGGCGGTCCTGCGCGCCCGGTACGAGGACGCGGCCTTCTTCTACCGCGCCGACCGCGAGACGCCGCTGCCGGTGATGCGCGAGCGGCTGGCCCGGCTGACGTTCACCGACCGGCTGGGCTCGATGGCCGACCGGGCGGACCGGATCGGCGCCCTGGCCCGGGACCTCGCGCCGGCCGGGTCGCCCACCCTGACCCGGGCCGCCGAGCTGGTCAAATTCGACCTCGGCGCACACCTGGTCACCGAGATGACCAGCCTGGCCGGCGTGCTGGCCCGCGACTACGCCCGGCACGCCGGCGAGGCGGCGGAGGTCGCGCAGGCGGTGTACGAGACCGAGCTGCCCCGGGCGGCCGGTGACGACCTGCCGCGGACGCTGCCCGGCGCGCTGCTCTCCCTGGCCGACCGGCTGGACCTGGTGGCCGGCCTGGCGGCCACCGTCGGCCTGCCCACCGGCAGCAGCGACCCGTTCGCCGTACGCCGGGCGGCGCTGGGTCTGCTCGCCGTGCACCGCAGCCAGCCGGCGCTGTCCGGGCTCAGCCTGCGCGACGGCCTGCGGCGGGCCGCGCAGCGGCAACCGGTGCCGGTGCCGGAACGGGTGGTGGCCGACGCGGCCGAGTTCCTGGCCCGGCGGCTGGAGCAGGTGCTGACCGAAGAGGGCCATCCGGTGGACCGGGTGCGCGCGGTGCTGGTGCACGCCGACCGGCCGTCGGTGGCGGACACCGTGCTGGCCCAGCTGGACATGCTGGCCGGCGACCCGGCGTTCGCCGCGGTGGCCGAGATGCTGGGCCGGGTGCGGCGGATCGTGCCGGCCGGCACCGACGCCGGATATGACCCGGCGACCCTCACCGAGCCCGCCGAGCTGGCCCTGCACGAGGCGCTGGCCAGGGTCCGGCCGGCCGGCGACCTGACCGGTTTCGTCCCCGCGGCCCGGGCGCTGGTGCAGCCGGTGCAGCGCTTCTTCGACGAGGTCTTCGTGATGGCCGAGGACCCGGCGGTCCGGGCGGCCCGGCTGGGCCTGCTGGCCACGGTCGGCGATCTGGGCGCCGGCCTGCTCGACTGGACCCAGGTCAGGACCTGATGCGCCGGATGCCGCACGGCTACACCAACACCGTCGCCGGCGACGGTCTGGTGGTCGTCAAGCGCTACGTCGGCCCGGACCGGCACCACCGCCGGGACACCGAGGTACGGGCCCTGACGGCATTGGCCGGCCGGCTCCCGGTGCCGCGGGTGCTGGACGTCCGGGGCGACACGCTGACCACTGCGGCGCTCCCCGGCGTGCCGGGGCAGGATCTGATCACCCGCGGACACGCGCCCGCGGTACTGCGCTCGTGCGGGTTGCTGCTGCCGTCGCTGCCGCTGGTCCACGGTGACTACGGGCCGCAGAACATGCTGTTCGATCCGGGCACCTGCGAGGTGACCGGGATCGTCGACTGGGAGTGGGCGCACGACGGCGACCCGATCGAGGACCTGGCCTGGGCGGAGTGGATCGTCCGGACCCATCACCCGGACCAGGTGGACGCGCTGGATGCGCTGTTCGAGGGGTACGGGCACCGCCCGCCCTTTGCGGCCCGCAAGGCGGCGGCGCTGGCCCGGTGCCGGCAGCTGCGCGACCGTCCGGGCAGCCCGCCGGTGTGGATCGAGCGGGTGGCGGCCACCAGCGCCTGGACGGAATGAAACGCGGGCTCGCACACCCCAGGCAGCGGGTGACCGGCCAGGACAAATGGAAGACATGCCTGATTAAGCAAGACCTTAGGTCGCTGTTGACATTGGGTACGGGCCGCGACACATACTGCTGTCGATCTTCCCGCCACATAGGAGTGTGGGCCGATGCAGGTGCCCGGACCATTCGAGTACGAGCGCGCCAGCAGCGTCGATCACGCGATCCAGTTGCTGGAACGCCACGGCAGCTCGGCCCGCTTGGTGGCCGGCGGGCACAGCCTGCTGCCGATGATGAAGCTACGGTTGGCGAACTTCGACTATCTGATCGACATCAACGATCTGCACGGCGAGCTGGGCTACATCACCGTGGGCGCCACCGAGGCGCGGATCGGCGCCATGACCCGGCACCGCGAGCTGCTGGAGTCCGCCGAGCTGACCGCCGCCTTCCCGATCTTCGCCGACGCCGAGCGGGTGATCGCCGACCCGGTGGTGCGCAACCGGGGCACGATCGGTGGCTCGCTGTGCCAGGCGGACCCGTCGGAGGACCTGTCCGCGGTCTGCACCGCGCTGGACGCCAGGTGCGTCATCCGCGGCCCGGACGGCACCCGGACGGAGCGCATGGCGGAGTTCCATCGCGGTCCGTACGAGACCGCGGTCGGCGAGGGCGAGATGCTGCTCGAGGTCGTCGTCCCGGTCCGGCGCAACGGCAGCAGCGCATACGCGAAGGTGGAGCGGCGGGCCGGCGACTGGGCGGTCGTCTCGGCCGGCGCGGCGGTCTGGCTCGACGACGACGGCACCATCGCCGACGCCCGGGTGGCCCTGGCGGCGGTCGGCTCGAACAACACCGTCGCCGCGGCCGTCTCGGCGGCGCTGCGCGGGCGGGAACCTTCCGAGGCGGTGTACGCCGAGGCCGCGGCCCTGGCGTCGGAGCACTGCGACCCGGTCACCGACCAGCGCGGCACCGCCGACTACAAACGACACCTCGCCGGTGAACTGACCCGGCGCACCGTGCGCACGTCCGTCGACCGGATCCGGGGGTAACCATGCAGGTCACGATGACCGTCAACGATGTCCAGGTGACCCGGGAGGTGGAGGGCCGGCTGCTGCTGGTGCACTTCCTGCGGGACGTGCTCGGGCTCACCGGCACGCACTGGGGCTGCGACACCAGCAACTGCGGCACGTGTGTGGTGTGGCTGGACGGTGAGCCGGTGAAGTCGTGCACGGTGCTCGCCGCGATGGCCGGAGGGCACGAGGTGCGCACCGTCGAGGGCCTGGCGAACGGGGCGCAGCTCGACCCCGTACAGGAAGGCTTCATGCAGTGTCACGGGTTGCAGTGCGGATTCTGCACACCGGGCATGATGATGACCGCCCGGGCCCTGCTGAACCGCAACCCCGATCCGTCCGAGCAGGAGATCCGCGAGGCCATCTCCGGGCAGATCTGCCGGTGCACCGGCTACGCCACGATCGTCCGCTCGGTGCGCTGGGCGGCCGTCCACGAGGCCGGTGAACGCGCGAAGCTGGCCGAGTCGGCCGAGAGCGAGGCGGCCGGCGCCATCGCAGGAGCGGGGAGCCCGTCATGACCACCGTGCACGAACGCCCGGCCGACACCTTCCACGACAACGCGCAGAAGCCGGTCGGGTACGGCCGGATGCTGCGCAAGGAGGACCCGCGGTTCCTGCGCGGCCGCGGCCGGTACGTCGACGACGTCCAGCTGCCCGGCATGCTGCACCTGGCGATCCTGCGCTCGCCGTTCGCGCACGCCCGGATCCTCGGCGTCGACACCAGCGCCGCCGAGGCCGCGCCGGGGGTCAAGGCGGTGGTCACCGGCGCCGCCCTGGCCGAGCAGAACCTCGCCTGGATGCCGACGCTGTCCGGCGACGTGCAGGCGGTGCTGGCCACCGACAAGGTCCGGTTCCAGGGCCAGGAAGTGGCGTTCGTGGTGGCCGAGGACCGGTACACCGCCCGGGACGCGCTGGAGCTGATCGAGGTCGACTACGAGGTGCTCGACCCGGTGATCGACGCCCGGACCGCGCTGGCTCCGGACGCCCCGGTGATCCGCGACGACCTGGACGGCAAGACGAACAACCACTGCTTCGACTGGGAGACCGGCGACGCGGCGGCCACCGACGCGGTGTTCGCGTCCGCGGACGTGGTGGTCAGCCAGGACATCGTGTATCCCCGGGTGCACCCGGCGCCGATGGAGACCTGCGGCGCGGTGGCCGACTTCGACCCGGTCGAGGGCAAGCTGCGGCTCTGGTCGACCACCCAGGCCCCACACGCGCACCGCACCCTGTACGCGATCGTGGCCGGGCTGCCCGAGCACAAGATCCAGGTGATCTCCCCGGACATCGGCGGCGGGTTCGGCAACAAGGTGCCCATCTATCCCGGGTACGTGTGCGCGATCGTCGGCTCGATCGTCACCGGCAAACCGGTGAAGTGGATGGAGGACCGGTCGGAGAACCTGATCAGCACCGGCTTCGCGCGCGACTACATCATGCGGGGCGAGATCGCCGCCACCGCCGACGGCAGGATCCTGGCGATCCGCACCAACGTGCTGGCCGACCACGGCGCGTTCAACGCCACGGCCGCGCCGGTGAAGTACCCGGCCGGCTTCTTCGGCGTGTTCACCGGCAGCTACGACATCGAGGCCGCGTACTGCCGGATGACCGCGGTCTACACCAACAAGGCGCCCGGCGGGGTGGCGTACGCCTGCTCGTTCCGGATCACCGAGGCGGTGTACCTGGTCGAGCGGATCGTCGACTGCCTGGCGTACCGGCTCGAGATGGACCCGGCCGAGCTGCGCCGGAAGAACCTGCTCAGGCCGGAGCAGTTCCCGTACACCAGCAAGACCGGATGGGTGTACGACTCCGGCAACTACGAGCCGACCCTGCAGCTCGCGATGGACATGGCCGGATACGCCGACCTGCGCCGGGAGCAGGCGGAGAAGCGGGCGCGCGGTGAGTTGATGGGCATCGGCGTGGCGTTCTTCACCGAGGCGGTCGGCGCCGGCCCGCGCAAGAACATGGACATCCTCGGGCTCGGCATGGCCGACGGCTGCGAACTGCGGGTGCACCCCACCGGCAAGGCCGTGGTCCGGCTGTCGGTGCAGAGCCAGGGCCAGGGACACGAGACCACGTTCGCGCAGATCGTCGCGGAGGAGATCGGCATCCCGCCGGCCGACATCGAGGTGCTGCACGGCGACACCGACAACACACCGTTCGGGCTGGGCACGTACGGCAGCCGGTCGACGCCGGTGTCCGGTGCCGCCGCCGCGCTGGTGGCCCGCAAGGTGCGGGACAAGGCGAAGATCATCGCGTCCGCCATGCTCGAGGTGTCGGTGGCCGACCTGGAGTGGGAGAAGGGCTCCTTCCGGGTCCAGGGCGACCCGGGCAAGTCGGTGACCATCCAGGACATCGCGATGCGCGCGCACGGTGCCGGGGACCTGCCGGACGGCATGGAGGGCGGGCTGGAGGCGCAGATCTGCTACAACCCGTCGAACCTCACGTACCCGCACGGCGCGTACATCTGCGTGGTGGACATCGACCCGGGCACCGCCGTGGTCAAGGTGCGGCGGTTCATCGCGGTGGACGACTGCGGCACCCGGATCAACCCGATGATCATCGAGGGCCAGGTGCACGGCGGGCTGGCCGACGGCGTCGGCATGGCCCTGATGGAGATGATCGGGTTCGACCCCGAGGGGAACTGCCTGGGCGCGTCGTTCATGGACTATCTGCTGCCGACGTCGCTGGAGGTGCCGGACTGGGAGACCGGGTTCACCGTCACCCCGTCGCCGCACCACCCGATCGGCGCGAAGGGCGTCGGCGAGTCGGCCACCGTGGGTTCGCCGCCGGCCATCGTCAACGCGGTGGTGGACGCGCTGAAGCCGTACGGGGTGAGCCACGCCGACATGCCGCTGACCCCGTCGCGGGTGTGGGAGGCGATGCAGGGCAACGCGAGGCCACCGGTATGACGGAGGGCAGGGCATGAGCACCATCGCCGACCGGGCCCAGCGGCTGGCCGAGCAGCGGCGGCCGTTCGTGCACGCCACCGTGGTGCGCGCGCAGGAGCCCACGTCGGCGCGGCCGGGTGACGCCGCGGTGATCCTCTCGGACGGCTCGATCGAGGGGTTCGTCGGCGGGCAGTGCGCGGAGTCGTCGGTGCGCGTGGCGGCCCTGGACACTCTCCGCAACGGCACCTCGCTGCTGTTGCGGGTGCTGCCGGACGGCGCGGCGGACTTCCCGGAGGCGCCCGGCGCCCAGGTGGTGGTCAACCCGTGCCTGTCCGGCGGCGCCATCGAGATCTTCCTGCGGCCGGTGCTCCCGGCCCCGGTCGTCCGCGTGGCCGGCGGGACACCGATCGCCGACGCGGTGGCCACGCTGGCCGGGTTCCTCGGCTACGAGGTGACGCGGGACGGATCGTACGAGGGCGCCACCGCGGTCGTGCTGGCCGGGCTGGGCCGTGGTGAGCCGGACGGGATCCGCGCCGCGCTGGACGCGGGCGTCGGTTACATCGCGCTGGTGGCCAGCCCGCGCCGGGGTGCCCAGGTGCTCGACGGCATGGGCCTGACCGAGGCCGAGCGGGCCCGGATCCAGACCCCGGCCGGCGTCTGGATCGGCGCCCGCACGCCGCCGGAGATCGCCCTGTCCATCCTGACCGAGGTGGTGCGGGCGATCCGGCTGGACGGCCTGGCCCCGGCCGCGCACGCCGCAGCCGCACCCACCGCGGCCGCGCACGCCGCGGCCGCGCACGCCGAGGACGGCCACGCCGGTCACGCCGATCCGGCTCCAGCCGATGCGCCGGACGCGCCGCGGACCGCCGTCGACCCGATCTGCGGCATGACCGTGCTGATCACCCCGGACGCGCTGCACGCCGGCGGCCAGTACTTCTGCGGACCCGGGTGCCTGGCCCGGTACACCGGGTCGTGATGCGCGACGCGGCCGAGGTGCGCAACCGGCTGGACGCGGTCGGCTATCTGGTCGACGACGGGATGGCGATGGCGCTGTTCCTGGCGCTGCGGCTGGGCAAGCCGCTGCTGCTGGAGGGCGAGCCGGGCGTCGGCAAGACGGCCGCCGCCAAGGCACTGGCCGGCGCGCTCGCGGCGCCGTTCCTGCGGCTGCAGTGTTACGAGGGACTGACCGCCGCCGAGGCTCTGTACGAGTGGAACTACCAGCGCCAGCTGCTCGCCATCCGGCTGGCCGAGTCACGCCGGGAACGACTCACCGACGCCGACCTGTTCACCGGCGAGTTCCTCCAGGAACGGCCGATCCTGCGGGCGGTGCGCCATGCCGGCCCGGTCGCGCCGGTGCTGCTGATCGACGAGATCGACCGGGCCGACGACGAGTTCGAGGCGCTGCTGTTCGAGTTCCTCGGCGAGTCCGCGGTGACCATACCGGAGCTCGGTACGTTCACCGCGGCCCGCCCGCCGGTCGTGGTGCTCACCTCGAACCGCAGCCGGGAACTGCACGACGCGTTGCGCCGCCGCTGCCTCTACCACTGGATCGACTTCCCGGAGCCGGCCCGGGCCGCGGAGATCCTGCGCCGCACCGTGCCGGGCGCCGCCGAACCGCTGATCCGCTCGGCGACCGAGTTCATCGGCCGGGCCCGGACCCTGGAGCTGGACAAGGCACCCGGCATGGCCGAGGCGATCGACTGGGTGAGCGCGCTGGCCGCACTCGGCGCGACCGGCCTGATGACCGGCCACGGGCTGGCTACGCTCGGCACCATCGCCAAGACGCCCGCCGACCGGGCGGCCATCGCCACCTTGCTGGAGGCATCGTGAAGATCAATAACGAGTTCACCGTACACACGCCGATCGACCGGGCCTGGGCGGTGCTCACCGATCTGGAGGGCATCGCGCCGTGCCTGCCCGGCGCCCAGCTCACCGGCGTGGACGGCGACGTGTACCGGGGCAAGGTCAAGGTCAAGGTGGGCCCGGTGATCTCCGAGTTCTCCGGCACGGCGCGGTTCGTCGAGAAGGACGATGCCGGGCACCGTGCGGTGATCGACGCCAAGGGCCGGGACGCCCGCTCGGCCGGCAACGCGGCCGCGCTGATCACCGCCGAGCTGCGGCCGGACGGCGACGCCACGGTGGTCACGGTGGACACCGACCTGAAGATCTCCGGCAAGCTGGCCCAGTTCGGCAGCGGGATGATCAAGGAGGTGTCCGGCAAGCTGCTCGGCCAGTTCGTGGCGGCGCTGGAGGCCAAGATCGCCGCAACCGACGTCGGCCCGGCCGCGGCGGGCGCGGAGACGGCAGGCGGGGGTGCGGCAGGCGGGGGCACGGCAGGCGGGGGCACGGCAGGCGGGGGCACGGCAGGCGGGGGCACGGC
>DASSAL010000314.1:0-6510 GCA_035685405.1 Actinoplanes sp. | reverse complement strand
ACCAGCCGGACCGCCTCCACGTGCCCGGTGGTGATGGCCACCTGGTGCTGACCGCGGACGGTGACGGTGTCCCCCGGCCGCGCCGGATCGCCGCCGCGCACGTCCGCCTCGATGCCGATCTTGTAGCACGACATCGGCAGCACCCGCCCGTGCGCTCCCACCATCGCCCCGGCGTGGTCGAGCGCCTCGACCGGGTCGCCGAGCAGCTCCATCAGGCCAAGCAGCAGCAGGTTGCCGACCGCGTGCCCGGCCAGCGGGTCGGGATCCCCCACGGTGGCGAACCGGTGTTGCAGCAGGGCCGCGGTGCGCTGGCTGCCGGGATCGTCGTCGGCCAGGGCGGCCAGCGCCTGGCGCAGGTCGCCGGGCGGCAGCTGGGCGTCGCGTTCGTTGCGCAGCCGCCCGCTGGACCCGCCGTCGTCGCCCACCGTGACCACCGCGGTGATGTCAAGATCGAGCTCGCGCTGGCACCGCCGGAGCGCGCGCAGCGACGCGCTGAGCCCGTGCCCGCCACCGAAGGCGACCACGCGCAGCTTCGGCTTCCTCGCCTCGGTCCGGCCGCCCGCGCCACCGGGACCCCGCACCGCCGCGTCCGGCCGGTCAGCACCGCGCGCCCCACCCGGACCCCGCACCGCCGCGTCCGGCCGGCCGCCACCGCGGGCCCCACCGGCACCGCTCACTCCCGCGTCGGGAGCGCCCGGCTGGCTGATTTCCGGGCCCCGTACCCGCGACGCCTCGCCCGGCGGGCCGGCCCGCGTGCCCGCCGTCTGCGTGCGCGGCTGCTCCGCCGCCCCGCTCACCGTCACTCCCGCCCCAGATCGCGGTGCGACGCATGAGCGGACAGCCGGATGTCGCGCAGCCGCGAGGTGAGCTCCTCGGCGATGGCCACGCTGCGATGCTTGCCACCGGTGCAGCCGACCGCAACCGTCAGATACCGCTTGCCCTCCCGCTCGAAGCCGGGCGCGGTCGCGGCGATCAGCGACGCGTACGTCGCCACGAAGTCACCGGCCCCCTCCTGGCCCAGCACGTACCCGCTGACCGACTCGTCCAGACCGGTGTGGTCGCGCAACTCCGGCACCCAGAACGGGTTCGGCAGGAAGCGCGCGTCCATCACGTAGTCGGCGTCCGGCGGCAGACCGTACTTGAACCCGAAGGACAGCACCGTGATCCGCAGCTTGCGCGCGTCCTCGCCGCCGAACAGCTCCTCCACCCGGCGGCGCAGCTGGTTGACGTTGAGATGGCTGGTGTCGATGATCACGTCGGCCTGCTCGCGGGCCTCCTCGAGCAGCTTGCGCTCCGCCGCGATGCCGTCCGCCAGCCGGCCGTCGCCCTGCAGCGGGTGCGAGCGGCGGACCGACTCGAAGCGCCGGATCAGCACCTCGTCGTCGGCGTCCACGAACACCACGCGCGGCGAGAACCCGCGGTCGCGCAGGGCGTGCACGGCGCCGGCCAGGTCGGTGGAGAAGGCCCGGCTGCGCACGTCCAGCACCATCGCGGTACGCCGGCCCGCGTCGCCGGCCTTGACCGCCAGCTGCGCCATGTCCAGCATCAGCGCCTGTGGCAGGTTGTCCACCACGTAGTAGCCGACGTTCTCCAGCGCACGCGCCACGGTGCTGCGGCCGCCGCCGGACAGGCCGGTGACCACGACCAGGTCGGTCTCCTCCGCGGTGAGCCCGGACTCCTCGGCATAGCCGTCATCCACCGCTTCGTCGAACGCCTCGCCGCTGAGCCGGTCACCGCGCCCACGGTCAACGGCCGCTTCCTGAAACGCCGCGTCACCGCGGACGCCGCTGCTCAGCCCGTCACCGCGCGCCCGGCCACCGGCCGCGTCGCCGCCGGCCAGTCCCGACCGGGACAGGTCCGTGCCCGGCTCGTCCGCTGAGAACTCCGTCACGCACGCCTCCTGCGTCGCATCCCGTCACCGCGGGCTCGTCCGCTCCCCCGCGGGCGGACCGAACAGCATCCTAGGCCGACCATCGCACCGGACGGCCTCGCTACCGCTGTCCACAACACGATTCATCCGGCCGGTCATCCCGCATTCACCCACACCGGTCCGTCCGGTGCAGCGGCTGTCAGCTCCGCGTCTCCCCAGGCGTCCGTACCGGCGGTGGCGCCGGCAGCCCGGCCCGGGCCCGGTTCGCCCCGGCCTTCGTACGCCCGGCTCCCCCGGGCGGGACGAATCCCGGCTCCGCATCGTCCGGTTCGGTCTCGCCCGGCCCGGACGCGGGTTCCCGGTCCGGGTTGAGCGCGGCCAGGACGGCTTCGGCGGTCCGCCGGCCGATCCCGGGGACCTCGGCGACCTCCTCCGGCGTGGCCTGGCTCAGCCGCTTCAGCGACCCGAAGTGTCGCAGCAGCGCCTTGCGCCGCGTCTCGCCCAGCCCCGGGATGTTGTCCAGCGCGGACGCCGTCATCCGCTTGGACCGCCGCTGCCGGTGGAAGGTGATCGCGAACCGATGCGCCTCGTCCCGGACCCGTTGCAGCAGGTACAGCGCCTCCGAGGTGCGCGGAAGGATGACCGGGAAGTCCTCACCGGGCAGCCACACCTCCTCCAGCCGCTTCGCCAGCCCGCACAGCGCCACGTCGGTGATGCCCAGGTCGGCCAGCACGGCGGCGACCGCGTTGACCTGCGGCTGCCCACCGTCCACGACGACCAGTTGCGGCGGGTATGCGAACCGGCGCGGCCGCCCGGTCAACGGATCGATGCCGGGCAGATCGCTGGTGGCGACGCCGTCACCGGCCGACACGCCCACCACATCAGACCCGTCACCGGCCGACACGCCCACCACATCAGATCCGTCACCGCCGGAGGCGTCGGCCACGTCAAGCCCGTCACCGCCGGACGCGTCGGCGAGATCAAAGCCGTCCCCGGCATCGGGCCGGCGGCTGCCGTCGGCCGGCCCGAGCTCCGCCAGCCGTGCCTCGCCCGATTCGCCCGGCCCGGCCTCGGCCCGGTATCGCGCGAACCGCCGCCGCATCACCTCGCTCATCGCGGCCAGGTCGTCGGTGCCGCTGCCGTCCGGGTTGCCGCGTACGGCGAACCGCCGGTACTCCGACTTGCGGGGCAGCCCGTCCTCGAACACCACCATGCTGGCCACCACGTCGGTGCCCTGGATCTGGGACACGTCGAAGCACTCGATGCGCAGCGGCGCGGTGTCCATGCCGAGCGCCTCGGCGATCTCGTCCAGTGCCTTGCTGCGGCTGGTCAGGTCGCCGGCCCGGCGCAGCTTGTGCCGGGCCAGCGCCTCGCCGGCGTTGCGCACCACGGTGTCCATCAGGGCGCGCTTGTCGCCGCGCTGCGGCACCCGCAGGGTCACCCGGCTGCCCCGTTTCTGGGACAGCCACTCGGCCAGCGCCGCCGAGTCGTCCGGCAGCGCGGGCACCAGCAGCTCGCGCGGGACGTCGCCCTCGCCTTCCTCCGGGCCGTACATCTGGCTGGCGAAGTGGTGCACCAGGTCGCCGGTGGTCAGGTCCTCGACCTTCTCCACCACCCAGCCGCGCTGGCCGCGGACCCGCCCGTCGCGGACGTGGAAGACCTGCACCGCGGCCTCCAGCGGATCCTCGGCGAAGGCCACCACGTCGGCATCCGTGCCGTCGCCGAACACCACGGTCTGCTTCTCCATCGCCCGGCGCAGCGCCGCGATGTCGTCGCGCAGCCGGGCGGCCTTCTCGAACTCCAGCTGCTCGGAGGCCTCGAGCATCTCCTTCTCGAGGCGCTTGACGAAGGTGTCGGTCTTGCCGGCCATGAAGTCGCAGAAGTCGTCCACGATGGCCCGATGCTCCTCGGCGCTGACCGAGCCGACGCACGGCGCCGAGCACTTGCCGATGTATCCGAGCAGGCACGGGCGGCCGATCTGCCCGGCCCGCTTGAACACCCCGGCCGAGCAGGTGCGCGCCGGGAAGACCCGGAGCAGCAGGTCGAGCGTCTCCCGGATGGCCCAGGCGTGCGAGTACGGCCCGAAGTAGCGCACCCCCTTGCGCTTGGCGCCGCGCATCACCTGCAGCCGCGGGTACTCCTCGTTCAGCGTGACGGCGAGGAACGGGTACGACTTGTCGTCCCGGTACTTGACGTTGAACCGCGGGTCGAACTCCTTGATCCAGCTGAACTCCAGCTGCAGCGCCTCGACCTCGCTGCCCACCGTGACCCAGTCCACCGCGCCGGCCGTGGTGACCATCTGCTGGGTGCGCGGGTGCAGGGACCAGGTGTCGGCGAAGTACGAGTTCAGCCGGTTGCGCAGGCTCTTCGCCTTGCCCACGTAGATGACCCGGCCCGCCGGATCACGGAACCGGTAGACGCCGGGTGCGTCCGGAACGGTTCCGGGAGCGGGACGGTACGAGGACGGATCGGGCACGGTTCAACAGTAGTGCCGGGGTCTGACAGGGAACTCGCCAGTCGTACCCGGCGGGGACGACAACCGGTGGCGCGCATGCCGGACCGGGCCGCCGCGCCGGGCCGGATCCTGACATGATTGTCCGACCGGAGGCCCGTCGCCGCCGCCACGGCTTCGGGCCTCCGGCCCGCTGCGCCACCCGGTCCACCGGGCGTCGCCCGACGACCGGCTCACCCCCGGTGCGCCACGGCCGCCCGACGACCGGCTCACCCCCGGTCCGCCACGGCCGCCCGCCGGTTCCGCCTGGGCCGCCGGCGCCCCGGCGCCGCTGTCGGTGAGCCGGTGGCAGCGGCGCAGTCCCGGCCGGGCTGCGGGGATACCGGCGACCAGCGCATTGCCGAGGCGTTCGCCGGCTGAGGGTTGCCGACGGTGCGCAGGCCGACCCCTCCGGCGTGTCCCGGTGACGCCGGCGGAGCTGAGCGGTTCGACGGAATCGAGCCGCCGCCGACTGCCGACTGCCCCTCCGCGGTCTCCAGGACGGCGCCGGGCGACGTCAGACCGGAACCGCCCGTCAGGCGGTGACGATGTTGTCGCCGTCCACCGTGACCCTGGTTTCCGGCAGCGCCTGGCGGGCCGGCCCGTTCTGCGGGGCGCCGGTCTTGATCGAGAACTCACTGCCGTGACACGGGCAGATGATCACGCCGCCGTCGATCTTGCTGACGTCGCAGCCCTGGTGGGTGCAGACCTTGCTGAAGGCGTGGAACTCACCGGAGGCCGGCTGGGTGATCACGTAGTCGCCGGCGATCACGCCGCCGCCCTCCGGCACGTCGGCGACCGCGGCCAGTACCGTACCGCCGCCGCTGTTGCTGCCGCTGCCCGTGGTCGAGCTGCCGTCGGTGCCCTTGCTGCCGGCCGGCAGCGGGTTGTTGGTGTAGCCGGGCTCGTTGTTGCCCGAGCTGCCGGTCTGGTCCGTGCCGCACGCCGCCAGCAGGCACGCCGCACCCAGGGCACCCGCGCCACCGAAGACGGCGCGGCGGGTGGCGGACCCGGCGCTCCCGTGCCGGCAGGTGGCCTCGGTACGCTGCACGTCAGTCATCTGTCGGAACCCTCCAGTACCCTGATCCGCGCGCGCACATCACGCGGCGTTGACACTCAATACGTTCATCCGGCCGAAGTGGTTCATGCGCCGGTCGGCACATTATCGGCAACCCCCGATCGCCTTATCCCGGTTGAGCACGGTCTGTCCGGTCGATTTGCAGCGTTCTCACAGCAAAGCCGCTCGCTCCCGCGCTCCCCACCGCGGGGACGAGCAGCATAGCTGTGAGTTACCTGAGACTTAAACTGTTGCCTTGGTCCGCGAGCGGGTCGCCCGCGACTTGACCGGCCCGCTCCCGTTCGCCGCACCGCCGCCATCCGACCGACCGGCGTCCGCCGCCGCACCGTCGCGGTCGGACCGGCCGCCGCGGCCGTTGGTGGCGCCGTTCGCCTTCGCCGCGCGGGCGATCGCCTTGGCCGACCCGGCCGGCTCCCCGGTCAGGCCGAGCGCGTGCCGCAGGAACTGCCCGGTGTGGCTGTCCGGCACCTCGGCCAGCTCCTCCGGTGTGCCCGCGGCCAGCAGCAGCCCGCCCTTGCCGCCACCCTCCGGGCCCATGTCGATCAGCCAGTCGGCGGTCTTGATGACGTCCAGGTTGTGCTCGATGACGATCACCGTGTTGCCCTTGTCGACCAGGCCGTTGAGCACCATCAGCAGCTTGCGGATGTCTTCGAAGTGCAGGCCGGTGGTCGGTTCGTCGAGCACGTACACGGTGCGGCCGGTGGACCGCTTCTGCAGTTCGGAGGCGAGCTTCACGCGCTGCGCCTCACCACCGGACAGGGTGGGCGCCGGCTGACCCAGCCGCACGTATCCCAGGCCGACGTCGACCAGCGTCCGGAGGTGCCGGTGGATGGCCGGGATGGCCTGGAAGAACTCGGCCGCCTCCTCGATCGGCATCTCCAGCACCTCGGAGATGGTCTTGCCTTTGTAGTGCACCTCGAGTGTCTCCCGGTTGTACCGAGCGCCCTTGCACACCTCGCACGGGACGTAGACGTCCGGCAGGAAGTTCATCTCGATCTTGATGGTGCCGTCGCCGGCGCAGTTCTCGCAGCGCCCGCCCTTGACGTTGAACGAGAACCGGCCCGGGCCGTA
>DASSAL010000313.1:0-13589 GCA_035685405.1 Actinoplanes sp. | reverse complement strand
GTCACCGCTGGGGAAGAGAGCGAGCAGTGACCACCTCCACCACCACCGAGAAACCGGCCGAGACCAGGCCGGACGACTCGTTCGTCGCACACTTCCTGCGGAACCTGTGGTCGGCGAACACGGTCACCGTGACGGTCCTCTCGATCGTCCTGGCCCTGGTCATCGGCGCCGTCCTGATCATCGTGTCCGATCCAGAGGTGCTGGCCACCTTCTCCTACTTCACCGCCCGGCCGACTGACGCGCTGACCGCCAGCTGGGAGGTGGTCAGCAACGCGTACGCCGACCTGTTCAAGGGCGCCATCTTCGACCCCGAGGCGACCACGGTCCGGGAGGCGTTCACCCCGATCTCCGAGACGCTCACGTACGCCGCGCCGCTGGTCTTCACCGGCCTCTCGGTGGCGCTGGCGTTCCGCGGCGGCCTGTTCAACATCGGCGGTCAGGGCCAGGCGATCATCGGCTGCATCACGGCCGCCGTCGCCGGTTTCGCCGTGGACCTGCCGCTCGGCATCCACCTGCTGGTGGCGCTGCTGGCCGGCCTGCTCGGCGGCGCGCTCTGGGGCTTCATCCCGGGCATCCTCAAGGCACGCACCGGCGCGCACGAGGTGATCACCACGATCATGCTCAACTACACCGCCGGGCTGTTCCTGACCTGGCTGATCCTGCAGAACGGCATCCAGGACCCGGGCCGTACCGACGCGATCAGCAAGACCGTGGACTCCTCGGCGCAGCTGGCCTCGTTCGGCGGCGCGCTGCGGGTGAACCTCGGCATCGTGCTGGCGGTGCTGGTCACCGCCGCGATGGCCTGGCTGCTGAACCGGTCCGCGTTCGGCTTCGAACTGCGCGCGGTGGGCGCGAACCCGGCCGCCGCGAAGACCGCCGGAATCAGTGTCGGCCGGACGTACACCCTGCTCATGGTGGTGGCCGGCGGCCTGGCCGGGCTGGGCGGGGCCACCCAGGTGCTGGGCACCGCGCACACGCTGACCCCGGCGGTGGCCGGCAACATCGGCTTCGACGGCCTGCTGGTCGCGCTGCTCGGCCGCAACCGGCCGTGGGGCACGCTGCTGGCCGCGCTGCTGTTCGGCGCACTGCGCGCCGGCGGCAACCGGATGCAGTCGTTCAGCGGCATCTCGTTGGAACTGGTGACGGTGCTGCAGGCACTGATCGTCATCTTCATCGCCGCGCCGGCCCTGGTGAAAGCGATCTTCCAGTTGCGCGATGCCCGCTCCGCGCGGCTCGGCGCCTCGATGGCGAAGGGTTGGTGAGCCGGGTGTCGACCGCAACCGCAGAAGACCTGGCCGAGGTCACGGCACCCACCCGGTTCTGGGACCGGCAGCGCCGGCTGGGCGCCGCGCTGGTGCTGGTCGGCCTGGTGGCCACCGTGGCATTCGGCGCGGTGGCCACATCGGAGACCGCCCGGTTCACACTCAGTGAGGACGCCGAGGGTGCCGCGTTCTCGATCAACGGCCAGTTCGGCGCGATCCTGTTCGGCATCGTCACCGTGGCGGCCGGTGCGACCCTGCTGGCCGGCGTCGCGCGCCGGTGGCAGACCGCGCTGCTCGGCATCGGCATCGTCGGTTTCGTGCTGTCGTTCCTGTGCTGGCAGGTGGCCGGCAAGTTCCTGCCCCTGGTGGACACCGCCAGCGGCACCCTGGAACTCGCCCTGCCGCTGATCCTCGGCGCGCTGGCCGGGGTGCTGGGCGAACGCTCCGGTGTGGTCAACGTGGCCATCGAGGGCCAGTTCCTGATGGGCGCGTTCTTCGGCGCGCTGATCGGCACCATGGCCACCAGCGTCTGGGCCGGCCTGATCAGCGCCGCCTTCGGTGGGTTCCTGATCGCCGCCATGCTCGCCGTGCTGGCCATCCGGTTCCTGGTCGACCAGGTGGTGGTCGGCATCGTGCTGAACCTCCTCGCGCTCGGCGTGACCGGCTTCCTCTACGAGCGGCTGATGCAGCCGGACGCGCAGAGCTTCAACACGCCGCCGCAGATGCCCGCCTGGCGGATCCCCGGGCTCGCCGACATCCCGGTGATCGGCCCGGTGCTGTTCGACACCAACCTGCTGGTCTGGCTCGCGCTGGTGCTCGTGGTCGCCGTCCACGTGGGGCTGTCCCGGACCCGCTGGGGCCTGCGCACCCGCGCGGTCGGCGAACACCCCACGGCCGCCGACACGGTCGGCATCCGGGTGCGCGGTCTGCGCTACCTGAACGTCCTGCTCGGCGGCCTGATCGCCGGCGCCGGCGGTGCCTACTTCACGCTGGTGGCCACCGGCAGCTTCAACAAGAACATGACCTCGGGTGCCGGCTTCATCGCCCTAGCCGCGCTGATCTTCGGCCGGTGGACCCCGTTCGGCGCCCTGGGCGCGGCGCTGTTCTTCGGGTTCGCCCAGAAGCTGGCGACGTACCTGAGCGCGGTGGGCAGCCCGGTGCCGAGCCAGTTCCTCAACATGCTGCCGTACATCGCCACGATCATCGCCGTGGCCGGCCTGGTCGGCCGGGTGCGCGCCCCCGCCGCCGACGGCCAGCCCGACATCAAGGCATAACCGCGCGCCCCCTTTCCGCGATCTTGGACTCGTGGTTGGCTCTATGTCCGGCTTGCGGCTTGTGTGGGGCACCCCGACTCCAAGATCGACGAGTGTGGGGCAGGATGGGAGCATGGAGATCGACTGGGCGAGGCTGCGGGAAGCGGCGATCGATGCGATGCGGCACGCGTACGCGCCGTACTCGGATTTTCCGGTCGGAGTGGCGGGACTGGTGGACGACGGCCGCATCGTGGTGGGCTGCAATGTGGAGAACGCCTCGTACGGCGTCGGCCTGTGCGCCGAGTGCGGGTTGGTCACCTCGCTGCACGCCACCGGAGGCGGGCGGTTG
Source organism: Actinoplanes sp. (assembly GCA_035685405.1). Taxonomy (GTDB): domain Bacteria; phylum Actinomycetota; class Actinomycetes; order Mycobacteriales; family Micromonosporaceae; genus Actinoplanes. Next base: position 10,725 of record DASSAL010000313.1, on the reverse strand, counting down.
GTGGCGGTCTCGTGCGTGGACGCCAACGGAGCGCCGTTGATGCCGTGTGGCCGGTGCCGGCAGCTGTTGTACGAGCACGGCGGCGCGGAGTGCCTGGTGGAGGCCGTGCCGCGCCCGCTGACCATGGCGGACCTGCTGCCGCACGCGTTCGGACCGGCCGACATCGACAGGGTCACCGGCGCCTCACCGGTACCCGAGGTGCCGACCGCGCTGGCCAAGTGGCGCGGGCGCGGGACCGTGTTCGTGCACCCGGACCTGTCCGGCGGCACCCAGGTGTGGACCGGCTACTGGGAACGCTCGGGCGGCAGCTCGGACGCCCGCGACGCGGAGAAGGGCGTACTCGAGGAATGCCCGAACCTCCCCACCGCCGCCGAGGTGGTCGACTGGGGGCGAGTGCGGACGCCGCGGGTGGTCGTGGTGGACGCCGAGGGTGGCCTGTCCTGGGCCGGTGAGGGCGTCCCGCCCGAGGGCATCGGCACCCGCTGGCAGCAGACGGAAGGGTGAGCCGGTGAGCGGCGACTTCACGGCCGTGGACGTGATCCGCGCCAAGCGGGACGGGCTGGCGCTGTCCGACGCGCAGATCGACTGGGTGGTGGACGCGTACACCCGCGGTGTGGTGGCCGACGAGCAGATGTCGGCGCTGGCGATGGCGATCCTGCTGCGCGGCATGACCACCGCGGAGATCGCCCGCTGGACCGCCGCGATGATCGCCAGCGGGGAACGGCTCGACCTCAGCGACGTGCCTCGCCCGACCGCGGACAAGCACTCCACCGGCGGGGTCGGTGACAAGATCACCTTGCCGCTCACGCCGCTGGTGGCCGCCTGTGGCGCGGCCGTACCGCAATTGTCCGGCCGCGGCCTCGGCCACACCGGCGGAACGCTGGACAAGCTGGAGTCCATCCCGGGGTGGCGGGCCACGCTGAGCAACGAGGAGTTCAAGCGCCAGCTGAGCGACGTCGGAGCGGTGATCTGCGCGGCCGGCGAAGGGCTGGCGCCGGCCGACCGCAAGCTGTACGCGTTGCGCGACGTCACCGGCACGGTCGAAGCCATCCCGCTGATCGCCAGCTCGATCATGAGCAAGAAGATCGCCGAGGGCACCGGCGCGCTGGTCCTCGACGTCAAGGTCGGCACCGGTGCCTTCATGACCGACCTGAACCGGGCCCGCGAGCTGGCCCGCACCATGGTGGACCTGGGCAACGCCAGCGGGGTGAAAACGGTGGCGTTGCTCACCGGCATGTCCACGCCACTGGGGCGGGCGGTCGGCAACGCGGTCGAGGTGACCGAGTCGCTGGAGGTGCTGTCCGGCGGCGGACCGCCGGACGTGGTGGAACTGACCCTGGCGCTGGCCCGGGAAATGCTCGACGCGGCCGGGCTGCCGGACGCCGACCCGGCGGAGGCGCTCGGTTCCGGCGCGGCGATGGACGTCTGGCGGGCGATGATCCGGGCCCAGGGCGGCGATCCGGAAGCGGCGTTGCCGGTGGCGCGTGAGGTCGAGGTGCTGCGCGCCGCCGCGGACGGCGTGGTGGCCGGCGTCGACGCGTACGGGATCGGGGTGGCGGCCTGGCGGCTGGGCGCGGGCCGGGCGCGCAAGGAGGATCCGGTCAGCGCGGGCGCCGGGGTGCTGCTCGAGGTACGGCCGGGCGATGCCGTACGCCGCGGCGATCCGCTGGCGGAGCTGCGTACCGATGACGGGTCCCGCCTGGCGTCGGCGCGTGATCTCGCGGCCGGAGCGATCGTCGTCGCGGACGCCGCGCCGGATCCTGCGCCGCTAGTCATCGAGCGGGTTGCCGGATAACCGATGCGTAAGGCCGCTCCCGACCCGCAAGCGGTCCGCGAGGCCAGCCTCGACGAGCTGGCGCGGCTCGGCCTGCCGCTGCCGCCGCCCGGGTTCCCGCTGGTCTGGGAGCCCGGCGACGAGGTGGAGCTGCGCAGCACGCCGGAGGTCGAGGCGCGGGCCGCGATCCTGCACGTGGTGGTGGCGCGGTGTTTCGGCATGCCCGCCCAGGCGGCGATGAGCTGGCTGCTCGGTTCCCGCCTGGTCGAGCTGGTCACCCCGCCGGAGTGGCAGTTCGTGATCGGCGCCAAGGGTGACCACCGGTCCTTCGTGCTGCACCACGACGCGGTGTTCGCGCTGGCCTGGCTGCTCGGCCTGAGCCGGCACCTGGACCCGACCGCGGCGCCCGAGGAGCGGCTGATCCTGCAGATGCCGCACCTGCCGGAGGGCGAGTCGTTCGAGGCCTGGCGGTCCCGGTCGCTGGTGGCGCCGCGCGACCCGGTGGAGGCGGCCGTCCTGCTGGACCTCTATTACTGCCTGGACTGGGCGTTCCAGGAAGCCGAGGGGGCCGGCCTGCCGGTGCCCGGGGAGCTGAACGCCAACGCGATCGGGCAGCGCCGCTGGGCGCTGGAGTGGGCGGTGGTGTTCCGCGGTGCGTACCACGACCGGCCGCCCGGATGGGAAGAAGTGGATCTGTCGGTCTAAGCCGGGCGGTACTCGGTCAGGTCGACGGCCACCGTCACGTCCGTGGTGGTGGCCGGCAGCGCCGCCACGTCGACGTGCCGGGCGCTCGGCGTCATGCCGACCAGCGCGCGCAGCTCGTCGCCGGTCAGGGTCAGCCGGGTGCGGTGGGTGGCGGTCCGCACCGCCGCGAAGTGCCCGCCCAACGAGCCGCTCACCCGCCCGGCCTTGTCCGGGTCCACCCGGATCATCGGATAAGTGGCGATCAGCTCGTGCAGGTGTCCGGCAGCCGGGGTGACCACCAGCAGCCGGCCGTCCGGCCGCAGGATGCGGTGGAACTCCGGGCCGTTGCGCGGGGCGAAGACGTTCAGGATCAGCCCGGCTGCGCCGGTGACCAGCGGAAGCGGCTGCCACAGGTCGGCCAGCACGGCGGCGGCCCGGGGATGCGCCCGGGCGGCCCGGCGCAGCGCCGGCTTGGCGACATCAACACCGATCCCGATCGAACCTGTCTCGTCGAGAACCCGGGCCAGGTACCAGCCGGTGCCGGTGCCGGCGTCCACCACCGGACCCGCCACGCCGGCCGCCGCGGCACACAGCGCATCCGCGATCACCGCATAGTGGCCGGCCGCCAGGAACGCCGCGCGAGCTTCGATCATCTCGGCCGAGTCGCCGGAATGCGGCGTGCCGCCGCGGGTCAGGTTCACGTACCCCGGCCGGGCGATGTCGAAGCTGTGCCCGCGCGGACAGCGCAGCGTCCGCTCCCCGTCGCCCCGGGAGAGAGTCCGTTCGCACACCGGGCACCGCAGGTACGGCAGTGCTTCGTCGATCATTCGCCGGTTCCCTCTAGAGTCTGCTGATGGTCGCCATCTCGCACGCCGACATCGTCCCGGCTCCCAAGGCTCTGCTGCACGACCACCTGGACGGGGGCCTGCGGCCGGCCACCGTGGCGGAACTGGCCGACGAGATCGGGCACGAGCTGCCGGCGACCGACGCGGACCGGCTGGGGGAGTGGTTCGTGGCCGCGGCCGACTCCGGGTCGCTGGAACGGTACCTGGAGACGTTCGCCCACACGGTCGCGGTGATGCAGACCGAGCCGGCGCTGCACCGGGTAGCCCGGGAGTGCGCGCTGGACCTGGCCGCGGACGGTGTGGTCTACGCCGAGGTGCGGTTCGCCCCCGAGCAACACCTGGAGGGTGGCCTGAACCTGCACCAGGTGGTCGAGGCGGTGCACGCCGGCTTCCAGGACGGCTGCCGGGAGGCGGCCGCCCGCGGGCAGCAGATCCGGATCGGCACGCTGCTCACCGCGATGCGGCACGCCGCCCGCTCGCAGGAGATCGCCGAACTGGCGGTGCGCTTCCGGGACACCGGGGTGGTCGGCTTCGACATCGCCGGCGCCGAGGCCGGGTTCCCGCCCACCCGGCACCTGGACGCGTTCGAGTATCTGCAGCGGGAAAACTTCCACTTCACGATCCACGCCGGCGAGGCCTTCGGCCTGCCGTCGATCTGGCAGGCGATCCAGTGGTGCGGTGCGGACCGGCTCGGGCACGGGGTGCGCATCGTCGACGACATCACCGGTACGAGCACCGACCCGGTGCTGGGCCGGCTGGCCGCGTACGTGCGGGACAAGCGCATCCCGCTCGAGCTGTGCCCGTCGTCGAACGTGCAGACCGGCGCCGCGCCGTCGATCGCCGAGCACCCCATCGGGCTGCTGCACGATCTGCGGTTCCGGGTCACCGTCAACACCGACAACCGGTTGATGAGCGGCACCTCGATGTCGCGGGAGATGGCCCTGCTGGTGGAGGCGTTCGGCTGGGGCTGGCCGGAGCTGCAGTGGTTCACCATCAACGCGCTGAAGTCGGCGTTCATCCCGTTCGACGAACGGCTGGCCATCATCAACGAGGTGGTCAAGCCCGCTTACAGCAAGCTGACGGCGTGACGTCCGGTCTGCGGGTATTTAACCGACACGGCCCTACTTTCGTCGAGTGAATCTGGCGATTCAGCCGGGTTGCCGGTCCGTTCGGACAGTCTCCTGTCTACAAAGAATGCGAAATCCGGCATCTTGCCTTGCGGCCGGAGGATGTGCGAGCAATCGTCTGTCCTGCCCCGATCCACCGCGGATCGGGCAGAACGGCGTGCGCTGACCCCCCGGCCACGCCGTTGTGCATGGGTGACCCAGAGAAGCGCCGACTTGTACCGATAGTGACGTTGCGCTCCCGGTGGGGTACTCCGCCGGAGCAACATGGCGTCACACAGTTGGTCCGTGTCGGCCTGCTCTTTCTCTTTGACACTCGTCGTGATGGAATCTCGGGGGCCCGACCGCGAGTCGGTCATGTGCGGCGTCCGATCGAACGGTGAGCGGGCCCGAATCAGGAGGACGGTGACGTGAGCAAGCGCCCCAAGCCGGCGAACGCGGTCATGTCGCGTCTTCGCCGGCCGGCCGGGAGACTCCGGGATCTGCCCATCTGGTCCAAGCTGGGCCTGATCATGCTCGTGCCGACGCTCGCGACCATCATCGTCGGCGTCAGCGGCCTGGTCGACCACATCGACGAGGCCAGCAACGCCGAGCGCGCGCGCAACCTGGCGGTCCTGTCGCAGAACGCCGGCGACCTGGTCGACCACCTGCAGAACGAGCGCGCCTACGGCGTCACGATCGTGACGACCAAAGCCAGTACCCCGGAGCACGACAAGGCGGTCAAGGCGTACACCGCCGAGCACCCGCAGGTGGATGCCGCCAAGGTGCCGTACGCGCAGCAGAAGGCCGCACTGGACGAGGTGCCGCCCAAGGTCAACACGCTGCTCCTCCGGCTGGACCGCAACCTCGGCGAGCTGCCGTCGGTGCGCAGCCAGATCGCCAACGGCGTCCGCAAGGTCAACGAGATCGAGCAGACGTACGGCCGGATGATCAACGACTTGCTGAACGTCCGCGACGCCTCCGCACAGCTCGCCGCGGACACCTCGCTGAGCGACCACATGCGCGCGGCCGCGGCCGTGGCGCGGGCCAAGGACTACATGGCCCAGCAGCGTCTGGTCGGCCTGCGGGTGGTCAGCGAGGGCGAGTTCACCGTCCCGCTGCGCCGCGCGTTCGACCTGACCCAGACCGGTTACCTGATCGCCGACGCCACCCTCCGCCAGGTCGGCACCGACGCGGAGCAGCAGCTCTTCGACCGCACGGTGGCCGGCGAGGGCAAGCGGCAGGCGACCAACCTGACCGGTCAGCTGAGCGCCCTGCAAGGTCCGAACGTCACCGCGATCCCGTTCAACCGGGATCAGTGGGAAGCCGCGATGACCGGCTACAACAAGCTCTTCCGGGACGTCGAGACCCGGGTCGACTCGGACATCGTCACCGAGGCCACCACCCTGCGCGACGACGTGCAGCGCCGGGTGTTCATCGAGACCAGCGTCCTGCTCGGCATGCTGTTGCTGGCCATCCTGTTCGCCTGGCTGGTGGCCCGGTCGATGGCCCGCTCGCTGCGCGAACTGCGCCAGGGCGCACTGTCGGTCGCCCAGTTCGGCCTGCCGCACGCGGTGAACCGGCTGCGCGACCCGGCACTGTCCAGTTCGCTCACCCCGGCCCAGGTCGCCGACCAGGTCGCCGAACCGCTGCCGGTGCGCAGCCGGGACGAGTTCGGCCAGGTGACCGAGGCGTTCAACGCGGTGCACCTGGAGGCGGTCCGGACCGCAGCCGAGCAGGCCGCGCTGCGGGCCTCGGTCGCCACCATGTTCGTCAACCTGGCCCGCCGCTCGCAGATCCTGGTCGACCGGCTGATCGGTCACCTGGACCGGCTGGAGCGGGGCGAGGAGGACCCGGACCGGCTGGCCGAGCTCTTCCAGCTCGACCACCTGGCCACCCGGATGCGCCGCAACGACGAAAACCTGCTGGTGTTGGCCGGCGCCGACTCCACCCGCGTGCAGCGCGAGCCGGCCGCCCTGATCGACGTGCTGCGCGCCGCCCAGTCCGAGGTGGAGCACTACACCCGCATCGAGTTCGGCATGGTGGACCGGGACATCGAGGTGTCCGCGCACGCGGTCAACGACATGGTGCACCTGGTCGCCGAGCTGTTCGACAACGCCACCGCCTTCTCGCCGCCGAACTCCACCGTGCTGGTCGAGGCGCGCCGCCTGGGTGACGGCGCGGTGCTCTCGGTCGAGGACCGCGGCATCGGCATCAGCCGCGAGCAGTTGCGGGACCTGAACGAGCGGCTGGCGAATCCGCCCATGGTCGACGTCGCGGTCTCCCGGATGATGGGACTCGTGGTGGTCGCCCGGCTGGCGAACCGGCACGGCGTCAAGGTCGAGCTGCGCCCCGCGGACGGCGAGCGCGGCACGGTGGCCGAGGTGGGCCTGCCGGCCGCGGTGCTGGTGTCCTCCTCCGCGGTAGGCCGGCTGCAGGCCAACACGACGTTCGGTGGCGACCCGGCAGCCACCCAGGCGCGTCCGCAGTTCGCCGAGCCGCTGGCGCTGGAGAGCGGGCGAGGTGGGTACCCGGCCGGCCGGCCGTTCGACCCGAATCCGCCGATGCCGTCGGGCGGCATGCTCGGCACCGGACGCTCGGTGCCGGCCTGGTCCGACCTGACCGGCGCGCCGACCGCCGCCGGCCTCGGCGCCAACGGCAGCAACGGCTCGAACGGGTCCAACGGGTTCCACGGCAACGAGGCCACGCCGCCGCTGCCGTCCGGCCCGCACGGCTTCGCCGGTGGTGACGGTCTGCCGCAGCGCCGGACCGGCGACGCCATGCGCCCGGACAGCGACGGCGGCTTCGGACCGGCCATCCCGCGGCAGCTGCCGCCCAGCCCCGAGGGCCAGGGCCGCAACCCGTTCGTGCCACCGGTCTCCGCTCCGCCGGTGCCACCGGTCTCCGGGCCGCCGATGCCCACCCACCCGCCGTACGGTGGTGGCCGGCCGACGTCCTCGCCGCCGGTCTCCGGCCCGCCGGTGTCCTCGCCGCCGGCCGCGAACCCGCTGGCCAACCAGCCCGCCCCGCCGGCCTGGCCGCCGATCAGCGCGGACCGCGACGGCAACGGCGCCCCGCACGTGCCGGAGAGCCTGGCCGCGGCGCTGGACATGACCGCCGAGTTGCCGCGCTACCGGCCGGACCGCTCGACCACCGGCAGCCAGCCCAAGGTGGAGCGCCCGGTCAACCCGCAGTCCGCACCGCCGGGCCCCCAGTCCGAGGCCGAACGCTCGGCCGCGGCCGCCGCAGCCGCACACGAGGCCGCCGTGGCCCAGGCCGCCGAGGCGCAGGCCACCGCCGCCGCGCAGATCGCCGCGGCGCAGGCCGGCCGGCAGCGCGCCACCGACGGTCAGTACGCCGACGAGACGATGGAGTTGCCGATCTTCCGGGAGCTCGAGTCCGCCTGGTTCACCACCGCCAAGCCGGTGTCCGGCCAGAACGGCGATGCCGAGGACGGAACGATCACCACGCAGCGCTTCGCCACCGGCGAGCCGGGCCGCCCGGCGGGCGTGCCGCAGCAGGGCCGATCGCCCGAGAGTCGCAACGGCGACCTCGATCCGGCTACTGTGGGCGCGGTCGCGGGCACCGGCGGAGGTGCCGCCAACCCATGGCACACCGTAGCCGACGAGGGCTGGCAGGCGGCCCGCAAGGCGGCCGAAGTCCCGGTCGAGGCCACCACCACGGCCGGACTACCCAAGCGGCAGCCGATGGCCCAACTGGTTCCGGGAGGTGTCGACCGGGCTGAGAACTCGACCCAGCGCCGCACCCCCGAGGGTGTCCGCGGCCTGCTGTCCGCGTACCACCGCGGGGTGCAGCGGGGCCGCAGCAAGGAACAATCGACCAACCCGGAGGATGGTCCGGGCGGGCAGCAGTCTTCCCAGGCTGGCAAGGAGCATGAGGCATGACATCTACGCAGGATCTCGGTTGGCTGCTGGCCAACTTCGCCGACCGCGTCCCGGGGGTCGCGCACGCGATCGCGGTCTCCGCCGACGGTCTGCTCCTGGCGGCCTCGCGGGACCTTCCACGTGACCGGGCGGACCAGCTGGCGGCCATCGCCTCCGGCCTGGTGAGCCTCACGCAGGGTGCGGCACGGTGCTTCGAGGGTGGTGCGGTGCTGCAGACGGTCGTCGAGATGGACAACGGGTTCCTTTTCCTGATGTCGATCTCGGACGGTTCCTCGTTCGCCGTTCTCGCGGCGCGCAGCTGTGACGTCGGCCAGGTGGGCTACGAAATGGCGCTGCTGGTCGACCGGGTGGGCGAGGCGCTGACGCCGGCGCCGCGGTCCACGGCCGGGATGCTCGGCTGAGCGGACGGATGGCCGGATTGTCCGGCGGCTGTCCAAAACATGGATAACAAGAGACAATTTCCCGGATCGAGTACCAGGGCCGAGCGAGAGATGGGGTGAGCGGTGACGATGCCCGAACGCGATGAGCCGACCGGCGCGCTGGTCAGGCCGTATGCCGTTACCCGCGGTCGGACTCGACCCAAGCTCGAGATAGCGCTCGAAGCTCTCGTCGAGACCACCGTTCGCGGTCGTTCCACCGGGAACGGGCGGGGCGGCGGAGGCAGCGAGCATCAGTACATCGCGGCGATGTGTGACGGCGGCCGGGTGCAGTCGCTCGCCGAGATCGCCGCGCGTATGCAACTGCCGCTCGGTGTGGCCCGGGTGATCGTCGCGGACATGGCCTCCGATGGCCTGGTCGCGGTGTACGAGCCGACCTCACTGGAAGACGAGACTGATGCGGTGGGCACGGAACTGCTGGAGAGGGTGCTGAGTGGACTTCGCAGGCTCTGAATCGCGTCGCCCGACCGCGGGGCGCGTCACATCGGCGAAGATTGTCATCGCCGGTGGGTTCGGCGTCGGTAAGACGACGCTGGTGGGGTCGGTCTCGGAGATCACCCCGCTGACCACCGAGGCAATCATGACCTCCGCCGGTGTCGGCGTGGACGACAACCGCCAGGTGCCGGGCAAGACGACGACCACGGTGGCGATGGACTTCGGCCGGATCAGCATCGACCGTGACCTGATTCTGTACCTGTTCGGCACGCCCGGCCAGACGCGGTTCTGGTTCATGTGGGACGAACTGGTCCGCGGTGCGATCGGCGCGGTGGTCATGGTCGACACCCGCCGGCTCGCCGACTGCTTCGCGGCCATCGACTTCTTCGAGCACCGCCGCTTGCCGTACCTGGTGGCGATCAACTGCTTCGACGGCATGCAATACCACAACGCCCAGGACGTCCGGGACGCGCTCGCGATCCCGACCGATGTCCCGGTGGTGAGCTGTGACGCCCGCAACCGCGAATCGACCAAGAACGTACTGATCTCGCTGGTCGAGTACGTCCTCACGATGCGCCGGTCCCGCGCGGTGGCCCCGGCCTGATCTCTCGTCCCAGCCGGGGAAACGCCGGCTGAGGCGTGCTCACCAGCCGACCGGCGCCGAGCTGAGTGCTCAGCCGCACCGCTCCGGTGGGCAGAAACGGTTGCAGCTCGCCGGCGATGGTCCGCTCGGCGTGCACCAGGGTGGCCAGCACGTCGTCTCGGGTGTCCGGTCGCTCCCACGGGCGCTGGGCCTCGATGTAGCGGTTAGCCACGTCCACGGCGTCCGTGATCGCCGCGGTCGCCGCCCGCAGGTTGACGGCGGCCACCGCCCGGTCGATCTGGCTCGCCAGATCCGGCACCAGGTCGGTGGCGACGCCGGTGACCTCGCCACGGCACAGTGTCAGGGTTCGGTGGACCAGGTTGCCGAGCCCGTTGGCGAGATCCTGGTCGGCGCGCTGGATCAGCCGCTGCACGGTGAAGTCGGTGTCGCCCAGCGGCGCCACCTCGCGCAGCAGCCACCAGCGCACCGCGTCGGTGCCGTACCGGTCGGCCAGGTCCACCGGCTCGACCACGGCGCCCGCGCTCTTCGACAGCTTGGCGCCGCCCACGGTCAGGTAGTCGTGCACGTAGATGGCCGTGGGCAGCGGCAGCCCCGCGGACAGCAGGATGGCCAGCCAGGACACGGCGTGGAAGCGGACGATGCCCTTGCCGATGACGTGGATCCGGTCGTCCGCCGCAACCCACGCCGCCGGGTCCGCCGTCACGTAGTTGGTCAGCGCGTCCCACCACACGTAGATCACCTGGTCCGGGTCGCCGGGCACCGGGATACCCCAGCCGTCGGAGCGGGCGGCCGGCCGGGACGCGCTGAAGTCGGCCAGTCCACCTCGCACGAACGCCAGCACCTCGGCGCGCCGGGCGGCGGGTTCGATGCAGACCTGCCCGCTCTCCAGCACCTCCCGGACGGCGTCCCGGTAGCGGGAGAGCCGGAAGAACCAGGGC
>DASSAL010000312.1:0-36290 GCA_035685405.1 Actinoplanes sp. | reverse complement strand
CGAGCTCGCCGCCGGCGTGCGCGAGCGGCTCGGGGCCGACTGGGGCCTCGCCACCACCGGCGTCGCGGGCCCCGAGCCGCAGGACGGTGTCCCGGTCGGCCTGGTGTACGTGGCGGTGGCCGGCCCGGACGGCGCCACCGTGCGCGAGTTACGCCTGCAGGGGAATCGTGCCGCGGTCCGGGACGGCAGCGCGACCGCGGTGCTGACTCTGCTCGTCGATGCATTGCGCGGCGCACCTGCGGGAATGCCTTCCTGACCGGCGTCGTTGCACCCAGGTCCCCACGTCGGGGATGGTCCCGCATTTCGGCGGGGCGGGATGTCGGCGTGGCCCGCACCGGGTACGGTTGCGGGAAGCCTCCGGCGGCTGCCGGTGGCCCCGCCGCAGGAGGAGGTGCCATGGTCCTGCTACGCCGGGTTATCGGTGACGCACTTCGGGCGCGCCGGCAGGGACAGCACCGCACGCTGCGCGAGGTGTCCACTGCCGCCAACGTGAGCCTGGGATACCTGTCCGAGATCGAGCGCGGCCAGAAGGAAGCGTCCAGCGAGCTGCTCGCCGCGATCTGCGAGGCCCTGGGCGCCCGCCTGTCCGAGGTGCTGGGTGAGGTGAGCGACACACTCGCGCTCGCCGAGGGCATGGATAACGTGCTGGCCCCGGTGCCGGAAAAGGCGGCCCAGCCGGCGCGCACCGAGCCGTCCGTCCGCAAGGTGGACGACGGGGACGTGCAGGTCTCGGTACGCCAGAACTCGCCGCTCAAGGCGACCCTGCGGACCACGCGCAAGCGTGGCCGCGACATGATCTACGCCGCCTGATCTCGGCGTCGCCCATCCGCGCCCGGGGGCGTAGCCTCGACTCAGGGGAACTCAGGTGGACCCTGATAACCCCCTGAGGTCACGTGACGATGGTGGCGCGGAACTGCCACGATGGAATCCGCGCCGGCCTCGCGGGTGGCGTGTCTGACTGAGCGACTCTGAGGGGATACCGCGGATATGGCGAACCCGTTCGTCAAGGGCTGGCGTTACTTTTTGGCGCTCTTCGGCGCGAAGATCGACGAGTACGCCGACCCGAAGGTGCAGATCCAGCAGGCCATCGAGGACGCGCAACGGCAGCACCAGGCGCTCGTTCAGCAGGCCGCCGCCGTGATCGGCAACCAGCGGCAGCTCGAGATGAAACTGTCCCGGCAGATGACCGAGGTGGAGAAGCTGCAGGGCATGGCCCGGCAGGCGCTGGTGCTGGCCGACAAGGCCCGGGCCGGCGGGGACGAGGCCGAGGCGCAGCGGTACGAGCAGACCGCCCAGACGCTGGCCACCCAGCTGGTATCCGGCGAGCAGGCGATGGAGGACCTCAAGACCCTGCACGACCAGGCGCTGTCGGCGGCCGGCCAGGCCCGCAAGGCGGTCGAGAACAACGCGATGGTGCTGCAGCAGCGCATCGCCGAGCGGTCCCGCCTGCTGAGCCAGCTGGAGCAGGCCAAGATGCAGGAGACCGTGGCCAAGTCGCTGGAGTCGATGTCGTCGCTGGCCGCACCTGGCAACACCCCGTCGCTGGACGAGGTGCGCGACAAGATCGAGCGGCGGTACGCCGACGCGATGGGTCGCGCCGAGCTGGCCTCCAACTCGGTCGAGGGCCGGATGCTCGAGGTGCAGAAGTCGAGCCTGGACATGGCCGGCCAGTCCCGGCTGGAGCAGCTCCGGGCCAGCATGGCCGGTGAGCAGCTGGGCAGCAGCCAGCCGGCACCGGCCGTCGAGTCCGGCACCACCGCCGCGACGCCGGCCAGCGACCCGGCCAGCGTGGCCCGGCTGGACGAGATCCGGGCCAGCATGAACCAGAAGCGCGGCGACACCACGGCCGCCGGCTGATTCCCGCGGGGGTGAGGGCAGGAGTGGACGAGCGGACCCGGTACTTCCGGCGGCTGCAGAAGCTGCGCGGCTCCGCGCGCCGGTGGAGCGTGATCGGCGGCGGTCTGGCGGCGGCCACCACGGTGCTGACCCCGTACGCCGGGATCGGTGTCGTCGACGCCGTGTGGGCCGCCGGGGCCGGCGCGTCGATCGCCCTGGCCTGGTGGCGGTTCCGCGACCACCGCGAGCTGGCCGCGATCCCGCCGCCACCGGCCCCGCCACCGGCGCTGCCCGGCGCCAAGCTGATGGCCGCGGTGGAGCGCTTCCCGGCCGGCCGCCAGGTGGTGCAGGAGGTGCGCCGGCAGCGAGACCGGTACGCGCTGCGTGGCTCCGCGGTGGCCAAGGCCTGGGACCGGCTGGACCGGGCGACGGCGACCCTGCAGGGGCTGAGCGCCCGGCTCTGCGGCGGCCCCGGTGAGGAGGCGGTGCTCGAGGCGGCGTCGGCCGAACACTGGTTGCGCGACCTCGGTCAGCGGGTGGCCACCGTGGAGCGGGCCGTCCCGCTCAGCCCGCCGGACCAGAAGGCCGGCCTGGCCACCGCCCACGAGAGCCTGACCCGGCAGTTCACCGAGGGCGTGACCGCCTACGAGCGGCTGGTCGCGGCGGCGGCCGGCTGGGTGGCCGAAGACGGTCAGCCGGTGGCCGACCAGCGGCACCCGAGCTTCTTCCGCCTGGTCGAGGCCACTGACCGCCTGCGCGGACTCGCCGACGGCCTGTCCGAGCTGCGCCGCTACGGCGCGACCCCCGGCACCCCGGCCACCTGACCACCGCCGCGCCCCTCTTCCCCGCGATCTTGGACTTGTGGTTGCTCTTACGGGCGCGATGTCGCTTTTGTGGACCCCACAACTCCAAGATCGCGTTCCGGGCTAGGCGAGCTGGGGCAGCACCGCGGAGGCGACCAGCTCGACGTGGTGCAGGTCGTGCAGGTCCAGCGTCTGCAGATAGATGCGGGTCGCGCCGGCCTCGGCGAACCCGCCCAGCTGTTCCACCACCTGATCGGGCGTGCCGACCACGGCGTCGCCGGACTCGCGCATCTCCTCGACGCTGCGGCCGATCGCCGCGGCCCGGCGGGCCACCTCGGTGTCGTCGCGGCCGCAGCACAGCACCAGCGCGGACGACAGGATCAGCGGCCTGGTCCGCCCAGCCGCGTCGGCCGCCGCCCGCACCCGCCGGAACAGCTCGGTGGCCTCGGCCAGCGGTGCGAACGGGCTGTTGAACTCCTCGGCGTAGCGGACCGCCAGCTCCGGCGTCCGCTTCTTGCCCCGGCCACCGATGATGATCGGCGGCCGCGGCGACTGCACCGGCTTGGGCAGCGCCGGCGAGTCGATCACCTGGTAGTGCCTGCCGCGGAACGAGTACGGGCGGTCCGCGGTCCACAGCCCGGTGATGATCTCCAGCTGCTCCTCGAACCGGTCGAAGCGCTCACCCACCGGCGGAAACGGGATGCCGTACGCGGCGTGCTCCCGCTCGAACCAGCCGCCGCCTAGGCCGAGCTCCACCCGGCCGTGGCTCATCTCGTCCACCTGCGCGACGCTGATCGCCAGCGGGCCGGGCAGCCGGAACGTCGCGGAGGTGACCAGCGTGCCGAGGCGGATCCGGGACGTCTGCACGGCCAGCGCACCGAGGGTGACCCAGGAATCGGTGGGCCCGGGGCGGCCGTCGACGCCCATCGTGAGGTAGTGGTCGCTGCGGAAGAAACCGTCGAAGCCGGAATCCTCGGCCAGCTGGGCGACGCGCCACTGGTCCGCATAGGTGGCACCCTGTTGGGGTTCGGTGAAGATGACCAGACGCATGGGTCCACCCTGCCAGACTCGCGGACCACATTCGGCGGTGCGGCGTACTCCGCACGGTGCGTGCCGGGGCAGTAACGTTGGCCACCATGGGCGGCTATGGATGGATCAGCCTCACGACCGACTACGGGACGTTCGACGGGTTCGTGGCGGCGTGCCACGGCGCGATCGCGCGGATCGCGCCGGACGTCCGGGTCATCGACGTGACCCATCACGTGCCGCCGGCCGACGTGGCCCGCGGCGCCGCGGTGCTCGCGCAGACCGCACCGTACCTGCCCGAGTCGGTGCACTGCGCGGTGGTCGACCCCGGCGTCGGCACCGCGCGGCGCGGCATCGCGATCGGGACGCCGAAGGGTGTCCTGGTTGGACCGGACAACGGCCTGCTGGTCTCGGCGGCCGAGGCGCTGGGTGGCATGGCGACGGTGGTCGAGCTGGCCAACAAGGACTGGTTCCTCGGCGACGTGTCCCGCACCTTCCACGGCCGCGACGTGTTCGCGCCCGCGGCCGCCCGGATCGCGGCGGGCACATCGCTGAGCGACGCCGGCCCGGCGGTGGATCAGGCCGGCCTGGTACGCCTGCCCGACCCGGTGGTGGCGATCGGCGACGGCTGGATCGAGGCCGAGGTGTTGACCGTGGACCGGTTCGGCAACGTGCAGCTGGCCGCGACCGGGTCGGCGCTCTCCGGCCTCGGTCCGGAGCTGACGGTCAACGGCAACGTCCGGGCCCGGCGCGGCGCCACCTTCGCCGACGTCGACAAGGGCGACCTGCTGGTGTACGAGGACTCGGCCGGCCAGGTGGGCATCGCGGTCAACAACGGGCGCGCCGTGGTGGTGTTGTCGGTCCGCCCGGGCGACGTGGTGCGGGTCGCGGAACGCTGACCAACCGGCGGCCGGCCGCCCCCTTCGCTCGCGGCCGTCGCGTTCCCTTGCGGCCCCTGTCTGCCCCTGCGGCCCCTGTCTTCCCGCTTGCGGCCGTCGCTGGCCGCCGTCCCGTGGCCGCCCCTTCGCGCTGGCCGCCGGGGTCAGCCGATGCGGTGGTGCACCCAGACGTTCGGCTCCACGTACACCGCCTGGTTCTGTGCCACGTCGCAGTGGACGGGGACGAGCGCCTGCGGGACGTCGATCGGACCGCTGGCGTCGAACGGCAGCCCGGTCCACTCGCGCCAACGGTCCAGGGTGCCGGTGATCACCATGCTGCTGTGCGCCACGTTGACGATCCGGCCGCCGGCCCGTACGTGCACCCGCAGCCACGGGTCTACCGGCAGGCCGTCGGGACGCTGCGCGAACGCGTACTCGTCGATCGGGGTGTCGATGTGAGCGTGCTTGCCGCTCGGCCGGACCGGCGCGATCAGGTCCCGGAAGCCGAGCTTGGCCACGTTGTCCCGCATGGCAGCGAGCATCCGGCCGGACAGGCCGCCACCGCGCAGGTCCGGGCGGACGAGGATCTCGATGGCGGACGCGATGACCGGCTCGGAGCCGCGCAGCCGGTCGTGTACGGACCGGCGGATGGCCCAGTCCCAGCCGCCTTCCGGGAGCCCGACCGGCCCGGGCGCCGCTCCCGTCCCGGCTGAGGGCGCGCCGTCCGGGATCACGCCGTCGTACGACAGCGGCACCGAATGGGCTTTGGCCACCGGTTCGCCGGTCGCGACATCCACGGCGAGCAGGCAGTGGTCCGCGAAGTGCTCGGCGAGGTATCCGTAGTAGAAGTCGCTGGTCGGGTCCTCGCTCATGAACCGCGGCCAGAATCCGAGCAGCCCATCCCACAGCTGTTGGCGGTCCGGCCGGTCGGCCATGGTGGCGATGTCCAGGTCCATCCGCGGAGCATCGCAGACCACCCGGTGTCTGTCAGACGGGTTTCCGGCGGCGACCCGGCGGAATAATGGGCGGGACATGCCCGAGGGAGACACCGTCTGGAACACGGCGCGCGTGGTGGAACGCGCGCTGGTCGGTGACGTCCTGGTGAAATCGGACTTCCGGGTGCCGCAGTTGGCCACCACCGATCTGGCCGGCTTCACCGTGACGTCGTCGGGCAGCCGCGGCAAACACCTGTTGCTGCGGGTGGAACGTGGCGACCAGCGGCTGACCTTGCACTCGCACCTGCGGATGGACGGCGCGTGGCGGGCGTACCGGCCGGGGGAGAGGTGGACCGGCCGGCCCGCCCACCTGATCCGGGTGGTGCTGCGGACGGCGCGTTCGGTGGTGGTCGGCTACCACCTGCACGAGGTCGCCGTGATCCCGACCGCGTCCGAGGAGGCGTACCTGGGCTATCTCGGCCCGGACCTGCTGGGCGCGGACTGGGATCCGGCCGAGGCGGCGAACCGCATCGCCGCAAAGCCGGACGTCTCCATCGGCGAGGCATTGCTGGATCAGCGCAACCTCGCCGGCGTCGGCAACCTCTACAAGGCGGAGACGCTGTTCCTCAGCGGCCTCTGGCCGTGGACGCCGGTGCGCGAGGTGCCGGACCTCGAGAAGACGGTCCGGCTGGCGCAGAAGCTGGTGGCTTCGAACAAGGGCCGGTGGACGCAGACCACCACGGGTTCCCTGCGCCGCGGCGAAACCAGTTACGTGTACGGCCGGCGTGCCCAGCCGTGCCGGCGCTGCGGCGCCGCGATCCGCAAGGCGGAGCAGGGGGAGCGGGTGACCTACTGGTGCCCCCGTTGCCAGCCAGAGCCGGTCCGCACCTAACCGCGCAGGCGCAAGCCGCGCGGTGTGGCCCGGAAGCCGGCCGCGGTCAACGCTTCTCGCAACGGGGACGAGTGCACCGATTCGCCGTCCGCCCGTTCCACCGACATCGGGCCCAGCGCCCCGGTCCGCACCGCCGCGCCGAGTGCCTGGCCGGCCGCGATCAATGCCTCCGGGTCGTCCACGTAGGACAGCAGCGTGCGGCCGCCGCGTTCGACATACAGCACCAGGTCGCCGCCGACCAGCACCACCAGGGCACCGGCCTTGCGGCCGGCCCGATGGCCGGTAGCGGTGATCTTTTCGCCGTCGCCGCTGTCCACCACCCGGTCCGGCCAGGGCAGCGCGGCGCCGTACGGGTTCGCCGGATCGGTGGCCGCCAGCACCACCCCGGTGGCGGTGGTGCGCTGGGCCAGTTCGGCCGGCTCGGCCAGTGCCCGCAGCCGGTCCACCGCGCCGGGCACGGCGAACTGCGCGGCCCCCAGGCCCTCGACGAAGTATCCGCGGCGGGCCGCGCCCCGCTCCTCCAGGGCGCCGAACACCGGGTATACCGCGGCGAAGCCGCCCACCACACCCTCGGCCATCACCGCGCCGCGGGTCACCACGCCGTGCCGTTCGAGCAGCAGATCGGCCAGGGCGGCGGCCCGGCGGGTCGGGTCGAGGTCTCGGTCGGGCAGCCGGGACCAGCGGCCGGCCATCGCCGGCGGCCCGCTGCGGCTGGGCAGGGCGGGCCGGGCCAGGCCGCCGAACCCACCGGGGCGGCCCGGCCGGCGGTACCGGGTGCGGGCCGGCGCCGCCTTGGCCCGAGGCGCGCCGCTGCCGCCGAGCAGCGCCCGGACCGGGGCGAACGTGTCGTTGGTCAAGTGCCCCGCCCAGACCAGGTCCCAGACCACGGCGGCCAGCGCGGCGTCGTCGGTGGCGCTCACCCGATCGGACAACGAGCGGAAGAACAACGCCTGCCCGTCGCCCAGCGAGTCGAGCACGGCCTGGTGCATCGGCGTCAGGGCCAGCCCGTCGTCGGGCGGTGGCAACAACAGCGGCGCGCTGTCGGCGTACGCCATCGTCACCCACCCGTCATTGCCGGCCAGCGAGCCGGTGCCGGCCCACACCACCTCGCCGCTGCCGCTGAGCTCGTCGAGCATCGCCGGGGCATAGTCGGCCACCCGGGCGGGCAGCACCAGCCGCTCCCACGCCGACGCCGGCACCGCGACGCCCTGCAGCTGTTCGATCGCCGCGGCGACCGCGTCCACGCCCCGGGCGTTGCCGCCGACCTGGTGCCAGCGCGGCAGGAACGCGGCCAGCGCCCGCGGCGGGACCGGCTCGATCTCCTTGCGCAGCGCGGCCAGCGACCGGCGGCGCAGCATGCGCAGCACCTCGGCATCGCACCACTCGGTGCCGGCGCCGTCCGGGGAGAACTCGCCGGAGACCACCCGGCCGGCGGCACTGAGCCGTTTCAGCGCCTGTTCCACCACGAACACGCCGAGCCCGAACCGGGCGGCGCAGGTGGCGGCGGCGAACGGGCCGTGCGTGCGGGCGTACCGGGCCACCAGATCGCCGAGCGGGTCGGCCACCGGTTCGAGGTACGCCTCGGCGATGCCGACCGGGAGAGCCACGCCGAGGGCGTCCCGGTATCGGCCCGCGTCCTCGACCACGATCCACCGCTCCTCGCCGGCGATCCGGACCGCTACGACGCGCCGGGACAGCGCCTCCAGCCAGGACGGATCGACGCCCCGCCCGGCCAACTCGTCGCCGGACAGGTCACCGATCAGCCGCAGCAGCTCGGCGGCGTCCTCGGCGTCGCGCGGTGTGCGCTGCGCCGACAGCCATTGCAGCTGGGCCTCGGTCTCGGCCACCACGGCGGGATCGAGCAGCTCGCGCAGGTCGACCCGGCCGAGCAGCTCGCCGAGCAACGTGGAGTCCAGGGCCAGGGCGGCGGCCCGGCGCTCGGCCAGCGGTGCGTCGCCCTCGTAGAGGAACGCACCC
Organism: Actinoplanes sp.; assembly: GCA_035685405.1. GTDB lineage: Bacteria > Actinomycetota > Actinomycetes > Mycobacteriales > Micromonosporaceae > Actinoplanes. The sequence goes on along the minus strand of DASSAL010000312.1, from coordinate 27,943 downwards.
ACGTACCCGAACAGCAGCGACCGGGCGAACGGCGACGGTCGCGGTGACTCCACCTCGACCAGGCGGACCTTGCGGCCGGCCACCTCGCGCATCAGGCCGACCAGGCCGGGCACATCGAAAACGTCCTGCAGGCACTCGCGGGCCGCCTCCAGGGTCACCGGGAAGTCGGCGAACTCGCGGGCCACGTCGAGCAGCTGGGCCGACCGCTGTCGCTGCTGCCAGAGCGGCTGGCGACGGCGCGGATCGCGGCGGGGGAGCAGCAGCGAGCGGGCGGCGCACTCGCGGAACCGGGACGCGAATAGCGCCGACGTGCCGACCGATTCCTCGACGATCTGCGCGATCTCCTCCGGGTCGAACGCCACCAGGTCGGCCCCCGGCGGCTCCTCGGCGGTGTCTGGCAGGCGCACCACGATCCCGTCGTCGGACGGCATGACCTGACCGTCCACCCCGTACCGCTCAGTCAGCCGGCGGGCGATCGCCAGCGCCCACGGCGCGTTCACCCGCGCGCCCAGCACACAGTGGACGGTCATCCGCCAGTCACCCAGCTCGTCGCGGAACCGTTCCACCACCACGGTCCGGTCGTCCGGCAGGTGGCGGGTCGCCTCCCGCTGCTCGCGGAGATAGGCCACCAGGTTGCCGGCGGCCCACTCGTCCAGTCCGGACGCACGCAGCCCGGTGACCGCGGCCTCGTCGTCGGCCCGGGCGAGCGCCCGCAGCCGGGCGCCGATCGCCCGGCCCAGTTCCACCGGGCGGCCCAGCGCGTCGCCCTTCCAGAACGGCATCTTGGCCGGCGCACCCGGTGCGGGGGAGACCAGCACCCGGTCGGGGGTGATGTCCTCGATCCGCCAGGACGTCGAGCCGAGCAGGAAGACGTCACCGACGCGGGACTCGTAGACCATCTCCTCGTCCAGTTCGCCGACCCGGGAGGAGCGCTCCGCGCCGGCCAGGAACACCCCGAACATGCCGCGGTCGGGGATGGTGCCACCGCTGGTGACCGCCAGTCGCTGCGCGCCCGGGCGGCCGGTCAGCTGATCGGTGGTGCGGTCCCAGACCAGCCGCGGCCGCAGCTCGGCGAACGCGGTCGACGGATATCGCCCGGAGAGCATGTCGAGCACTGCGGTGAGCGCCGACTCGGGCAGCTCGGCGAACGGTGCGGCCCGCCGGACCAGCGCCGCCAGGTCGTCCACCTGCCAGGCGTCCAGCGCCACCATCGCGACGATCTGCTGGGCCAGCACGTCCAGCGGGTTGCGCGGATATCGCAGCTCCTCGATCGCGCCCTCGCCCATCCGTTCCGCCACCACCGCGCAGGACACCAGGTCGCCACGGTGCTTGGGGAAGACCACACCGCGCGACACCGCGCCGACCTGGTGCCCGGCGCGGCCGATGCGCTGCAGGCCGGCCGAGACCGAGGGCGGCGCCTCGATCTGCACCACCAGGTCCACCGCGCCCATGTCGATGCCCAGCTCCAGGCTGGAGGTGGCGACCACGGCCGGCAGCCGGCCGGATTTCAGCGCCTCCTCGATCTGCTTGCGCTCCTCGCGGGAGACGCTGCCGTGGTGCGCGCGGGCCATCACCGGCGGGGCGCCCATGGTGCCGCCGGCCTGGGCCATGATCTCGGCGGGCAGCCGGGTGGGCGAGGTGCCGGCTCCGGAGGCCTGGTCCGGGCGGCCGTCGCCCAAGCGTTCCGCTGCCAGCTCGTTGATCCGGGCACAGAGCCGTTCCGCGCCGCGCCGCGAGTTGGTGAACACGATGGTCGACCGGTGCGCCTCGATCAGGTCGAGGACGCGCTCCTCGACGGCCGGCCAGATCGACGGGCTGTGCCGGCCCGCCCCCGGGTCGGCGTCGGTCTCCGGCACCTCGTCCAGGCGGGTCATGTCCTCGACCGGGACCTCGACCTCCACCTCGATGGTCTTGGCGCTGGGCGGCTGCACGATCTCGACGTGGTGGGCGCCGCCCAGGAACCGCGCCGTGTCGTCGATCGGGCGCACCGTCGCGGACAGCCCGATCCGCTGCGCCGGCCGGCCGAGCATCGCGTCCAGCCGCTCCAGCGACAGCGCCAGATGGGCGCCGCGCTTGGTGGCGGCGACCGCGTGCACCTCGTCGACGATCACCGTCTCGACGCCGCGCAGGGACTCGCGGGCGGCCGAGGTGAGGATCAGGAACAGCGACTCCGGCGTGGTGATCAGGATGTCCGGCGGCGTGCGCTGGAAGGTGCGCCGTTCGTCGGCCGGGGTGTCGCCGGTGCGCATGCCGACGGTGATGCCCGGCGGCGATATGCCGAGCCGGCCGGCCGCCTGGCGGATGCCGGTCAGCGGGGCGCGCAGGTTGCGCTCGACGTCGACGGCCAGCGCCTTGAGTGGGCTGACATAGAGCACCCGGCAGCGGTGCCGGGCGTCGGCCGGCACCGGCTCGCGGGCCAGCTTGTCCAGCGACCAGAGGAACGCGGCCAGCGTCTTGCCGGAACCGGTGGGCGCGACCACCAGGGCGTTGCGCCCGGCGCCGATGGCCCGCCACGCCCCGGCCTGAGCGGCGGTGGGCGCGGCGAAGGCCGCCCGGAACCACTCCCGCGTGGCCGGGCCGAACTGATCCAGCACTTCCTGCACGTCGTCCATGGTGCCCCGGGGGTACGACAAAAACCGAAAGCCCCTTACCGCGCGGGCGGCCAGGTACGGGCGGCCACCCGGCGGCGGCGGCTGTCCGGACGGACCATGGTGCGGTCCCGGGTGCTGCGGGACATTGATGCCCACCCCATCCGCAGGAGGCTCTGTGCCGCTCCGCGTACCCCGCCTGCGGCGCCTCGGCGGCGTCGCCGCGGTCGTCGCCGTGCTCGTCGCGCTCACCGCATCGCCGGCCTCGGCGGCCGGCGCCGGCTACGTACGACTGGCCCACCTGTCGCCCGACACCCCGGCGGTCGACGTGTACCTGAGCTCGGACGACGACGCGATCGAGGAGCAGCGGTTCCCGGGCGTGGCCTACGGCGCCATGTCGGAATATCTGCGCCTGCCGGCCGGCGGCTACGGGGTGGCCATGCGGGAGGCCGGTGCCGATCCGAGCGCCAAGCCGGTGCTCACCGTGCAGGTCACCGTCGAGGACGGCGCCGCCTACACGGTCGCCGGGGTGGGCCGGTACGCCGACCTCGGCCTGCGCGTGTTCCGCGACGACCTCAGCCTGCCCGACGACGACGAGTCGAAGGTCCGGATCATCCAGGCATCGGTACGGGCACCGGTGCTCGACGTGGGTGTGGACGACGGCCCGGCCATCGCCGACGGCGTGCAGTTCGCCACCACCACGGAATACCGCGAGGTCAAGCCCGGGCGGTGGACGGTCGAGGTGCAGCCCAGCGGCGGCGGCAGGCGCAGTACGCTGCCGTGCACGCTGGGCGCCGGAAGCGTCTACTCCCTGCTGGTCCTGGACGCCGAGGGTGGCGGGCTCAAGACCGAACTGCACATCGACGCCGGCCGCCGGGGCACCGTGCCGCAGGGCGGGTTGGCCACCGGTGCCGGCGGCACCCAGCCCGGCTCGCCGATGCCGATGGCGTTGCTCGTCGCGGGTGTCGCGGCGGTGCTGGTCGGTGGCCTGGCGATCGCCATCCGCCGGCGGGCGGCCTGACGGAATAACCCGTGACACAGTCGCCGGAGCAGAACCGGTCCGGACGGGGCCCGATCGTACGGGCGGTTGTCCGCGTCGCGCCGGTCGACCGGGCCACGGCACGCGGGCGGGCGGTGGTGCCCGGGTCGATCGATCCGCGACTGCGCTCAGCACCGCCGTACGTCCCGCCCCCGCGCCGGCACAAACCGCCCCCGCCGCCGGAGCCGGCCCGCCCACCGGCGGCCGACCTCACCCCCACGGCCGCGCCGGCACCGATTTCCGCGCCGGCACCGATTTCCGCGCCGGGACCCAATTCCGCGCCGATGTCGGCGAGACCGGCACCGACATGGACGCCCGCACCAGCGGCGCCCTCCGCACCCGAATCCGGCCGAACGCCCCCGCCGGAACCCGACGCGCCAGCGCCCTCACCACGACGCCGGGCGCTCGTTCCACTGGCCGCCGCGCTGCTCGCCGCGTTCGTCGCCGGCACCGGATACCTCATGATCCACGAGCCCGCGCCCACCGGCGACGCCGGCCGCTGGTCCGGCAGCACGCCGGCGGCCAGTTCGGCATCGGACGCGGCGCCGTTCGCGGTCGCCCCGGACGCGACCGCCGGCCCGTTCGGTCGCAGGCCGGCGCTGACCGGCGTGCCGACCCGGCTCCGGGTGGACGCGATCGGCATCGACACCGCGCTGGAGCCGCTGCGGATCGGCGCGGACGGCGCGCTGCAGCCGCCGACCGACTTCGCCAAGGCCGGCTGGTATGCCGACGGCACCCGGCCGGGCGACATCGGCCCCGCGGTGATCGCCGGTCACGTCGACTCGCGGCGCGGGCCGGCCGTCTTCTCCGAGCTGCGCCAGCTCACCCGGGGCGACCGGATCGAGGTGGTCCGCGGCGGCCGGACCGTCGCGTTCACCGTGGTCTCCACCGCGTGGTACCCGAAGCACACGTTCCCCACCACCGAGGTCTACGGCCCCACGCCGGACCGCCAGCTGCGGCTCATCACCTGCGGCGGGGTGTTCGACCGCAGCCTGCGGTCATACCGGGACAACCTCGTGGTGTACGCGGTGACCGGGTGATCGTCGTTCCGCACCGATCCTCCGGCTGACTATCCTGGAGCGAGTCGATGGTCTTGGGGGCGGGCTGATGGCGGTCAGGCGGATGCTCGTCGCCGATCGGTACCGTCTCCATGAGCCGGTCGGCACCGGCGGCATGGGCCGGGTCTGGATGGCCCGCGACGAGATGCTGGACCGGGATGTCGCGGTCAAGGAATTCGTCCCGCCGGACTGGATGACCGACGACGAGAAAAACCGGCTCCGCGACCGTACGCTCCGCGAAGCGCGCAGCGCCGCCCGCCTCAACCACCCGCACGTGGTCCGGATCTACGACGTGGTGCACGCCGAGGGACTGCCCTGGATCGTGATGGAGTACATCCCGTCCCGCTCCCTCTACCAGGTGCTCGTCGAGGAGGGCCCGCTGCCGCCGGCCGCCGCGGCCCGAATCGGCCTGGACGTCCTGAGCGCTCTCACCGCCGCGCATCGCGCCGGCGTGCTGCACCGGGACGTCAAGCCGCACAACGTGCTGATCGGTGGCGACGGCCGGGTGGTGCTCACCGATTTCGGGCTCGCCACGTTCGTCGACGACGGCTCGGTGACCGGACCGGGTCTGGTGATCGGCTCACCGCAGTACGTGTCACCGGAACGTGCCCGGGACGGTGCGTCGACCGTGGCGGCCGACCTGTGGTCGTTCGGTGCCACCCTGTACGCGGCGGCCGAGGGCCGGTCACCGTACGCCCGGGAGAGCGCGATGGCCACCCTGACCGCACTGGCCACCGAACCGCCGGACCCGCCCGTGCTGGCCGGTCCGCTCGTCCCGGTGCTGACCGGGTTGCTCCGGCACGACCCGGCCGAACGGCTCTCCGCCGACCAGATCGAGAGCGAACTGCGCCGGGTGGTGGCCGGTGAGCGGGAGGCCGTGGGGCGCGTCGATGCCCGTACCGTGGCGCACGGTCACGCCGTCGTACCGGCCCAGCGGGTCCCGTCCGGCCGGGGTGACCCGGCCGAGCTGGCCGTCGTCGCGAACCCGGCGGACGTCGCCGCCGATCACCACGGCCGTCCGGCGGCCGCGGTGCCGGCGACCGGGCCGGCGCACCTGCCCTCGCCGGCGCCCGTCCCGGCGGAGGTGTCCGGCAGTCTCCCCGACGACGGTCCGGCGCCGGCCGGGCCGCGCCCGCGACACAGCCGGTTGGCCACCGCCACCCTGCTGATCGCCGCGCTGCTCGGCGCCGGGGGTGTCGCCGCCGGGGTGATCCTCCTGCCCGGCGACGACAACCGCGCGCAGAGCCGCGAGCCGATCACCTCGGCCCCACCGACGCCCGGGGCTTCGGGCGCCGCCGCGGCCGGGTTCAGCCCGCTGGTCTGCGACCGTCCGGCGAAGCCGGGCCTGCCCCGTACGCCGCAGCCGGGCGCGTCCACACTGAGCCCGAAGAACGGTTACCAGCTGTTGCCCGGCCACCACATCTACACCGACGCCGCCGCCGCGTTCCGGCTCGCCGTGCCGGACGGCTGGACGTACGAGACGATCGGCACCACGGTGTGTTTCCGGGACCCGGACGGGCCGCGGACGATGAGCATCGAGTTCAACCGGAATCCGAAGGGCGACCCGGAGACCGCCTGCCGCACCGAACGCGACCGGCTGCTCGCCGCCGGTGCCCTGCCCGGCTACCGGGAGTTCCACATCCGCGCCGAACCGTTGTCGATCAAGGCGGCGGAGTGGGAGTACAGCTACCGCGATGCCGGGAACACGCGGATCCACGCGGCCACCCGATGGTTCGTGCACGCCGGCCGGGGCTTCGCCATGGGCTGGTCGACGCGCGACCCGGACTGGTCGCCGGCCTGGAGCACGTACCGGATGATTCAGGGCACCTTCCAGGCGGTGCCATAGATATGGCGAAATCGATATGACGCCCACCGATTGCGGGGATGGGATGCTCGGATTCCCCTAACGCGGAGGATCCCGTGAGAGCACTCCCGGTCATCGGCGCGTCGGTACTGCTGACGACGCTGATCGCGGGTCCGGCGCCGGCCCAGGCGGCCGTTGCCGCACCCGACATCCCCCTGGCCAACGTCAAGGCACACCTCACTCAGCTGCAGAGCATCGCCACCGCCAACGGCGGTAACCGCGCGCACGGCCGGCCCGGTTACCTGGCCTCGGTGAACTACGTGCGCGGCCTGCTCAACCAGGCCGGCTTCACCACCCAACAGCAGTCGTTCACGTACGGCGGCGCCACCGGCTACAACCTGATCGCGGACTGGCCCGGCGGCGACACCTCGGACACCCTGATGATCGGGGCTCACCTGGACAGCGTGACCGCCGGCCCGGGCATCAACGACAACGGGTCCGGCTCGGCCGCCATCCTGGAGACCGCCCTGGCGGTGGCGCGGACCGGGTTCCAGCCCAGCCGGCACCTGCGGTTCGCCTGGTGGGGCGCGGAGGAACTGGGGCTCCGCGGGTCCACCTATTACGTCAACTCGCTGACCTCCGCCCAGCGCAACGCCATCGGCGCCTACCTGAACTTCGACATGGTCGGCTCGCCCAACCCGGGCTACTTCCTCTACGACGGCGACAACTCCGACGGCGTGGGCAGCGGGCCCGGCCCGGCCGGCTCCGCCCAGATCGAGCGGACGCTGGCCGACTACTTCGCCTCGATCGGCGTGCCGACCCGCGGCACGGACTTCGACGGCCGTAGCGACTACGGCCCGTTCATCGCCAACGGCATTCCGGCCGGCGGCACGTTCACCGGCGCCGAGGGCCGCAAGACCAGCGCGCAGGTGCAGCTCTGGGGCGGTACGACGGGCGCCTTCGACCCGTGCTACCACCGGTCCTGCGACACCAGCTCGAACATCAGCGACACCGCGCTGAACCGGAACGCGGACGCCATCGCGTACGCGGTGTGGACGCTGGCCGACGGTGGCACCGAGCCACCGCCGGGCCAGACGGTGTGGTCGGACACCTTCGAGACGGCCACCGGCTGGACCGCCGGCGCGTCCGACACCGCGACCTCGGGTCGCTTCGAGCGGGGCGACCCGGCCGCCACCAGCTCCGGGGTGGCCACCCAGCTCGGTACCACCACCAGCGGTACGTTCAACCTGGTCACCGGCGCGTCGGCCGGGGCCAGCGCGGGCGCCAACGACGTGGACGGCGGCACCACGAGCATCCGCTCGCCGTCGATCACGTTGCCCGCCGGCACGCTGACCCTGTCGTTCAGCTGGTACCTGGCGCACCTGAACAACTCCAGCAGCGCCGACTACTTCCGCGTCCGGGTGGTCAGCGGCAGCACGCTCACCACGGTGTTCACCCAGGCCGGCGCGGCGAGCAACCGGGCCGCCGCCTGGCAGACCGCATCGGTGAACCTGTCCGGGTACGCCGGGCAGACCATCCAATTGCAGGTGGAGGCCGCGGACCTGAGCACGGCCAGCCTGGTCGAGGCCGCGGTCGACGACGTCCGTGTGACCCGCAGTTAGGCTGACGGGGGTACGGCGCCGGCCGTCGTACCCCCTTCTCGGGCGGTCTGCCGCAACCGTTGTTACGGTTCTCAGATGACTGGCAGTACCCGGCCGGGCTCGGCCCGGCTCCCCGGCGACGTTGCGGCGTCGCCATGTTGATCCTTGTCGGTCTCCTGCTGGTCCTCGTGGTCACCGCGCTGACCGGCTATTTCGTCGCCCAGGAATTCGGGTATGTCGCGGTCGACCGCGGCCGCCTGCGGCAGCAGGCCGATCAGGGCGACAGGTCCGCCGAGCGGGCCCTCAAAGTCACCGAGCGGCTGTCCTTCATGCTGTCCGGCGCGCAGCTGGGCATCACCGTCACCGCGCTGATCGTCGGGTACGTGGCCGAGCCGTACCTCGGCCAGGGTCTGGCCGATCTGTTCGGGGTGACCGGGTTACCGGCCGCGGTCAGCAAGCCGCTGTCGGTGGTGCTGGCCCTGCTGATCGCCACCGTGGTGCAGATGGTGTTCGGCGAGCTGGCGCCGAAGAACCTGGCCATCGCCCGGTCGGAGGGCCTGGCCAAACGGCTGGGCCGGTCCACGTTGATGTACCTCGCCGTGTTCGGCCCGATCATCCGGCTCTTCGACCTGGCCGCGGCGAAGCTGCTGCGCCGGCTCGGCATCGAGCCGATCGAGGAGCTGCCGGAGGGTGCCACCAAGGAGGACCTCGAGCAGATCATCGCCGAGTCACGCGCCGAGGGACACCTGGATCCGGAGCTGTCCGCCCTGCTGGACCGGGGTCTCGACTTCCGCGGGCGGACCGCCGCCGAGGTGATGGTGCCGCGGGTGGACGTGCACACGGTGCAGTCCGACCAGCCGCTGAACCGGGTGGTCGACCTGCTGGCAACCGGCCGGTCGCGGTTCCCGGTGCGCTCCGGCACCGGCGTCGACGAGATCGTCGGTGTGATCGGCATCACCGACGTACTCTCCGTACCGCCGGCCGAGCGCCGCACCATGACCGTGGCCGCGGTGTCCATCCCGCCGCTGACGGTGCCATCCTCGCTGCGCCTGCCCGCGGTCCTGGACCGGATGCGCGCCGGCCACCGCCAGCTCGCCTGCGTGGTGGACGAGTACGGCGGGTTCGCCGGCATCATCACGCTGGAGGACATCGCCGAGGAACTGGTCGGTCCGATCCGGGACGAGGACGACCTGCCCGAGCCCGCGCCGGTCCGGCAGGACGACGGCAGCTGGGTGGTGCCGGCCCGCTGGCGGATCGACGAGGTGGCCGACGCGACCGGGGTCGAGCTGCCCGAGAACGACGACTACGACACCGTGTCCGGCCTGGTGATGGCCCGGCTGGGCCGGGTGCCCACGGTGGGCGACGAGGTCACCGTGGAACTGCCGCCGACGCTGGACGCGCCCCCGGCCGCGATGGTGCTGCGGGTGCTGTCGGTGGACCGGCACGTGCCCGGCACGGTGCGGATCTCCGATTCGGGCTCGGCGTCCGCAGCCCGGGTGGCCGCGTCGGCTTCGCGTGAGGCGGGGTCGGCTTCGCGTGAGGCGGGGTCGGCTTCGCGGACGGCGGGGTCGGCTTCGCGGGAGGCGGGTCGATGAGCACCACCTGGGCCATCGTCATCTCGCTGCTGTTGCTGGCCGGCAACGCCTTTTTCGTGGCCGCCGAGTTCGCGCTGGTGGCCAGCAAGCGGTACCGCCTCGAACACGCCGCCGCCGAGGGCAGCCGGGCGGCTCGCGCCGCGCTCGACGGCAGCCGGGAGCTGTCGCTGATGCTGGCCGGTGCCCAGCTGGGCATCACGCTGTGTTCGCTCGGCCTGGGTGCGCTCGCCGAACCGGCGCTGGAACACCTGATCAGCCCGCTGCTGCACGCGATCGGCCTGCCCGACGTGCCGAGCCACGTGATCGCGTTGCTGATCGCCCTGGTCATCGTCACGTTCCTGCACCTGGTGATCGGCGAGATGATGCCGAAGAGCTGGGCGATCACCCACCCGGAACGATCGGCCACCCTGCTCGCGCTGCCGTTCCGGGCGTTCGCGCGGGTGGTGCGCCCCGGCCTGAGTGTCCTGAACGGCCTGGCCAACCTGGCGCTGCGGACGGTCGGGGTGCGTGCGGTCGACCAACTCGCCCAGGCGCACGGTCCGCAGGAGGTCAACATCCTGCTGGAACGCTCCCAGGCCGAGGGATCCATCGCTGCCGAGCAGGCCGAGTTGCTGACCAGCATGCTGAGGTTGCAGGAGAAGACGGTCGGCGACCTGCTGATTCCGGACGATCAATTGGTGACGGTACGCCCGGAGGACACCGCCCCGGAGATCGAGGCGGCCTCGCTGCGCAGCGGCCGGTCCCGGCTCGCCGTGGTCGGCCCGGACACCCGCGTAGCGGGCGTGGTGCACGTCCGCGAAGCGGTACGCGCTGCCACCGCCGGGCGCGACGTGACCGCGGCGCAGCTGATGGATCCGCCGTTCGTGCTGAGCGCCGGTGTCCGCGTCACCGACGCGGTGACCGCGATGCGGTCCAGCCGGGCCCAGTTGGCGATGGTGACCGAGAACGGCCGGCGGCGCGGCTTCGTCGCGCTGGAGGACCTGCTGGAACAGGTGATCGGCGAGTTCGACGACGAAACCGACCCGGTGCCGGTGGGACGCCGGATGCGGTGACCGGCGGGCCGATCGGGCAGTCGACGTACGGCGAGAGACGGACGAGGCCGTCACGCCACCACGGGAGGACCGGGCGGCCCGTGCGGCCCCGGGCCGCTGGTGGGTGCGGGCCCGGGCCGCTGGTGGGTGCCGGCCCGGGCCGCTGGAGGGTGCCGGCCGGCCGGAGGTGAGCGGGTGTGCCGGCGGCCATCGGTTGCCCGGCGGGTGCAAACCGGCCCGGGCATAGTCGGCTTCGGCTGCCGGGCGGGCCGTGCTTCTTAGCCTGACGCGAGCTTGGCGCCGAAGCCGACGAACAGCGCGCCGATGCCCGTGCTCGCCGCGGCGGCCAGCCGCCGGCGCTCCCGGAACTGGGTGGCCAGGAACCGCCCACCGAAGATCAGTGCGGTCAGGTAGAGCGCGCTGAACAACTGCACCACCAGGCCGAGCACCAGGAACGACAGGGCCGGGTGGGCGTACCCCGGCTCGACGAACTGGATGAAGAACGACACGAAGAACAGGATCGCCTTCGGGTTGAGCAGGCTGATCACCGCCGCCCGCCGGAACGGGTGCCGGACCTGCCCGATCTCCGGCGCCACCGGCACGGTGGCACCCGGCTGATCGCGCCGGCGCCACGTGCGGACGGCGCTCCGGATGATGGTGAAGCCGACGTAGCCGAGATAGGCCGCGCCCGCCCACTTGATCACCAGAAACACCGGCGGATAGGCGTTCAGCAACGAGGCCACCCCGGCCGCGGAGAGCACCATCAGCACCGCGTCGCCGAGGAACACGCCGGCGGCGGCCTGATAACCGGCGCGGACGCCGGACCGCGCCCCCACCGAAAGCACGAACAGGGCGTTCGGCCCGGGCAGGAGGATGATCGCCGCCGTGCCCAGCACGTACGTCCAGAAATCGGTAATCCCCAGCACCTGGCCATCCTCTCCGTCCTGCGGATGCACGCGGGCAATCTGTGTCCGGCGACACGGTGGCGCGGGTCAGCCATCGTGGTCGCCCAGGCACTCGCGCAGCCGGGCCGCCGCGGCCGGCCACTCGTCCGACGTCATGGCGAACAACACGGAGTCGCGCCAGCTTCCGTCCGGCCGCTTGCGGTGCCGCCGGATCACGCCGTCCCGGCTGGCGCCGATCCTGGCGATGGCGCGCTGGGAACGCTCGTTGCGGATGTCGGTGTACCAGAACACCCGTTCCGCGCCGAGCACGTCGAACGCCCGCTCCAGCAACATCAGCTTCGACTCGGTGTTGACACCGGTGCGCCACCACGGCTTGCCGAGGATGGTATGACCGATGCCGAGCACGCGGCTGGTCTCGTCGACGTCGTGGTAACTCGTCATGCCGATCACCCGCCCGGTCACCGCGTCGCGCTGCACCCACGGCACCCGCTCGCCCAGCCACTGCGCGCGCAGCGCCGACGTGACGTGTGCCGCCATCTCCTCGTGCGTGACGGGTTTCGGGTGCGGTAGGAATCGCCAGACCTCATCGTCGCCGAGAGCCGCCGACAGTCCGTCCACATGCGAGGGTGTGAGCTGTTCCAGCACGACGTGAGTGCCTCGCAGGGTGACCGCGGTGTGCCACGGTGATCGGCCGGACCCGAGGTAACCGGGCGGCGCCGCGCCGACCCCGGCGTCCGGCTCCGGTGGGCCCGCAATCCGCCGCAGCGGCAGCACACCGGCCCAGGCATCGAGTGACCGGTCCGCCGGATCCTCGCTCACGCCACCGGCCCGGGCGCGCACCGACACCTCGGTCAGGTCGAGCGCCAGCACGCGGGTCTCGGCGAGCTCCTTGCGGCTGGGCGGCCGAGTCTCCGCCGGTCGCCCGTATCCCACCTTGTCCACCAGCGCGGTCATCGCCATCCGCTTCTCCGCGTCATCGGTGACCGGGCGAGCCGCCCCGTGCACCACCACCGAGCGATAGTTCGCGCTGTGGTGGAACTGCGACCGCGCGTAGACCAAGCCGTCCAGCAGCGTCACTGACAGGCAGATCGAGGTGCCGCCGCCGCGGGTGAGAAGACCGAGCCGCCCGCCGCTGGACGCGTGCAGATAGATGGTCTCGTGCACGCGGACGTGCAGGGTTGGCAGGATGCGCGGTTCGCCGTCCGCCACGAACGCGACGGAACAGTCGTACGCCTCGTCCAGAATCTGGTGCGCCAGCGCGCGGTCGTAATGCATCCGCGCCCGATACCGGGTCGCCGTCGTCCGTGACGTGGGGGTGTAGAGGTCGGTCACCGGAGCCTCCGCTTGACATGACTTATGTACTAGTACAAACTTGCTGATGTGCCAGAACAATATCAGGTCAGCGGCAGGAATGCGGATGCCATTTCGGAGAGCATCGAGTCGGGCATCCGACGCGGGGTCATCGACATCGGTGCGCCGCTGCCGACGATCCGGGCCCTCGCGCAGATCCTCGAGGTGAGCCCGGCCACGGTGTCGAAGGCGTACACGCATCTGCGCCACCGCGGGCTGGTGGAGTCGGACGGCCGGCGCGGCACCAAGGTGCGGCACCGCCCGGCGGTGGCGACGCCGCGGTCGGCCCTGCGGCTGCCCGCACGCGAGGGTCTGGTCGACCTGTCCGACGGCGAGCCGGACACCGCGTCGCTGCCGGCGCTCGGCCCGGACATCTGCTGGGTCGGCGACCGGCTCGGCCCAGCCGTGGGATATGCGCAAGCGGGGGCGATGCCGGAGCTGACCGACGCGGCGCGGCCCCGGTTGGCGTCCGACGGCGTACCGGTGGAGCGTGCCGCCATCACCGTCACCTCCGGTGCCCTGGACGCCATCGAGCGGCTGCTCACCGCCCATCTGCGGCCCGGTGATGCGGTGGCCGTCGAGGATCCGGGCTGGGCCAACCTGTTCGATCTGGTCGCGGCGCTCGGCATGCGGGCCGTGCCGATGGCGATGGACGACGAAGGGCCGACACCGGAGGCGATGTCCGCCGCGCTGGCCGCGGGGGCACGCGCCGTGGTCATCACCAACCGCGCGCAGAACCCGACCGGGGCGGCGGTGAGCGCCCGGCGCGCCGAAGAGCTACGGGACGTGCTGCGCGGCCGGGACGGGGTGCTGGTGATCGAGGACGACCATGCGGCCGAGCTGGCCCGGATCCGCTTGCGCTGCATCGGGCCGGTGACCGGGGCCTGGGCGTTCATCCGGTCGGCTTCCAAGCCGTTCGGCCCGGACCTGCGCATCGCGGTGCTGGCGGGTGACGAGGCCAGCATCGGGCGGGTGGTGGGGCGAATGCGGATCGGCAGCGGCTGGGTGTCCACCATCCTGCAGCGGCTGCTGCTCCGCCTCTGGGACGACGACGAGGTGGCGGCTCGGGTGGACGCGGCCGCGAGCCGGTACGAGCATCGGCGCCGCGGTCTGCTGGACGCGTTGTCCGCCCACGGATTGCCGGCGCACGGTGCGACGGGGATCAACGTGTGGGTACCGGTGCCGGACGAGACCCGGGCGATCGGGGTGTTGCGCGATGCCGGGTACGCGGTCGCGCCCGGTTCACTCTTCCGCATCGGGGCGCCGCCGGGCATCCGCATCACCGTCAGCCGGATGACCGACGAACACGTGGCTCCGCTGTCCGCGGCGATCGCCGCCGCCGCGCAGCCATCGGTCGTCGGGAGCGCGTCGCGGTGACGGCCGTGCCCGGGGGAGAGGCCGGCCAGGGGGAGGGCAGCGACGTCACGGTGAAGCGGGCGGGGGTGCGGACATCGATCAGGGTGCGGCCTCCGGATGACATGAGATCATCCGGATCGGGTAGAACGCTTGCATGGCCAGCAACGAGTCGCCGCCCGGGGCGGAGCACTGGGTGCCGCCGCACGCCGACAGTCTCGACGAGCTCAAGGCTGCCGCAGCCGGCTGCGAGGGGTGCGAATTGTATCGGGATGCCACCCAGACGGTGTTCGGGCGAGGCGCACCCGACGCCAGGATCGTGTTCGTCGGTGAGCAGCCGGGTGACGTCGAGGACCGGCAGGGGCTGCCGTTCGTCGGGCCGGCCGGGCGGCTGCTGCGCGAGGCGGTGGACGACGCCGGCATCGACCCCACATCGGTGTACATCACCAATGCCGTCAAGCATTTCCGGTTCGAGATGCGCGGCAAGCGGCGGATCCACCAGAACCCCGGTCCGGCACACATCACCGCGTGCCGGCCCTGGTTGGTGGCGGAGTTCCAGTTCCTCAAGCCGGAACTGGTGGTCGTGCTGGGAGCGACGGCGGCCAAGGCCTTGCTCGGGCCGGCGTTCCGGGTCACCCGATCGCGTGGCCAGCTGATGCCGTGGCCGGCGTCGGCGCAGCGACCGCAGGACTTCCCGGTGAGCGAGATCCAGGCGCTGGCGACCATCCACCCGTCCGCGGTGCTGCGTGCCGACGACCGGGACACCGCCTACAAGGGACTGGTCGACGACCTGCGGGTGGCGCAGGGCGCGTTGTCCGGCTGACCCGCCATCCGCGGGCCGGCCGACGACCTGCTGGTGGCGCTCGGCCTGTTGTCCGGCCGACTCGACACGGGCGGGCGGCCGACGACCGGCTGGTGGCGCAAGGGCGCCGTTGTCCGGCTGACCCGGGACACGGCCGCCCGACGGCGGCCGGTGTGCGGGCCGATCGAGCCGGTGCCGTGGGCCCTACCGCTTCAGCAGCGCCTCGATCCCGTCCAGGATGCGCTCCAGTCCAAACTGGAACGACCGGTCCGGATCGCTGATCGCGTTGTACTCCTCGCCGGCCACCTGGCCGACGCGCGCCGAGACCGGGTACCGGCCCGGCGGCATCACCCGCTCCAGGACCGGCGCGTTGATCTCCCACCACTCGGCGTCGGACATGCCGGTCTGCTCGGCCGCCCGCCGAGCCCGTACGGACGCACCGGCGGCGCCCGCGGCGAAGCCGACGACCAGCGTGATGATCTGGTCCATCTCCAGGTCGGTGAAGCCGGCGCCCTCGATCGCGGCGAGCTGCCACTCGTACTTGTCCGAACCGTTCGGGCCGATCCACGGGCGGTGCTCCTCCACCTGGAGCAGCCACGGGTGCCGGTGATATTCGTCCCACACCTGCCGCGCCACCGCGGTGAGGCGATCGCGCCAGTCGCCGTCGTGCGGTGGCAGTCCGGTCTCGCCGGTCACCTCGTCGATCATCAGGCCGATCAACTCGGACCGGCCCGGGACGTACGTGTAGATCGACATCAGCTTGAGGCCGAGCCGGTCGGTGACCTTGCGCATCGAGAACGCCGCCAGCCCTTCCTCGTCGGCCACCGCGATCGCCGCGCGGACCACGTCGTCGACGCTCACCCGCTGCTTCGGGCCCCGGGAACCCTGCGGCGCGCCGAGGGTCCGTCGCCACAGCAGCGCCAGCGTGCGGTCGACGTCCGGTTTTTCCATGTGACGAGATTACCCCGTGGGGTGTACGGTGTATTCCGCAGCGATTTCCGTAAGGTGTACGGAGTTAGGAGCGTGCTGGTGAGCACCTCGTTGATGGCGGACGGACTACACAAGCGGTACGGGGAGGTTCGTGCGCTGGACGGCTTCGATCTGAACGTGGCGGCGGGCACCATCCACGGTTTGCTGGGCCCGAACGGGGCCGGTAAGAGCACGGCGGTCAAGGCGCTCGCCACCTTGATCGACCTCGACGGCGGCGCCGCGCGGGTGGCCGGGCTCGACGTCCGCACGCAGGCCAGGCAGGTACGGGAGCGGATCGGCCTGGTGGGCCAGCACGCGGCCGTCGACGAGATCCTCGGGGGCCGGCAGAACCTGGTGATGTTCGGCCGGCTGTACGGGTTGAGCAAGGCCGCGGCACGGGACCGGGCCGACGACCTGCTGGCCGAGTTCGGCCTCGCCGAGGCGGCCGACCGTGCGGTCTCCACGTACAGCGGTGGAATGCGCCGCCGCCTGGACATCGCCGCCGGGTTCATCCGTACGCCGGCGGTGTTGTTCCTCGACGAACCCACCACCGGCCTCGATCCCCGCGGTCGCAACGAGGTGTGGGAAAGCGTGCGCGAGGTCGCCGGGCGCGGCACCACGGTGCTGCTCACCACGCAGTACCTGGACGAGGCCGACCAGCTCGCCGCGGAGATCTCGGTGATGAACCACGGCAAGGTCGTTGCCACCGGTACGCCGGAAGCACTCAAGCGCCAGATCGGCGGCGATCGGGTCACCGTCACCCTGCCGTCGCCGGACATGCTGCGGCGGCTGGCCGACCGCCTCGCCTATCCGGCGACCGCGGACGAGGCGGCCGGGACGGTGACCTTCGAGGTGGGGTCGGGCGTGGTGGTGCTCGCGGAGATCGTCCGAGTGCTCGACCAGCTGGGCGTCACGCCGGAGGACCTGGTGCTGCGCCGGCCCACGCTCGACGAGGTGTTCCTGACCCTGACCGCCGGCGAGGAGGCAACCCGATGAGCACATTGCGTGCCGGCTGGGTGATCACGCTGCGGGACCTGGCCCACTGGGTGCGGCAGCCGTGGACGCCGATCTTCGGTCTGCTCTTCACGATCATGTTGCTGCTGGTCTTCGGCTTCCTGTTCGGAGGCGCGATCACCGTCCCGGGCGGCGGCGACTACATCACCTTCCTGCTGCCGGGGATGATGGCGCTGAGCATGATGTTCGGCGTCGACACGACCACCACCGCGATGGCCAACGACGCGCGCAAGGGGATCACCGACCGGTTCCGCTCGCTGCCGATCGGGAGCGCCTCGGTCTCGCTCGGCCGGGTCGGTGCGGACATGGCCAACTCGGCGGTCGAGCTGCTGGTGCTGATCCTGGGTGGACTGGTGATCGGCTGGCGGATCTCGTCCGATCCCGGTTCCGTGGCGCTGGCCGTGCTGTTGCTGCTCTTCCTGCGGTTCTCGCTGCTCTGGATGGGGATCTTCCTGGGGCTGACGCTGCGCGGCGAAGGGACGACCATGGCGGTGCAGGTGCTGATCTGGCCGATCGGTTTCCTGTCCGCCGCGATCGTGTCGGTCGAGACGATGCCGGGCTGGCTCGGCACCGTCGCGTCGTGGAACCCGTTGTCGGCCACGGCGACGGCGGCCCGTGAGTTGTTCGGCAACCCGACCGGGATCACGTCCGGTCCGCTGGCCGACGGGGCGGTGTGGCTGGCCGCGGGGTGGCCGCTGCTGATCACCGCGATCTTCCTGCCGCTGTCGGCCCGGGCGTACCGGAAACTGCGCTCCTGAGCCAGGCGGGGCCTGCGGCGTGCGCCGGCCGGCCCGGTCTTCCGGGCCGGTCTTGGTCCCTCGGCCGTGCCGTTCCGCCGGTCGAGCGCGCGCCCGTTGGGCGGTTCGCGGCCGGCGCGGCACGATGGAGGCCGGCTTACCGGAGGGATGGCACGTGCGGCTGACGGATTTCTGGTCGCGGCTGGAGGAGTCGTTCGGCGGGACCTATGCGCACAGCTTGGCCGCCGACCACAACTTCGCCGGTCTGGACGGGCGCACGATCGAGGAGGCGCTCGCGCAGGGTGAGGATGCGAGCACGGTCTGGCGAGTCGTGGTGGCCGCATACCCCGATCGAGTGCCGTCCCGCCTACGCTGATCAATCTTTCGTACGTTTGTACGGCGTGTCGCTCGATGTCGTACACGTGTTCGGCTATTGTCCACAACGGCATTGTCATCCACAGGACACGGCCGTGGCGGCGGATTTTGTCGTACCCGCCGCCTAACCTGTCCCGCGTGGTGAACAGAAGCGCTTCGACGAAGCCCGCGAAGTCGAATACAGGGGTGGCGAGCATGGTGGCAGGACCTGACCGGGACAAGGCTCTCGATCTGGCGTTGGCCCAGATCGACAAGCAGTTCGGCAAGGGCTCGGTGATGCGCCTCGGCGAGCGGCCGGTCGTGCAGACCGCCGTGATCCCGACCGGCTCCATCGCTCTCGACGTGGCGCTCGGCGTGGGCGGCCTGCCGCGCGGCCGGGTCATCGAGGTGTACGGCCCGGAGTCGAGCGGTAAGACCACTGTGGCCCTGCACGCGGTGGCGAACGCGCAGCGGGCCGGCGGCATCGCTGCCTTCATCGACGCGGAGCACGCGCTCGACCCGGAATACGCGCGGGCGCTCGGCGTGGACACCGACGCGCTGCTGGTCTCCCAGCCGGACACCGGTGAGCAGGCGCTGGAGATCGCGGACATGCTGATCCGCTCCGGCGCACTCGACATCATCGTGATCGACTCGGTGGCCGCCCTGGTGCCGCGCGCCGAGATCGAGGGCGAGATGGGCGACAGCCACGTCGGTCTGCAGGCCCGGCTGATGAGCCAGGCGCTGCGCAAGATCACCGGTGTGCTGAACAACTCCGGCACCACCGCGATCTTCATCAACCAGCTGCGCGAGAAGATCGGCGTGATGTTCGGGTCGCCCGAGACGACGACCGGCGGGCGGGCCCTGAAGTTCTACTCGTCGGTGCGCCTCGACGTGCGCCGCATCGAGAGCCTCAAGGACGGCACCGACGTGGTCGGCAACCGCACCCGGGTCAAGGTGGTGAAGAACAAGGTCGCCGCGCCGTTCAAGCAGGCCGAGTTCGACATCATGTACGGCAAGGGCATCTCCCGCGAGGGCTCGCTGATCGACGTCGGCGTGGAGCAGAGCATCATCCGCAAGTCCGGTGCCTGGTACACGTACGACGGTGACCAACTCGGCCAGGGCAAGGAGAAGGCGCGGGAGTTCCTGAAGGAGAATCCCGACGTGGCGGCCGAGATCGAGAAGAAGATCCTGGAGAAGCTGGGCGTCGGCCAGACCACCGGCGACGCCCCCGGTGGCGTGGAACTGCCGCCGGTCGACTTCTGATGCCGGTCGGACCGGGTCCTGATCTGCTCCGGCCGAGGCGGATTTCGGTCGGTCCGGTGTGGCCGGCGCGGGTGTCGGTGTGGCCGGCGCGGGTGTCGGCGTCCGCGCCGGCGGGGTGCTGAGTCCCGGTGCCTGGGCGGCGTGGGGCGCGGGCCGGACGGGGATGGGATGCCATTCCACCCCGGCCGCGCGATGACGATCCCCCTGGTGGTGAGTCCCGGCGTGCCGGCGGTGGCGGTGAGCGCGGCAACGCTTCCGGCCGCCGCCGTCGGGGTTCACCGGGGATCAGCGGCGCGTTCGGGCCGGCCATCGGCGGCAGCGGCTCCTCCAGCGGCAAGCCGGATAGTGGTGGTCGTGGATCGTCCGGTGACGACACGGGTCGCGGTGGTCGATTCGGATCGGGGGCCGGGCAGGTGGGCGGCCGCCGTTCCACCGGGCGCGCGGCAGAGCCGGCGCAGAGCGAGCCCGATCGCGCGCGGGAGATCTGCCTGCGCCAGCTGGCCGTGCGGCCACGAACCCGCGCCGAGCTTGCCAAGGCACTGGCCCGCCGGGAGTTCTCCGTCGAGGTGATTGCCGAGGTGCTCGACCGGTACGACGAGGTCGGGATCATCGACGACGCCGCGTTCGCGCGGGCCTGGGTGACCAGCCGCCACCACGGCCGCGGCCTGGCGCGCCGGGCGCTCGCCACCGAGCTGCGGCAGCGGGGCGTGGACGCCGAGGTGGCCGGTGCGGCGCTGGAGATGCTGGGCGCCGACGAAGAAGCCGCCACGGCGCGGGCCCTGGTCGACCGCAAGCTGAGGACGGTGACCGGCACGCCCGAGGCGGTGTTCCGGCGGCTCGTCGGCATGCTGGCGCGCAAGGGTTATCCGGCCGGCGTCGCCATCCGGGCGGTGAAGGACGCGCTCGCGGCCCGGGACGTGGAAGCGGCCGAGTTCGCCGAGCAGATCGACGCCGATGCGCTGGCCGACGCGTCCACCGACTCTGATTCCTGACCATGGCGAGGGGCAAGCAATGCCGCTTTGGCGGGATGCGACCGACGTCAAGCAGCCGGTGCCCCGGCCGCGCGAGGCTAAGCCGCACGCAACCGCCACGGCGGGCAAAGCGACCGGCAGAGCCGAGCAGAGGGACGCACCCGAAATCGCGACCAGCCAAGGCCACGACCTTCACCCGGTAAGCCCCGAAATGCCCCCACGTCCGTGACCAGGGGATGAGTGGGTCTGTGCCGAACGTCCCTTCGGTGGCCGAATCATGAGTCCTTGACCGGACCGGCACTCGCGACCTAGCCTCGCGTTACTAAGGTGTTACCCGACCATCGCAGGCAACACGCACAACATAGATCGCATTACATTCCAGCATCAATATTGAAGCCGCCCGCTGACCACGCGGGTGGTTGGTGAGACACACCCTAGCGGTCGTCACAGCCGGCCGTGGGGCGTTGATGCTGGTCAGCGCTGCGGTCCTTGCCTTGGTCGGGCAACTCCCGGAAACGCCGGCGTGCGTCCCCGCGCGCCGGTGGCTCGGCAACCGGTCCGCAGTGCAGCGGCCGGTCGAGTGGGGGGCGCAACAAGGGCGGGACCTCGGCCGCCGGTTATGTGGCCGAGGAAGCAACGGCCGATGCCGCAGCGATGCGGCCGGTGGAGCAGAGACCAGGAGCAAGGCGCAGCGACGCGCCGAGCGGGGCGTTGACACGGAAGGGGTGCAGCCGACGCGCGCCGGAAGCCGGCCAAGCCACAACGGTCGGCGGTCGGAAGGCCGATGGACGCCGAGCCGGCGAACCGGAGGCCGAAGCTGGCGGACCGGTAGGCAGCCGGTTGGGCGAGGCGGACCGATAGGCGGGCCGGACCAGCAGGGAGCCGAACCGGCCAGACCGACACGGCGGCCGGACCGGCACCCCGGCGGACCGGCACGGCGGCCCGATCGGCGGACCGGCACCCCGGCGGACCGGCACGCAGCCGGCCAACGACCGGCCGCACCTGGACACGCTCACCCGGCCGCGCCGCGGTACGGCGCAGGATGGTCGGCGCGCAGGGAACTGCGGCCCGGCGGAGGGAGACGCGGCGAGATGACCGCCCTGGATTGGGTGCTGGTGGTGGCGATCGTCGTACTCGCCGCGTTTGTGGTGGCCGGTCTGGTCGTCGGCGCGCGTGCCCTGCGTCAGCTGCAGAACAGCAAGAGCGAGGCCAAGGACCGCCAGGAGCAGGTGGACGTGGCGAAGGCCAAGGCCGCGTCCGTCCGGGCCGAGGCGGCCGCCGCGAAGGCCGAGGCGAACGCCGCGCGGGCCGAGGCGCGGCGGGTGCTGGAAGCGGCCCACGAAGAGGCCGACACCATCCTCGAGCACGCGCACAAGCAGGCCGAAGCCGACGCCGAGCAGGTGCGTACCGCGGCCCGTCGTAGTGGCGAGCGTGAGGTCGCGCTGCTCAACACGACCGCCAAGGAGCAGGCCGCCGAGGTGGAGCGCCGGGCCGCCCGGATCGACGAGCGGGAACGCCTGCACGCCGAGGAGGTGGAGCGGCTGGTGCAGCGGGAACGCCGGCTGGCCGCGATGGACGCCGACCTGGCCGCCCGCGAGGCAGCGCTGTCGGTACGCGAGTCGGCGCTGGTCGCGGCGGAGGAGGAGCACCGCAAGGAGCTGCAGCGGATCGCCGGGCTGACCGCCGACGTCGCCCGGTCGGAGCTGATCGAGAGCATCGAGGCCCAGGCCAAGCGGGAGGCCGCCATTCTGGTCCGGGACATCGAGACCGAGGCCAAGCGGACCGCGGACACCCGCGCCCGGCACATCGTGGTGGACGCCATCCAGCGGATCGCCAGCGAGCAGACCGCGGAGAGCGTGGTCAGCGTGCTGCACCTGCCGAGCGACGAGATGAAGGGCCGGATCATCGGCCGGGAGGGCCGCAACATCCGGGCGTTCGAGTCCACCACCGGGGTGAACCTGATCATCGACGACACCCCGGAGGCCGTCCTGCTGTCCTGCTTCGATCCGGTCCGCCGCGAGGTCGGGCGGCTCACGCTGGAGAAGCTGGTGCTGGACGGCCGGATCCATCCGCACCGGATCGAGGAGGTCTTCGAGACCGCCCGCAACGAGGTGGACCGGCTCTGCGACCGGGCCGCCGAGGAGGCGCTGGTCGACGTCGGCATCACCGACATCCACCCGGAGCTGGCCGTGCTGCTGGGCCGGTTGCGCTACCGGACCAGCTACGGGCAGAACGTGCTCAAGCACCTGGTGGAGACGGCGCACATCGCCGGCATCATGGCCGCCGAGCTGGGTCTGGACGTGCCCACCATGAAGCGGGCAGCGTTCCTGCACGACATCGGCAAGGCGCTGACCCACGAGGTGGAGGGCAGCCACGCGCTGATCGGCGCGGACCTGGCCCGCAAGTACGGTGAGCACGAGGATGTCGTGCACGCCATCGAGGCGCACCACAACGAGGTCGCGCCGCAGACCATCGAGGCGGTGCTGACCCAGGCCGCGGACGCCTGTTCCGGCGGCCGGCCGGGCGCGCGGCGGGAGAGCCTCGAGGCATACGTGAAACGGCTCGAGCGGATCGAGGAGATCGCGGTCGGCAAGGTGGGCGTGGACAAGGTGTTCGCGATGCAGGCCGGCCGGGAGATCCGGGTGATGGTCCGGCCCGAGGACATCGACGACATCGCCGCGGCCGTCCTGGCCCGGGACGTGGCGAAGCAGATCGAAGAGGAGCTGACCTATCCGGGTCAGATCCGGGTGACCGTGGTCCGCGAGTCCCGGGTTACCGAGCTGGCTCGGTAGGGTCTGTCTGGTGGATCACGAGGGGCTGCGGCGTTGCCCAGGCGGCGCCTGACGGAGTCCGCAGAACGGCCACATACAACACCGGTATGAGGCCGCCCTGCGGCCGACGTCAGCCACCACCTGGGCCTCGCCTCGCTCCCGCGTGATCCACCAGACAGACCCTAACCCTGCGGCTCGGTGGCGGAGAGCGCCGTCTCGGCCGGTGGTGCCGCCTTGCGCGGCGCCCGCCCGGTCCGCCGGGTACGGCGTTCCAGCCAGCCGGCCAGCGTGGTGAGCGCCGAGTTCAGCACGATGTAGATAATCGCCGCCACGATGGCCGCCGCCACCACGTTGCCGAAGTTGGCCGACAGCGTGTTCACGCCCAGTTGCAGCAGCTCGGTGTAGGCGATGATGTAACCCAGCGCGGTGTCCTTGACCAGCACCACCAGCTGGCTGACGATCACCGGCAGCATGGCTCGGGCGGCCTGCGGAATGAGGATCTCCCGCATCACCTGGTTCTTGCGCATGCCGATCGCGTACGCCGCCTCGCTCTGCCCGGCCGGCACCGACCGGATGCCGGCGCGGAACGCCTCGGCCAGCACCGAGCCGTTGTAGAGAGTCAGGCCGATCACCACCGCCCACAGCGGCGGCATCGGCTGCTCGATGATAAACGGCAGGCCGTAGAAGATGAAGAAGATCATCAACAGCAGCGGTACGGCGCGGAAGAACTCCACGATCACGCCCGACGGCACGCTCACCCACCAGTGGTCGGAGAGCCGGCCGACCGCGAAGACCACGCCGAAGACCAGCGATAACACCATGGCCAGCGCGGCCGCCTTCACCGTGCCCCACAGACCGGGCAGGATGTACGCGGTCCAGGTCTCCGCCTCCAGGAACGGCTGCCACAGCGGGCCCGCCCACTGGTTCGCCGCGTCGAACCGGCGGTAGATCCAGTACAGCAGCCCGAGCAGCAGCACGCCGAAGACGACCGTCAGGACGGTGTTGCGGGCCTTGGCGCGCGGGCCCGGGTGGTCGTAAAGAACGGTTTCCGTGCTCACCGCTTCACCGCCAGTCGGTTGGCCAGCCACCCGAACAGGTATCCGGTCGGGATCAGGACGATCGCGAACGTGCCGGCGAAGGCCAGGAAGATCGGGATGACCGCGTCACCGCGGGCGTTGATCAGTTCCTTCATCGCGTTCGACGCCTCCATCAACCCGATCGTGCCGACGATCGTGGAGTTCTTGGCCAGCGCGATGAAGATGCTGCCCAGCGGCGCGATCACGGCCCGGCCGGCCTGCGGCAGCACGATCATCCGGAGCGTCTGGGCGAAGGTCATGCCGATCGCCCGGGCCGCCTCGGCCTGGCCGGCCGGCACGGTATTGACGCCGGACCGCACCGCCTCGCAGACGAACGCCGCGGTGTAGACGGACAGCCCGATCACGCCCAGCCAGAAGTTGTTGAGCTCGATGTCGTCGGACGGGCTGACGCCGAGCGTCGAGAACAGGCCGAAGTAGCAGAAGAAGATGACCAGGGTGAGCGGCGTGTTCCGGAAGATGTTCACCCAGCCGGTGCCGAAGGCGCGCAGCACCGGCAC
This sequence comes from Actinoplanes sp., assembly GCA_035685405.1. GTDB lineage: Bacteria > Actinomycetota > Actinomycetes > Mycobacteriales > Micromonosporaceae > Actinoplanes. The sequence goes on along the minus strand of DASSAL010000312.1, from coordinate 3,144 downwards.
CGGGGACACCCGCATCGCGGCGAGCACGACCCCGAGAACGAGCGCGATGACGGCGGACGCCACCGTGAGCCGGAGGATCCAAAGGAACCCGGTCACGTACACGTCGACGTTGGCGGGATCGGTGAAGACGTCCATCGGCCGGCTCCCCAGCACAAGGAAGAGGTGAGCGGGGCCGGCGGCCGGCCCCGCTCACCGCAGGAACGGTCAGGAGGTGGGGCAGTGGGTCAGCGCCGCGGTGTCCAGCTCCGGCGCGGCCGTGCCGCTCTTGCCGAGCGTGCTGTCCCACGCCGCCTTGTACGAACCGTCGGTCGCCGAGGCCTTGAGGATCTCGTTGATCCGGTTGCAGCCCTCGGTGTCGTCCTTCTTCAGGCCGATGCCGTACGGCTCCTCGCTGAACTTCTTGCCGACCACCTTGAACTTGCCGGCGTACTGGTCCTGGGCGGCGTACCCGGCGAGGATGATGTCGTCGGTGGTGACCGCGTCCACCTGGCCGCCGGCCAGCGCCGTCACGCACTTGGAGTACGAGTCGAACTGCTGCAGCTGCGCGTCCTTGTAGTCGGTCTGGATCCGCTTGGCCGGGGTGGAGCCGGACACCGAGCAGACCTTCTTGCCGGCCAGCGCCTCCGGGCCGGTGATCGTCGAGTCGACCGGCACCAGCAGGTCCTGACCCGCGGTGTAATACGGCCCGGCGAAGTTGACGACCTTCTTACGCTCGTCGTTGATCGTGTAGGTGGCCACCACCATGTCCACCTGGCCCTGCTGGATGAACGGCTCACGGTTGGCCGAGACGGTGGTCTTCCACTCGATGCCGGTGTCCGGCACGCCGAGGCCCTTGGCGATGATCTTCGCGATCTCGATGTCGAAGCCGGTGTAGGTGCCGCCGGTCTGCAGGCCGAGACCCGGCTGGTCCGCCTTCACGCCGATGACCAGCTTCTTTTCGCCGCTGGCCTTGCCGACGATGCCGCTCGCGGTGCCGCCGGTCGAACCCGAGCCGCTGTCTTCGTCACCGCCGCCGCATGCCGCCACGGTCAGCGCCAGGGCCATCGCCCCGAACGCCGCCATCAATCGGGTACTGCGCATTGTTCGCTCCTCCGCTGTGGATACTGAGTGCGTCTCGTCAGTGCGTAAGAATCTTGGACAGGAAGTCCTTGGCGCGCTCGCTGCGCGGGTTCGCGAAGAACTCGGCGGGCGCGGCCTCCTCGACCAGCTGGCCGTCGGCCATGAACACCACCCGGTTGGCGGCGTGCCGGGCGAATCCCATCTCGTGGGTCACCACGACCATGGTCATGCCCTCACGGGCCAGCGACGTCATCACGTCCAGCACCTCGCCGACCATCTCCGGGTCGAGCGCACTGGTCGGCTCGTCGAAGAGCAGCGCCTTGGGCTGCATGGCGAGCGCGCGGGCGATGGCCACCCGCTGCTGCTGACCGCCGGAGAGCTGGGCCGGGTACTTGTCCGCCTGGTTCCCGATGCCCACCCGGTCGAGCAGGGCCATCGCCCGCTCGCGGACCACGGCCGGCTTCTCCTTGCGGACCTTGACCGGGCCCAGCATCACGTTCTGCAGGATGGTCTTGTGCGCGAACAGGTTGAACGACTGGAACACCATGCCGACCTCGCTGCGCAGCCGGGCCAGCCCCTTGCCCTCGGCCGGCAGCGGCTGCCCGTCGAAGACGATGGTGCCCGAGTTGATCGGCTCCAGCCGGTTGATCGCCCGGCACAACGTCGACTTGCCGGAGCCGGACGGTCCGATCACGACGACCACCTCGCCACGGTCCACCGAGAGGTTGACGTCCTGCAACACGTGCAGCGGCCCGAACCACTTGTTGACGTTGTCGAGGACGATGAGAGCCTTGTCGTCGTCAGCCACCGTCGGACCACCGTCCCGTCTGCAAGTACGTGAAGATGGGGCCACTCTATGGGCGATGTGGTATCGGATCGCGCCCGCAATGGTCACGGAGCGGTAACACAGCACTCGCACCGCGGAAGGGGAGGTACGCGATGAGCGGCCTGTGGAACTGGTGCATTGCTGGACGTGTCGACGCGGGCCGGATCCGGGGTGCGATCGCCGGGGCGCTCGGCCGGCCGGTGATCGGGCTGGAGGAGGCCAACCCAGATGATGCTCTCCGGTGCGACGTCTGGTACGTCGGTGGCGACTTTCCGACACTTGCCGACGTGTATCTGGCTCCGGACGACGTCGCGGAGGCGACCGTCGCGAGCGCCGTCGCGGTCCGGCTGGGCGCCGACGTCCTGCTCCCCGACGACACCCTCAACCCCACCCGGTACGTGCTGGCCGAGCCGGACGGGACGCTGCGGCCGGTGCACGTCGACGAGCTGGAGACCGACGACGGTACGGAACGACGGCACCTGCGCCCGTGCACCGGCACCGATCCGGCCTGCGCGGTGGCACCGGAGCGCCACGCCGCCTGAGATTCTGTCGGTGGGCGGGGCTACCCTGGTTGATTGCCATGACTAGTACGCCACGCACCTACGACGTCCGCACCTACGGGTGCCAGATGAACGTGCACGACAGCGAGCGCATCTCCGGGCTGATGGAAGATGCGGGGTACGTGCGCGCCACCGATACGGACGCCGCCGACGTGGTGGTCTTCAACACCTGCGCGGTACGGGAGAACGCCGACAACCGCCTCTACGGCAACCTGGGTCACCTGCGTCCCACCAAGCTGAAGAACCCGGACATGCAGATCGCGGTCGGCGGCTGCCTGGCCCAGAAGGACCGCGGCGACATCGTCAAGCGGGCGCCCTGGGTCGACGTGGTGTTCGGCACCCACAACATCGGCTCGCTGCCGGCGCTGCTCGAGCGGGCCCGGCACAACGCCGAGGCCGAGGTGGAGATCCTCGAGTCGCTCGAGGTGTTCCCGTCCACGCTGCCCACGCGACGCGAGTCCACGTACGCCGGCTGGGTGTCGATCTCGGTGGGCTGCAACAACACCTGCACCTTCTGCATCGTGCCGTCGCTGCGCGGCCGGGAGAAGGACCGCCGGGCCGGCGACGTGCTGGCCGAGGTGCGCGCGCTGGTCGCCGAGGGGGTGCTCGAGGTGACGCTGCTGGGCCAGAACGTGAACTCGTACGGCGTGGAGTTCGGCGACCGGCTGGCGTTCGGCAAGCTGCTGCGGGCCTGCGGCG
>DASSAL010000311.1:0-3382 GCA_035685405.1 Actinoplanes sp. | reverse complement strand
AGGTGTGCTGGTCGCGCTGCTGTGGCGGCGCACCCGGTGGGCCGCCACAGCCGGCTACCTGGTGGCCGGTGGGCTGCTGGTGGCCGGGCCGGCGGTCATCCCGGTCGCGCAACCGGGCGCCGCCACCGCCACGGTGGCCATCGTGCAGGGCAACGTGCCCCGGCTGGGCCTGGACTTCAACGCCCAGCGGCGGGTCGTGCTGGACAACCACGTGCGGGCCACCACCGACCTGGCCGCCCGGGTCGCCGCCGGCCGCCAGCCGCGGCCCGACCTGGTGGTGTGGCCGGAGAACTCCAGCGACATCGATCCGCTGCGCAACCAGGACGCGGCACAGCAGATCGCCGTCGCGGCCACGGCCATCGGCGCGCCGATCCTGGTCGGTACGGTGCTCCGCGGCGACGTCCCGAACGAGATCAAGAACGCCGGGCTGCTCTGGCAGCCGGTCACCGGTCCGGACCTGGACCAGACCTACATCAAGCGGCACCCGGTGCCGTTCGCCGAGTACATGCCGCTGCGCCCGGTCGCCCGGTTCGTCGCCGGGGACAAGGTCGACCTGGTCCGCGACATGGTGGCCGGCGAGACGCCGGGGGTGGTGCGCACCGGAGCGGTCACCGTGGGCGACGTGATCTGCTTCGAGGTGGCGTACGACGACATCGTCCGCGACACCGTCACCGGCGGCGCGCAGATCCTGGCCGTGCAGACCAACAACGCCACGTTCAACGAGGCCGAGGCCCGGCAGCAGCTGGCCATGGTGCAGCTGCGGGCGGTCGAGCACGGCCGCGAATCGCTGATGGTGTCCACCGTCGGGGTGTCGGCATTTGTGAACACCGCGGGCAACGTCCGGGTCTCCACCGGTTTCAACGTGCCTGCGGTCGAGGTGCGTGAGATGCATCTCGGCGGTACGCGTACGCTAGCCACGCGCTTGGGCCACTGGCCCGAGCTGGCGGCCGCCGCGTTGGCCGCCGTCGCCCTGGCCGGGGCGTTGCCGCTGCGCCGCCGGCGTGGCCGCACCCCGCGGGCCGGATGACCTGAACCATCGGAGGAACGGTGAGCGAGGCGGAAGGTTATCCGGGGATCGGACGGGTCCTCGTGATCATCCCGACCTACAACGAGGCGGAGAACATCCGGTTGATCACCAGCCGGGTCCGGCGCGCGGTGCCCTCCGTCGACATCCTCGTCGCCGACGACAACTCGCCGGACGGCACCGGCCGCATCGCCGACGAACTGGCCGCCACCGACAACCACATCTTCGTGCTGCACCGGCCCGGCAAGCATGGCCTCGGTGAGGCGTACAAGGCCGGTTTCGCCTGGGCCCGGGACAAGGGCTACGACGTCGTCGTGGAGATGGACGCGGACGGCTCACACGCCCCCGAGGAGCTGACCCGGCTGCTGGACGCGCTGCGGACCGCCGACGTGGTGCTCGGCACCCGGTACGTGCCCGGCGGGTCGGTGCACAACTGGCCGCTGCACCGGCTGATCCTGTCCCGTGGCGGCAACCTCTACATCCGGATGGCGCTCGGCATGCCGTTCAAGGATGCGACCGGCGGCTACCGCGCGTACCGGATGGCGGTGCTCGACCGGATCGACGTGGGCACCGTCGCGTCGCAGGGTTACTCGTTCCAGGTCGAGCTGGCCTGGCGGGCGCACAAGCACGGGTTCCGGATCACCGAGGTGCCGATCACGTTCACCGAGCGCGAACGCGGGGCCAGCAAGATGAGCAGCAACATCTTCCGCGAACAGCTGCTCAGGGTCACGGTGTGGGGGGTGCAGGCGCGCCGGGACACCGTGCTGAACCGGCTCGGCCGGCGCCCGCGCCGCGGTTCCACCTGGCCATGAGCTGAGCCGCCAAGGCGGCTTCGCCGCACTGCAACGGAAACCGGGGACGTGTCATGCTGGAAACATGATGCGCCGGGGTCTGGTTTTCGTTCCGATCGGGCTGCTGCTGCTCGCGGTGGCCGAGATCGCCGTGTTCGTCGCCGTGGTGCACGCGATCGGGGCCGGCTGGACGCTGTTGCTGCTGGCCGCGACGAGTGTGCTCGGCCTGATGCTGGTGCGTCGCGAAGGCATCCGGGGCTGGCGGTCGTTCCGGGCCGCCGCCGAGGCCGGCCGGCCGCCCGGCCGGCAGGTCAGCGACTCGCTGGTCGGCCTGTTCGGTGCGCTGCTGCTGGCGCTGCCCGGGCTGATCTCCTCGGTGGCCGGTCTGCTGCTGGTGCTGCCGCCGGTGCGCGGCCTGGCCCGGTACGCGGTGGAGCGCGCCACCGAGCGGCAGGTGTCGGCGGCGGTGGCCGGTGATCTCTTCGGTCCGCGCCGGGTCCGGGTCCGCCGCGGCGCTCCGCTGCACACCCCCGACCCATCGCCGGTCCAGACTCCGCCTGAGGCGATCGAGGGAGAGATCGTCCGCTGATCCGTGGACGCAGAAACGCCGCCCTCGTCGTCGAGGGCGGCGTTCCGGATCCTGATCAGCGGCCGCGGCGGGTGCGAACCTCCTGCAGCCGCTCGTTGAGGATGTCCTCCAGCTCCGAGATGGAGCGCCGCTCGAGCAGCATGTCCCAGTGGGTGCGCGGCGGCTTCGCCTTCTTCTGCTCCGGCTCATTGCCGTCGACCAGCCGGGCGACGCTGCCGTCGAACTTGCACTCCCAGGTCGTCGGCACCTCGGCGTCCACGGCAAACGGCACCTCGAACTGGTGACCCTTCACGCACAGGTACTCGCGGGTCTGCCGGGGCGCCAGCTCGGTGTTGCGGTCGGACTCGTAGCTGACTGCGCCAAGACGGCTACCGCGCAGCATGCGTTCGCCCATGATCGGCTTTCCCCTCGCTTCGTGGTGCGGCTTCCGTAGGTGTAACGAAAGGGACGGTCGCGGGATTCCTGCGAGCGTCACCGTGTGTCGGCTGTGTTAACGGTTACGAGCGTAGCCGCCGCCCGCCGCTGCCCGGCACCGCGCGGCCGGGGAGAAGTGGACCTTGGTCCCCTTTGCCGGGGTTTGAGTGCTCTCCAGACTGTGCGAGATGCGTCACCGGGCCGGAGCTGTCTGGGCGGGAGCCGTCTGGGCTGGAGCCGGCCGACCCGGGCCGAGCGCCGCCAGCGCCGAGGCCAGGTCGCTCACCTGCGACGACAGCTGTGCCGACCGGTCGTGCGCGGCGTCCGCCTCGGCCCGCGCGGCCGCCAGCCGGCGTTGCAGGTCGGCGATGTCCCGCTCGGCGGCCTGCTGGGCCGCGGTGCGGCGGGCGACCTCCGCGGCGAGTTCCTGGCGGTCGCGGTCGGCTGCCGCGCGGGCCGCTGCCGCGACCTCGGCCTGCCGGGCGGCCTCCCGCCCGGCCGCTTCGGCTCGCTCGACCGCGGCGTCGCGCTCCCGCCCGGCGGCGGCCCGGGCCCGGGCCCTCG
>DASSAL010000310.1:0-26442 GCA_035685405.1 Actinoplanes sp. | reverse complement strand
GGGCCCGGTGGCGCCGGGGCACCCGGAGGGAGGCTGCCCGCGACGGTTCGGTCACGCCCCGCCCGCGGCGTGCGGCAGACTGGCCGCGGATGCAGGGGCGACGAAGGGGAGTAGGGGTGGACGGGACGAAGGGTGCGCTCGTCGTCGGTGACGAGGTGCTCGACGACGGGCTCGACGAGGCGCTGGACGCCGCCGTGACCCACCGGCCGGGCCGGCGCTACCGCCGTGTCCTGCTGAAGCTGTCCGGCGAGGTCTTCGGCGGCGGCGAGGTGGGCGTCGACCCGGACGTCGTGCAGGGCATCGCCCGTCAGATCGCCACGGTCACCCGGCGCGGCGTCCAGGTCGCCGTGGTGATGGGCGGCGGCAACTTTTTCCGCGGCGCCGAGTTGCAGAAGCGCGGCATGGACCGGGCCCGGGCCGACTACATGGGCATGCTCGGCACGGTGATGAACTGCCTGGCGCTGCAGGACTTCCTGGAGAAGGAAGGCATCGAGACGCGGGTGCAGACGGCCATCACGATGGCGCAGGTGGCCGAGCCGTACATCCCCCGGCGCGCGATCCGGCACCTGGAGAAGGGCCGCGTGGTGATCTTCGGGGCCGGCGCCGGCATGCCCTACTTCTCCACCGACACGGTCACCGCCCAGCGTGCCCTGGAGATCCACGCCGACCTCGTGCTGATGAGCAAGAACGGGGTGGACGGCGTGTACACGGCGGACCCGCGTACCGATCCCACCGCCCGCAAGATCGACCGGATCACCTTCGCCGGTGTCCTGCAGCAGGGTCTCAAGGTGGCCGACCAGGCCGCGTTCAGCCTGTGCCAGGAGAACAACCTGCCGATGCTGGTCTTCGGCGCGCAGGGTGACGACACCATCATCCGCGCGGTGAGCGGTGAGAAGATCGGTACCTTGATCACCGCCTGAGGCGGTTCCGGCAACAAAAGAGGCAAAGGGAGGCGACGAGCGGTGATCGAGGAGATCCTCTTCGAGGCCGAAGAGAAGATGGAGAGCGCGGTCGAACACGCCAAGGAGGAGTTCGCCGCGATCCGTACGGGACGCGCCACGCCGGCGATGTTCTCGAAGATCGTCGTCGACTACTACGGCTCGCCGACCCCGGTGCCCCAGATGGCGTCGATCGGTGTTCCGGAGCCGCGCATGGTGATCGTGAAGCCGTACGACATGTCCCAGCTCGGCGCCATCGAGCGGGCCATCCGCGACTCGGACCTCGGGGTGAACCCGAACAACGAGGGCACCCAGTTGCGCATCCACCTGCCGCAGATGACCGAGGAGCGGCGGCGCGACATGATCAAGGTGGCGCGGCACAAGGCCGAGGAGAGCCGGGTCGCCATCCGCAACGTGCGCCGCAAGGCCAAGGAGCAGCTCGACCGCCTGGTCAGGGATGGCGAGTCCGGTGAGGACGACGTGCGCCGGGCGGAGAAGGAACTCGACGACGTGACACACCGGTACGTCGCGATCGTCGACGAGCTGGTCAAGCACAAGGAAGCCGAGCTGCTCGAGGTCTGATGTCGTACCTCGATCCCCGCGGCGGGCAACCCTCATCCGGCGAACGGTCGTCTCCCTCCGGACCGTCGCCGTATGCCGCCTACTGGGTGCCCGGCCAGGAGGTCGATGCGACCGGCGAGACGGAGCCGGTGGAACCGTCGTGGAATGCGCCGACGGCCGCCACCTCGACCGCGGAAGCGGAGTTCGAGTTGGCCACCGGGTCGAGCCGGCCGGGCCGGCGCCGGGCCGACGCCAAGGTCAGCGGGCGCGCCGGCCGGAACCTGCCCGCCGCCATCGCGGTCGGCCTGAGCCTGAGCCTGCTCGTGCTGGCCTCGCTGGTGATCTGGAAGCCCGCCTTTGTCGGCGTGATCGCCGCCGCGGCCGCCGTGGGGATCTGGGAGATGACCCGGGCGATGCGGGTCACCGGCGCGCACCCACCGCTGCTCCCGCTGATCGGCGGCGGCCTGCTGATAACCGGCCTGGCCTGGTACGCCGGCGAGGACGCGGTCGTGCTAGGGCTGGTGGTCACGGTGCTGGCCGCGGTGCTGTGGCGCCTGGCCGACCGGCCGCGGGAGATCCGCCAGGACTTCACCGCCAGCCTGCTGATCACGGTGTACGTACCGTTCCTGCTCAGCTTCGCCGTGCTGCTGTCCGCGCCGGACGACGGGCACCTGCGGGTGCTGGTCACGCTGATCGCGGTGATCCTGTCCGACACCGGCGGGTACGCGGCCGGGGTGTTCCTCGGCAAGCACCCGATGGCCCCGTCGATCAGCCCGAAGAAGTCCTGGGAGGGCTTCGGCGGTTCGGTGGTGGCGGCCGCGGTCGGCAGCGCCGTGCTGCTGTTCATCTGGCTGGACGTGGCGTTCTATTGGGGCCTGCTGTTCGGCGCGGTGGTCTCGGTCGTGGCGGTGCTGGGTGATCTCGGCGAGTCGATGCTCAAGCGGGATCTCAGAATCAAGGACATGAGCCGGCTGCTGCCCGGGCACGGCGGCCTGATGGACCGGCTGGACTCCATCCTGTTCGCGGTGCCGACGGCATACCTGCTGCTGACGCTGATGGCGCCACCGGGGTAAGCGATGCACGACCACCCGCGAAGCCGTGACACACTGGACCGGCCATGACAACGCTCCCGGTCATCCCCAGCGCCCGTCCCGGGCGCCGTCCCAGCATGCCTCCGCGCCATCTCGCCGACCTCGACCTGGCCGGCCGCACAGCGGCGATCACCGGGCTCGGCGAGCCGGCCTTCCGCGCCAAGCAGATCTCCACCCACTACTTCGGGCGCCTGGTCCGGGACGCCGGCGCGATGACCGACCTGCCGGCCGCCACCCGCGACCGGCTCGCCGGTGACCTGCTGCCCACCCTGCTCGATCCGGTCCGCGAGTTGGCCTGTGACCACGGCGCCACCCGCAAGACGCTCTGGCGGCTGCACGACGGTGCGCTGGTGGAAAGCGTGCTGATGGGTTATCCCGATCGGGTCACCGCGTGCGTGTCCAGCCAGGCCGGTTGTGGCATGGCGTGCCCGTTCTGCGCGACCGGCCAGGCCGGCCTGACCCGCAACCTGTCCGTCGCGGAGATCGTCGACCAAGTGGTCTACCTGGCCGGGGTGGCGGCCGCCGGCAAGGTCACCGGATCGCCGCCGCGGCTGTCCCGGGTGGTGTTCATGGGGATGGGTGAGCCGCTGGCCAACTATCCGCGGGTGATCGAGGCGGTGCGCCGGTTGACCACCCCGGCGCCCGAGGGCCTGGGGTTGTCGCAACGGCACATCACCGTCTCCACCGTGGGTCTGGTGCCCGCAATGCGCCGGTTGATCGCGGAACGGCTCCAGGTGACCCTTGCGTTGTCACTGCACGCCCCCGATGATGATCTGCGCGATGAGCTAGTGCCCGTCAACCAGCGTTGGAAGGTGGCCGAGGTGCTCCGAGCCGCGTTCGACTACGCGGCGCAGACCGGACGTCGGATATCCATCGAATACGCCCTGATCAGGGACGTAAACGACCAGCCTTGGCGTGCCGACCTGCTTGGCCGGCTGCTGCACGGCAAGCTGGCCCATGTGAATCTCATCCCGCTGAATCCCACCCCGGGCAGCAAGTGGGATGCCAGCCCCAAGCCGGTCGAGCGGGAGTTCGTCCGGCGCCTGCGCGCGGCCGGTGTGGCGACCACCGTCCGTGACACCCGGGGCCGGGAGATCGACGGCGCGTGCGGCCAGCTGGCCGCGGGCGAGGTGACGGAGGCGGGCACAGGGGGTCCCGCCGCCGACGCGGAGGTGGCACAGTGACTGGGCCGAGTACCCAGCAGGTGGAGTGGGAGACGTTGTGACCAGTAACGGACAGCGTTTCCGTCGGCGCGCGCTGCGGCGCGGCTACAAGGTGGATGAGGTCGACAATTTCCTCGACCGGGTCGAGGCCACCCTGGCGGGGGAACAGGTCGGTGCTCCGGTCGGCGCTCAGGAGGTGCACGACGTCGTCTTCCGGGTGCGCTTCGGCGGGTACGACGAGTGGCAGGTGGACCTGCACCTGGACCGGGTGGAGCGACAGCTCGCCGAGTTCGAGGATCGCGGCGGCCGGTCGATCGATCCCCGCATGGCGCCCGAGGCGATGCGCGGCGGTGGCATGCCGGTGGACCGGATGGGACCGTCCCTGGGCCGGCCGGCGCCGCCCACCGAGCGGCTGCCCGCTCCGATGCGCGACGACCGGCAGATGCCGCCGCAGATGCCGCCGCCGATGCCCCAGCGGCAGCCGCAGATGCCGGCGCCGGATCCGATCTACGGCCGGGGCGGCTACGACGAACCCTCGTACGGTGGTCAGCCGCAGCGTGGTCCGGTCGGCTATGACACCGGCAGCTACAACGCGTTCGAGCCCGGCCGGCACGGCAAGGCGGACATGACCGCGGAGATCCGGATGCCGGAGCGCGACCGGGGCGGATACGGTCCCGCGCCGATGAGCGGGCCACCGATGAGCGGGCCACCGATGAGCGGGCCACCGATGGGGCCGTCACCGATGAGCGGTGCGCCGATGGGTGGTGGCGGCCCGAACGGTGAGCTCTACCGGGTGGACCAGCTGCGGCGCACGTTCCAGCCGCGCCGGTTCGGCAGCGGGTACGACCCGATGCAGGTGGACCGGCTGTTCGACAGCATCCTGCAGGCCATGTCCGGCCGCGGGCCGATGCCGGTGCCCGAGAACGAGCTGGACACGCTGCAGTTCGGGCTGGTGCCGGGCGGCTACTTCGAGGCCGAGGTGGACGCGGCCCTGCGCGAGGTCAAGGACATCCTGCTGCGCCGGCGGTGAGAGTGAGGGGGCCCGACCGGCCCCTTCTGCTCACTGGTCGTTGGGCCGCAGGCCGTTGCGCCGCAGGATCGCGTCGGCGGCCACGGCACCCAGCAGGAGCAGGGCGGTGACCAGCAGGAAGACGTTCTCCGTGTTGCCTTCGTGGTTGCCCCAGAGATAGAGCAGGATCACGATGGCGGACCCGATCGCGCCGATCCGGCCCCACTTGCGGTTGCCCGGCTTGAGCTGGTCGGGTGAGTAAACCGGCTCGTCGTGTACCGGCTCGTCTGCCACGTCTCGGTCCTCCTGCGGCGGTGATCAAGGGCTGCGACTCATTTTCGCACGGCGCCTCCGCGCGCGGCCCGCCAACCCGGACCCGGTACCTTCGATGCGGTCGACAGTCGGATCGAAGGAGTCTCTACTGTGCGGATCACGGGCACCGGCCACGCGAGCATGCGCATCGACACGGGCGCCGGCAGCATTCTGTGCGATCCGTGGGTCAACCCGGCGTACTTCGCATCGTGGTTTCCGTTCCCGGACAACTCGCAGCTGGACTGGGCCACGCTCGGGGACGTCGACTACCTGTACGTCTCCCACCTGCACCGGGACCACTTCGACGCCAAGAACCTCGAGCAGCATGTCAACAAGAAGGCCACCGTGCTGCTGCCGGAATACCCGACCAGCCAGCTCGAGGACGAGCTGCGCGAGCTGGGGTTCACCAGCTTCCTGAAAACGAAGTCGAACCAGGTGCACGAGCTCGACGGCGGGCTCAAGGTGATGATCCAGGCGCTGACCAGCCCCACCGACGGCCCGATCGGTGACTCCTCGCTGTGGGTCGAGCACGCCGGCATCCGGGTGCTGAACCAGAACGACGCCCGCCCCACCGACCTCACCGTCTTCGCCGAGCTGGGCCACGTGCACGCCCACATGCTGCAGTTCTCCGGCGCGATCTGGTACCCGATGGTGTACGAGCTGCCGGAAGGCGCCAGGCGCGCGTTCGGTAAGCAGAAGCGGGACCGCCAGTTCGACCGCACCTGGCGCTACATCAACGACCTCAAGGCGTCGTACGTCTTCCCGATCGCCGGCCCGCCGTGCTTCCTCGACGACGAGCTGTGGCAGTTCAACGACATCTTCGGCGACGAGGGCAACATCTTCCCGGACCAGTCGGTCTTCCTGCGCGAGTACGCCGAGGTCGGCGGCACCAACGGCATCGTCCTGCTGCCCGGCTCGGTGACTTCACTCTCCCCCGACGGTCAGGCGAGCACGACGCATCCGACCAACGTCGATGAGTTCTTCGCGCGGAAGACCGAACACCTCGGAGAGATGCGGGAGCGCAAGCGGCCGATCATCGAGGCCGAGAAGGCGTCCTGGCGGCACCCCGAGATCGACGTGCTGGGCGAGCTGAAGAAGCGCATCGAGCCGCTGCTCGAGGAGTCCATCTACATGGCCCAGGGCGTCGGCGGTCCGGTGCGGTTCGACCTGGTGTCGTACGACGGCACGGACGTCGAGTCGATCGTCGTGGACTTCCCCGGCAAGCAGGTCCGGCCGTACGCCGACGAGAAGGTCCGCTACCGCTTCCGCACCCAGCGCGAGCTCATCGAGCACCTGATCCACATCGACGAGGGCGACTGGGTGAACTCGCTGTTCCTGTCCTGCCGCTTCTCGGCGGCCCGGATCGGCCAGTACAACGAGTTCGTCTACTCGTTCTTCAAGTGCCTGTCTGAAGAGCGTCTGCAGTACGCCGAGGGCTGGTACGACGAGCACGAGCGCGCCGTCGAGGCCGAGGACACCACGCTCGGCGACTGGCAGGTGCAGCGCCGCTGCCCGCACCTCAAGGCCGATCTCTCCCGGTTCGGGGTGATCGACGGCAACGTGCTGACCTGCCAGCTGCACGGCTGGAAGTTCGACCTGCCGTCCGGCCGCTGCCTGACCAGCGTCGGCCACAACATCCGCGCCACCAAAACCGCCGACGCCTGACCCCTCCCAGCCACCCCGCCGGCGCCTCCCCGCGCGTCGTCGCCACCCCCGCGCGTCGACGCCTCCCCGCGCGTCGTCGCCTCCCCGCGCGTCGACGCCGACTCCACACGTCGATCTTGGACTTGTGGCTGCCCAAATGACCCATATGTCGCTTTGTGGGGCGCCACAACTCCAAGATCGCGGACTCGCGGGGCGCCGGAGCGCCGGAGTCGCGGACTCGCGGGGCGCCGGAGCGCCGGAGTCGCGGACTCGCGGGGCGCCGGAGCGCCGGAGTCGCGGATTCGCGGTGCGCCCGGGGTCGCGGGAGTCGCGGGGCGGGGACGGGGCCGGAGTCGCGGGGCGCGGGGCGGGGGTTAGGGGGAGAGGTCGTGGAGGATGCGGCGGGCGGCGTTGTGGCCGGGGGCGCCGATCACGCTGCCGGCTGGGTGGCAGCCGGCGGAACCGGCGTAGAGGCCGTCCAGGCCGGTCGCGTACGGCATGCGATCGGTGAAGGCGACGGTGTTGTCCACGTGGTGGATGTGGCCGCCGGTGATGCCGAAATGCTGCTCGATGCCGGGCGGGGTCAGCGGCATCATGTCGGCGACCAGATCCGAGGTGCCCGGCGCGTACCGGTCGCAGATGGCCAGTAGTTGCGAGACATAGCCGGGCAGCGCCTCGTCCCACGTGGTGCCGGCGGGCTGGTACGGCACCGACTGCACGAACAGCGCCGACGAGTGGTGCCCGGCCTCGTCCTGCAGCGACGGGTCGACGGTGGTGTGCAGGTACCACTCGATGGTCGGCTCGGCGGGCAGCCGGCCCGCCTGCACATCGGCCCACATCGCCCGCAGCGCGGCCATCGGCGAGTCCGCCTCGCCGTGGCCGGCCAGCGCGGCGGAGCCGGGCAGCAGGTGGATGGTCGAGCCGAACGGCGACGGCGCGCCCGGCGGCAGGCAGGAGAAGACCGGCAGGTCACGCAGCGCCAGGTTGACCTTCATGGTGGTGCCCGGCTTCCGGATCGCCGCCATGTGCTCGGTCAGGGACGACGGCAGCGCCCCCGCGGGCACCAGATCGAGGAGCCGGAATGGGTCACAGGCGCCCAGCACGACCGAAGCGGCGACGTGCGAGCCGTCGGGCAGGGCCACCCCGCTGGCCGCGCCGTTGTCGACGGTCACGGCGCTGACCGGCGTACCCGTCACGATCTTCGCTCCGGCCGCCCGCGCCGCATCGGCGAAGGTGCGGGACACCGTGCCCATGCCGCCGGCCGCGACCATCCAGGTGCCGTCCGCACCGGGCAGCCGGCACATGTTGTGCGCCAGGAAGTTGTGGCCGGTGCCCGGGTCGTCCGGCCCGGCGTTCAGGCCGGAAATGCCGTCGGTCACCGCGTACATGCTGATCAGCAGCTCGGACCGGAAGCCGAAGCGGGCGAGATAGTCGGCGACCGACCCGCGGACCAGCTCGATGAACGCGCTCTGCAGCGACGGGCGGATGTAGCGGTCGGCGATCTCCTCCACCGAGCCCGGCTCCGCCAGCCAGGCCGGGGCCAGATCGGCGCGGAGCGCGGCCACCTCGACCGCCATCGCCTCGTCCGCCGCCACGTCGCGGGGCGAGAAGAACTTCTCCATCTGCGCGCGCGTGGCTGCCCGGTCGCTGCCGAACAGCAGGTACGGCGACCCCGGCCGGCCCGGCGTGGGCAGGAAGTAGTGCGGGTCGCGGCGCAGCACCGGGATGTCCACATCCAGCGTGCGCAGCAGCTCGGGCGGCATCAGGCCGAGCAGGTAGGAACCGGTCGACTGGCCCAGACCGGGCACCTTGGCGAACGGCCGCTCGGTGCGAGCGGCGCCGCCCAGCACGTCGGCGGCCTCCAGCACAACGACGTCCAGACCCGCGCGGGCCAGCAGGATCGCGGCGACCAGCCCGTTGTGGCCGGCCCCGATGATCACCACGTCGGCACGTTCGGGAATTTTCGACATGAGCGATGACCCTATCGTGCCGTTCTACGCTGGGCGCATGTTCCGGTGGTGGGGCGGGGCCGTCGTCCGGGTCCGGTGGTGGGTGGTCGCGGCCTCGTTCGCCCTGGTGGTAGCGGGTGCCACCTGGGGTGCCGGCGTGTTCGGCGCGCTCACCGGCGGCGGGTACGACGATCCGGACAGCGAGTCCAACCGGGCCGCGGCCGCCGTCGCCGCGCTGGGCCAGCGCCCGCCCGATCTGGTGGTGCTCTGGTCCAGCGACACCCGGACCGTCGACGACCCGGCCTTCCGCGCGTCGGTCGCCGGCGCCGTCCGGACGATCCGGTCCCAGCCCCAGGTGGAGAGCGTCACCAGCTACCTCGACGCCCGGACACCCGCGCTGATCAGCACCGACCGGCGCGCCACGTATGCGGCGGTGCGGCTGTTCGAGGGCACCGCGGACGGCAAGATGGCCGCATACCGGGCGATCGCCCCGCGGCTGCGGGCGGCCGGCCTGGACACCGACGTGGGCGGCCTGGTGGCCTTCGGCGAGCAGGCCAACACACAGACCGAGGAGGACATCACCCGGGCCGAGATCTTCTCGCTGCCGGTGCTGTTCGTGCTGCTCGTCCTGATCTTCCGGGGCCTGATCGCGGCGCTGTCACCGCTGGTCATCGGTGGCATCGCGATCCTCGGTGCCTTCCTCGCGGTGCGGGCGCTCACCTACCTGACCGACATCTCGGTGTTCGCGATCAACGTGATCACGCTGCTGGGGCTGGGCATGGCGGTGGACTACTCGCTGTTCGTGGTGAGCCGCTTCCGCGAGGAGCTGGACAACGGCCGGGACGTCCCGGCGGCCATCCGGATCACGGTGGCCACCGCCGGCCGTACCGTCATGGTGTCCGGGCTGACCATCGCGCTGGCGCTGTCCAGTCTGCTGATCTTCCCCCAGCCGTTCCTCGGCGGCATGGCGATCGGCGGCATGGCGGCCGTGCTGATCGCCATGCTCGCCGCCCTGACCGTGCTGCCGGCGGCACTGGCCCTGCTCGGGCACCGGATCAACCGGCTGCGGATCCCCGGCCTGCGGTGGGCGACCGGGGAGGCGGGTGCCGGCTGGGCGCGGCTGGCACACAGCGTGATGCGCCGGCCGGTGATCTACCTGGTCGGGGTGCTCGCCGTGCTGGTGCTGTTCGCCCTGCCGTTTCTCCGGGTGCAGTTCGGCGGGTTCGACGAGCGGGTGATGCCGGCCGACACCGGAGCCCGGATCGTCGCCGAGGCGCTGCGCGAGGACTTCCCGGGCGGTGGCGCCGACCCGATCACCGTGTACCTGCCGGACGGCGCGGCCGCGCAGCTGGTGCCCCGGATCGCACGGCTGCCCGACGTGACCGGCGCCCAAGCGGCCGGGCCGTCCCTGGTCACGGTCACCACCGACGCCGTACCCACCTCGGACCAGGCCCGCGATCTGGTCCAGCGCATCCGCGACCTCGATCCCGACCTGCTGGTCGGCGGACGCGCGGCGATCGACCTCGATCTGCTGGACAGCCTCGGCGACCGGCTGCCGTGGATGGCGCTGATCATGGCAGCCGCCACCATGATCCTGCTGTTCCTGGCGTTCGGGTCGGTCCTGCTGCCGATCAAGGCCGTGCTGATGAACCTGGTCTCCATCGGGGCGTCCTTCGGCGTGGTGGTGTGGATCTTCCAGCAGGGCCATTTCGAGAGCCTGTTGCGCTACGAGTCGGTCGGATACATCGAGCCGAGCAACATGATCCTGGTGCTCGCCGTGCTGTTCGGGCTGGCCACCGACTACGAGGTGTTCCTGCTGTCCCGGGTCCGCGAGGAGTGGGACGTCACCGGCGACAACACCGCCGCCGTGGCCACCGGACTGCAGCGGACCGGCCGCATCATCACGGCGGCCGCATTGCTGCTGATCGTCGTGGTGGCCGGCTTCGCCACCGGCGGCGTCACGGTGATCAAGACCATCGGCGTCGGCATGATCGTCGCCATCATCATCGACGCCACCCTGGTCCGGGCGCTGCTGGTGCCCGCGACGATGCGCCTGCTGGGCCGCTGGAACTGGTGGGTGCCCGGCGTTCTGGGTCGCTTCTACACGCGGTTCGGCATCCGGGAGTCCTCGGCCGGGATCGGCGAGCCGGCCGCACCGCGCGAACCCGCCTCCGTCGGATCGTCCCGGGACGTCAGGTAGTCGCTGAAGGACAGCGTCGCGGCGTACCCGGCCAGCACGATCACGTGGAAGAGGTAGAGCCAGAGGCCGACCGCGACCACGCCGCCGATCTCGGTGAACCCGCCGAACGGCACGCCGAGGTCCAGCGGCAGGGAACAGAACAGGACGAAGCCGTGCAGGAAGCCGGACAGGTTCGCGGCGGTGAAGGAGCCCATCAGCACGGCCGCGAGCCACCGCGGGCGCCCGGGCGCCACGTAGCGGAAAACCCAGATCACCACCGGGGTCAGCACCAGCCAGCAGGCCAGGAAGGACAGCACCACGCCACCGACCGCGTACCAGCCGCCGCGCAGCCACAGGCCGCTGGTGAGCGGCAGGGCCAGGAAGGTGGCCAGCAGCAGGGCCGGGGCCGCCGCCAGCAACGGCAGCCAGAGGAGACGGCCGCGCCAGCCGACCAGGGGCTCGCCGGACGTGCGCTGCCCGCGCGGGGCGTGCAGGGAGACGAAGGCGCGCCGGAAGCCCTCGCCGTAGAACGTGGCCGGCAGCAGGCTGGCCAGGGCCAGCAACGGGGTCAGATGCAGGCCCGCGTCGATCAGCGCGGACAGCGCCTGCGGGGCGCCGATGGCGTCGGGCAGGGCGGCGATCGTGCGGCTGGTCAGCCGGCGAACCCGGTCGGCACCGGCGACCGCGCCGGTTAGCCAGATGGCGAGCAGGGCGATCGGCACGACCGCGATGCCCGCGTAGAACGTGATCGCGGCGGCGTGCAACGCGAGGTCGCGGCCCTTGAGCGGCCGGAAGGAGGCGGCCAGCAGCCGGCGCACGTCAGGCATGTCTGTTTCTTACCCGGCGTACGGCGAGAACAACGGCAGCGGGAAGATGGGCGGCATGCGTGAGCTCGTCCTGCTCGGCTCGACCGGGTCCATCGGCACCCAGGCGATCGACATCGTCCGGCGCAACGGCGACAAGTTCCGGGTGGTGGCGCTCGGCGCCGGCGGCGGCCATGTGGACCTGCTCGCCGCGCAGGCGCTGGAGCTGGGCGTCGACGTGGTCGGGGTGGCCCGGGCCAGCGCCGTCCAGGATCTGCAGCTCGCGTTCTACGCCGAGGCCCAGCGGCAGGGCTACGCCACCGGCGGCTTCAAGATGCCGAAGATCGTGGCCGGACCGGAGGCGATGACCGAGCTTGCCCGCTGGCCGGCTGACGTGGTGCTGAACGGGATGGTCGGCAGCCTCGGCCTGGCGCCCACGCTGGCGGCGCTGCACGCCGGCCGTACCCTCGCGCTCGCCAACAAGGAGTCGCTGGTGGCCGGCGGCGGTCTGGTCAAGGCCGCCCGGCAGCGGCCGGACCAGATCGTCCCGGTCGACTCGGAACACTCGGCGCTGGCCCAGTGCCTGCGCGGCGGCGGGCGCGCCGAGGTGCGCCGGCTGGTGCTCACCGCCAGCGGCGGCGCGTTCCGGGACCGGCGTCGCGACGAGCTGGCCCACGTCACCCCGGACGACGCGCTCAAGCACCCGACCTGGGACCTGGGCCCGGTGGTCACGATCAACTCGGCCACCATGGTGAACAAGGGCCTCGAGGTGATCGAGGCACACGAGCTGTTCGACGTTCCGTACGCCGACATCGAAGTCATGATCCACCCGCAGTCGGTGCTGCACTCGCTGGTCGAGTTCACCGACGGGTCGTCGCTGGCCCAGGCCAGCCCGCCGGACATGCGGCTGCCGATCGCGCTCGCGCTGGCCTGGCCGGACCGGGTCCCGGAGGCGGCCGCGGGGGTGGACTGGCGGCAGGCGCACAACTGGGAGCTGCGGCCGCTGGACGACCAGGTGTTTCCGGCGGTGCGGCTGGCCAAGCAGGCCGGTGCGGCGCATCAGGGCGCCGTCTACAACGCCGCGAACGAGGAGTGTGTGGCCGCTTTCGTCGCCGGTCGGCTACCGTTTCTGGGCATCGTCGACACCCTCGAGCGGGTGCTCGCGGCGGCGCCCGACTTTGCCGAGCCGGGTACCGTCGATGACGTGCTTGCCGCGGAGGCGTGGGCGCGGGCCCAGGCGCAGCGGATGATCGCGACGGCGGCTGAAGGAGCTTGATGCTGTACTGGCTGGGAGTGGCGGCCTTTGCGCTGGCCATCCTGATCTCGATTAGCCTGCACGAGCTGGGCCACATGATCACCGCCAAGCACTTCGGCATGAAGGTCACCAAATACTTCGTCGGGTTCGGCCCGACGGTGTTCTCGTTCCGGCGGGGCGAGACCGAGTACGGCCTGAAGTGGATCCCGCTGGGCGGCTTCTGCAAGATCGTCGGCATGACGCCGCAGGACGACGACGTCGCCCCGGAGGACCAGCACCGCGCGATGTGGCGGTACCCGGTGTGGAAGCGCACCGTGGTGATGTCGGCCGGCTCGATCACCCACTTCCTGCTGGCCGTGGTCGCCATGTGGTTCGCCGCGGTGTTCGTCGGCCTGCCCAACCCGGCGCTGCCGCAGGACGCCGCCGAGCAGCGCGTCGCGCCGGCCATGATCGGTGTGGGCGAGTGCGTGCAGGTGGTCATCGCCGACAACCGTCCGTGCACGGTGGGCCAGAACGGCGACCTCGCCGGGCCGGCCGCGACCGCCGGGCTCCGGACCGGCGACGTGATCACCGCGGTGGGTGGCCGGGCGGTCGCCAACTACGGCGAGCTGACCGACGCCATCCGCGCGTCGAAGCCCGGCCCGACCGACTTCGCCTACACCCGCGGCGGGCAGAGCGGGACGGCCACGGTCGATCTGGTCGCCGCGCAGCGGGCGCCGCTGGCCGACCCGTCCGGTCCGGTGACCCAGGTCGCGGTGGCCGGCATCGGCTGGATGACGAACGAGCCGGTGCTGATCACCTACAGCCCGGGCGGCGCGTTCGGCGCCACCGCCGACTACAGCTGGACCGTCCTCCAGGGCACGTTCGAGGCGCTGCAGCGGATCCCGGAGAAGGTGCCGGCGCTGTGGCGGTCGATCACCGGCGCGGAGCGCGATCCGGATACCCCGATCAGCGTGGTCGGCGCGAGCCGGCTCGGTGGCGAGGCAATTCAGCGCGGGCTGCCAGAAGTGTTCCTGATGATTTTCATCTCGCTGAACATCTTCATCGGCATCTTCAACCTGCTGCCGCTGCTGCCGGTGGACGGCGGTCACATCGCGATCGCGTGGTTCGAAAAGGCGCGGTCGTGGATTTACGCTCGCCTGAAGAAGCCCGACCCCGGCCGGGTGGACTACTACAAGCTGATGCCGTTCACTTACGCGGTGATTCTGGTCGGTGGCGCGTTCACGCTGCTCACCATCACCGCCGACGTGATCAACCCGATTTCGATCTTCTCGAGGTAGTGAAAGCGATGACCGCCGTCAGTCTCGGTATGCCCGCTGTGCCGCCGCCTCCGCTGGCGCCCCGGCGACAGAGCCGGCAGATCATGGTCGGCCCGGTTCCGGTCGGTGGCGGCGCCCCGATCAGCGTGCAGTCGATGACCACCACGCTGACCGCGGACGTCAACGCGACGCTGCAGCAGATCGCCGAGCTGACCGCGTCCGGCTGCCAGATCGTTCGGGTCGCGGTGCCGTCCCAGGACGACGTCGAGGCGCTGCCGGCGATCGCCAAGAAGTCGCAGATCCCGGTGATCGCCGACATCCACTTCCAGCCGAAGTACGTGTTCGCCGCGATCGACGCCGGGTGTGCGGCGGTCCGGGTGAACCCGGGCAACATCCGCCAGTTCGACGACAAGGTCAAGGAGATCGCCAAGGCGGCCGCGGACGCCCGGGTGCCGATCCGGATCGGCGTCAACGCGGGCTCGCTGGACAAGCGGCTGCTCGCCAAGTACGGCAAGGCGACCGCGGAGGCGCTGGTCGAGTCGGCGCTGTGGGAGTGCTCGCTGTTCGAGGAGCACGGTTTCCGGGACATCAAGATCTCGGTGAAGCACAACGACCCGCTGGTGATGATCCGGGCGTACCGGCAGCTGGCCGAGCAGTGCGACTATCCGCTGCACCTGGGCGTGACCGAGGCCGGCCCGGCGTTCCAGGGCACCATCAAGAGCGCGGTGGCGTTCGGTGCGCTGCTGGCCGAGGGCATCGGCGACACCATCCGGGTGTCGCTGTCCGCACCGCCGGTCGAGGAGATCAAGGTGGGCCAGGCCATCCTGGAGTCGCTCGGACTGCGGGAGCGGGGCCTGGAGATCGTGTCGTGCCCGTCCTGCGGCCGCGCCCAGGTGGACGTCTACACGCTCGCCGAGCAGGTCACCGCCGCGCTGGACGGATTCCCGGTGCCGCTGCGGGTGGCCGTGATGGGCTGTGTGGTGAACGGTCCGGGCGAGGCGCGGGAGGCCGACCTGGGCGTGGCGTCCGGCAACGGCAAGGGGCAGATCTTCGTCAAGGGCCAGGTCATCAAGACCGTGCCCGAGTCGGTGATCGTCGAGACCCTGGTCGAGGAGGCGCTCCGCCTAGCCGACGAGATGGGCGCCGACCTCCCCGACGAGCTCCGTGACCTCCTCCCCGGCCCCCAGGTCACCGTCCACTAGCGCCGATCTTGGAGTTGTGGTTGCCACTATCGGCCGTATGCCGGATTTGTGGGGCACCACACCTCCAAGATCGCGGGATCAGTCGCTGTCGGCGAGGATGGCGTAGAGGCGGCGCTTCGTGTCGTTGAGGACCTCCAGAGCGCGGTCCCGCTGCTCCGGCGTGCCGTCGAAGCCGACCTGCTTGAGCGCGCTCATGATGCCGAGCGCCGCGTCGCGGAAGTCCTGCACCTGGGACATGGTGTCGTCGGTGAACTGACCCCACGGCGGGTTCTGCGCCGCCGTCTCGGCCTCGGCGCGGCCGGCGTCGGTCAGCCGGTAGCTCTTGCGGCCGCCCTCGGCGGTGACCTCGATCAGGCCCTCGTCCTCGAGCAGCTGCAGGGTCGGGTAGATGGACCCCGGGCTCGGCCGCCAGATGCCGTTGGTGCGGGTGGCCAGCTCCTGGATCATCTCGTAGCCGTGCATCGGCCGCTCCAGCAGCAGCGCCAGGATGGCCGGCCGGACGTTCTGCCGGCTGCCACGGCCGCCGCCGCGCCGATGGGGTCCGCCGCGGCCGCCGCCCCAGGCCGCGCCACCGAAGGCGCCGCCCGGCCCGCCGAACGAGAACCCGGGCGGGAAGCCGAAGCCACGCCGCCGGGCCTCATGCGGGTGACCGAAATGTTCGTGCCTCATGATGGATCTCCAATCTGTCGGCGATAGTTTGACGATATATCGGCGACGCATCGGGTGCAAGGGGTTTTCTCTCGCCATGGGGGACGGTGGGTGTACCCGGCCGGCATCTGGCAATCTGATAACCGTGCTGACGGTGCCGATCCGCCAGCTCGGCGAGTCCGAGCGGGCGGCGGTCGAGCGAGTCCTCGACCGCGACCCCTACGCCGGTGCCCAGATCGCCGAGCGGGTGGCCGCCCACGGGCTGAGCTGGTGGCGGTCCGAGGGGCGGATCTGGGGGTACGGCGGCCGGCGGATCGAGTCGGTCTGCTGGTCCGGCGCCCATCTCATACCGGTCTGCGCCACACCGGCCGCCGTCGCCGCGTACGCCGACCTGCTCGGCCCCGAGCCGCGGATGTGCTCGTCGATCATCGGCCGGTCGGACGCCGTGCTGGACCTCTGGGATCGGCTGGGCGGGCACTGGGGCCCGGCCCGGGACATCCGGCCCCTTCAGCCGCTGCTGGTCGCCGACACCGATCCGCCGGTCGCGCCCGACCCTGAGGTGCGGCTGGTCCGAAGCGGCGAGGTGGATCAGCTGTTCCCGGCCGCGGTGGCGATGTACACCGAGGAGGTCGGTGTCTCGCCGCTGCTGGACGACGGCGGGCGGGGCTACCGGCGGCGGATCACCGAGCTGGTGAAGGGCCGGCGGGCGTACGCGCGCTTCCTCGGCGACCGGGTGATATTCAAGGCCGAACTGGCCATCGTGACCGCCCGGACCACCCAGGTGCAGGGCGTGTGGGTGGACCCGGAGTTCCGCGGCCGGGGGCTGGCCGCCGCCGCGATGGCCGCGGTGACCCGGGACGCGCTACGGCGGGTGGCGCCGACGGTGAGCCTGTACGTCAACGACTACAACACCGCGGCCCGCCGGGTGTACGCGCGCTGTGGCTTCACGTCGGCCGGCACCTTCGCGACCGTGCTCTTCTAGACGCCCAGGGCCCGGATCAGGGGCAGCACGTCACCGGGCGTGGGCAGCAGGGCCATCACCGGGACGTCGACACCCGCGTCGGCGTACGCCCGCACCTTGGCCCGGCACTCGTCCGGCGGGCCGTGCACGATCAGCTCGTCCACCACCCGGTCCGGGATGGCCGCCAGCGCCCCCTTGCGGTCGCCCGCCTGCCAGGCCCGCCACATCGCCTCGAGCACCGGCTCGCGGCCCAGCCAGCGGTGGAACTCGGCGTACGCCGGCACGGTCAGGTACGCCGCGATCATCCGACGGCCGACCGTGCGCGCGTGCTCCGCGTCGTCGGTCGGGCAGACGAAGATCCGGGCCACCACCTCGAAGTCCGGGCCGGCCGCCGTCATCTCGGCCAGGGCGGTGGGCACGTCGCCGGCGGCCAGCCAGTTCAGGATCACCCCGTCCGCTTCGGTCGCGGCCAGCCGCAGCATGGCCGGACGCAACGCGGCCAGCAGCAGCCGCGGCGGGACCGCCGGGACGCGTTCGAGCCGGAACCGGCGTACCGCGAAGGTGTCGAACGCCCGGTCCACCAGCTCGCCGGACAGCGCCGCCCGCAGGAAGCGCAGCAGATCGCGGCTGCGCGCGTACGGCCGGGTGAACGGCACCGCGTTCCAGTCGCCGACCACCACCGGTGAGGACGCGCCGACGCCCAGCCGGAACCGGCCCGGCGCGGTCTCCGCCAGGGCCGCCGCGGTCATCGCCAGCAGGCCCGGACCCCGGGTGAAGACCGGCGCGATCGCGGTGCCCAGCTGCAGCCGCGGCTGCCAGGCGGCGGCCAGGGTGAGCGGCGTGAACGCGTCGGCGCCGGCCACCTCGGACGACCACGCGTCGGTGAAGCCGGCGTCGGCCATCGCGGCGAAGACGCTGGCGTGGTCGGCGAGGGTGACCCCACCGAGCGGAACGGTCAGACCGAGCCGCCCTTCGGCCTGCCCTCCTGGCCCTGCGCTTTCGGTCCGCACCGCTTCGGTGCAGTCGGTCAGACCCCAGCCCGTCGACATTCCTAGATCTTGCCGGTCCGGTGCACCGGGGTCCACCGGCGGCCGTGCAGCGCGACGGCGGCGGACGTGCCGACCAGCCAGCTCACCGCTACCACCAGCAGCAACCGTTCCAGCGCCGCGCCCAGCGGCACCCGGCCGGCGACCACCATGGTCAGCCCCTGGGCCGCGCCGAGCGGGACGGTGAGCGCGGCGGCCACCCCGGCCGTCCGCCGGGCGACGCGCGGCAGGTCGCTGCGGGCCACCGCCAGCATCGCCCCGGCCAGCAGCATCATGCCCAGGATGGCGGCACCGGCGTGTACCACGTCGGCGGGCGTGGTCGGTTCGTGCGGCGGCAGCGGGCACCGCGCGCTGCACGGCACCGCGCCGGATGTCCCGGCCAGCACGGCGGCGCCGGCCAGCAGGAGGGCCGGGGGCCGGTGCCGGCGCACCGCCACGCCCAACAGCGCGACCCCGGCGGCCAGCAGGATCAGCCCCCAGCGGTACGGGCCGGCGGACGGCTGCCCGGCGGTGCCCGCCTCGCTGACGTACCCCTGGGTCCACGGACCCGGCGCGGCGACCAGCGCCACCAGCATCGTCACCGCACCGGCGATAACGACGAGACCGGCCGCCGCAGCCGCCGGTCTCGTCGTTCCCACCCCGTCAGGATGGCTCAGCTGACCAGCGTCCGGCTCCGCCACGCGGTCGCGAACGACGTCCGGCCGTTGGTGCGCAGCAGCGAACCCTCGTACACCCGGGCGCCGACCGCCAGCAGCACCACCGCGGTGATCGCCAGCAGGACCAGCGACACCACCGGCTCCCAGGCCGCCGCCTCGTCGTTGAACAGCCGGATCGGCATGGCCACCGGCGCGGACAGCGGGATGTACGAGAGCACCCGCATCGCCTCGGGGTTGTCGGACAGGAAGACAGTCGCGAAGAACGGCAGCATCACCGCCATCTGCAGCGGGCTGGACGCACCGCCCAGGTCCTCCTGGCGGGCGGCCAGCGCGCCCACCCCGGCCCACAGGGCGGCGAGCATGACGAACCCCAGCACGAAGAACGGCAGGAACCAGCCGATCGCCGGGCCGACCAGGCGGATCACCCCGGGTTGCACGTCCGCGATCCGCATGCCGACGAAGGTGACCAGCACGATCAGAGCGATCTGCGCGAAGGCCAGCAGCGTCATCGCGGCCACCTTGCCGGCCAGCAACGCCCGGACCGGGACGCTGGCCACCAGGATCTCGACGATCCGGGTCTGCTTCTCCTCGGTGACGCTCTGCGCGATCAGCAGGCCGAACGTGAACGAGGTGATGAAGAAGACGAAGGCCAGCGCGAACGGCACGATGAACTGCACGAACGGGTCGGTTGGGTCGGGGTCCAGGAACTGCACCGGTGGCGCGGTGCTGAGCGCGTCGACCACCTCGGTCGGCGTCTCGTCCAGGGCCAGCACCCGCGGACCGGCGACCACCGCGGCGTCCACGTCACCGTCGCGGACCAGGTCCGCGGCGGCGGTGTCCGACGCGACCGTCCGGATCTCCAGGCCGGCCTGTTGCAGGGCGGCGGTGGACGGCGACGACGCGGTCACCGCCACCGTGGCCGGTCCGCTGTCCAGCAGCGCCGGAACCACCGTGCCGACCACCGCGATGAACAGGAAGAACGCGGTGCTGAACAGGAACGTCTTGTCGCGCAGCTTGACCTTGATCTCCCGTGCGGCGACGAGCCGCGCGGCGGCCATGGTGGTCAACGGACTACCTCCCGGAAGATCTCGGTGAGCGAGGGCCGGACCGGGCCGAACGAGCGGACCGGGCCGCGGGCCAGCGCGGCGCGCAGCACCGCCTGGTCGTCGGCACCGTCGGCCAGGTCGAAGACGGCGCGCGGGCCGTCCAGCTCGACCAGCGTGACGCCGGGCAGATCGCGCAGCCAGCCGGCGTCGGGCGCCACGTCGATCGCGTACCGCGGGGTGGCGTACGACGCGCGCAGCTCGGACCGGCTGCCGGCGGCCCGGATCATCCCGTCCGCGATGATCACCAGGTCGTCGCAGAGGCGCTCGACCAGTTCCAGCTGGTGACTGGAGAACAGCACCGGCGTCCCGGCGGCGGCCCGCTCCCGCAGCACACCCAGCACCGTCTCAACGGCCAGCGGGTCCAGGCCGGAGAACGGCTCGTCCAGCACCAGCACATCGGGGTCGTGCACCAGCGCCGCGGCGATCTGCACCCGCTGCTGGTTGCCCAGCGACAGCTTCTCCACGTGGTCGCCGGCCCGTTCCGCGACGCCCAGCCGTTCCAGCAGCGCGGCGGTGCGCCGGCGGGCGTCGTGCCGGGTCAGGCCGTGCAACTGACCCAGATAGCCGACCTGGTCGGTGACGGTCATCTTGGGATAGAGGCCGCGCTCCTCCGGCATGTAGCCGAACCGTTGCCGGCTGGCCCGGTCCAGCGGCGCGCCGCGCCAGGTGACCCGGCCCGAGTCGGGGGCCAGCACGCCCAGAACGATCCGCATCGTCGTGGTCTTGCCGGCGCCGTTCGCGCCGACGAAGCCGGTCATCCGCCCGGCCGGCACCGCGAACGAGACGTCCTTGAGCACCTGCCGGTCGCCGAAGCTGCGGCTGACGGCATCGACGGTCAACACCTCGGTCATGCGCACCACGCTAGGCAAGCCGGCGGCCCGGCGCGTCCGGCCCGGGAACGACCCGCCGGCATCCTCCGCGCGGAGGACCTCATCCGCCGGGCCGCACCACACCCAGCTCGTACGCCAGCACCACCGCCTGGGTGCGGTCCCGCGCGCCGAGCTTCATCAGCACCCGGCTCACGTGCGTCTTCACGGTGGTCTCGCCGAGGTGCAGCTGGGCGGCGATCTCGGCGTTGGTGGCGCCGCCGGCCAGCAACACCAGCACCTCGTGCTCGCGGGGGGTCAGGTCGTCCAGCCGGCGGCCGGCCCGGCCCGGTGCGGGCGGGCCGCCGGGGCGCGCGAAGGTGGCGATGACCCGCCGGGTGAGCTCCGGTGCCAGCAGGGCATCACCGCGGGCCACCACCCGGACCGCCTCGGTGAGCGCCTCCGGTGTCCCGTTCTTCAGCAGGAACCCGCTGGCACCCGCCTGCAGGGCGGCGAACAGGTATTCGTCGCGGTCGAAGGTGGTCAGGATGAGCACCGAAGGGCCGTCCTCGGCGGTGATCAGCCGGGTCGCCTCGAGACCGTCCGTGCCGGGCATCTCGACGTCCATCAGGACCACGTCCGGGCGCAGGCTCCGGGTCAGCTCGACGGCCTGGGCGCCGTCCGCGGCCTCGCCCACCACCTTGATGTCGTCCTCGATGTCGAGGATCACCCGGAACCCGGTCCGGACCAGCTGATGGTCGTCAGCCAGCAGGACCTTGATCACGCTTGGCCCGCCATCTCGCGCTGCAGCGGTAGGCGCGCGCGGACCCGGAAACCGCCGTCGGCCCGTGGCCCCGTCTCGATCGTGCCGTCGTGCACAGCCACCCGCTCGCGCATCCCGATCAGCCCCATCCCGCCGCCGATGCCGGTCGGACCCCGGCCGTCGTCAGCGACGTCGATCTCCAGCTCCCGGGCAAGGTAGCGCACCCGGACGTCCACCGTGGAGGCGTGGGCGTGCTTGAGGGTGTTGGTCACCGCCTCCTGGACGATCCGGTACGCCGCCTGGGACACCGAGTCGGGCACCGGCTGCGGGTCGCCGTACACCGCCAGGTGGCCGGTCAACCCGGCCTCCCGGACCCGGGTGATCAGCTCTACCAGCCGGTCCAACCCGGCCGTCGACGGAGTCGTGTCCTGATCCGACTGGCGCAGCGCGCCGAGCATCCGGCGCAACTCGTCGACCGCCGTCCGGGCGCTGTCCTCGACCGCGGCCAGCGCCGTCCGCGCCTTGCCGGCGTCCTTGTCCAGCGCGCGCCGGGCGGCGGATGCCTGGATGCCCATCACCGACACATGGTGCGCGACGACGTCGTGCAGTTCCCGGGCGATCCGCACCCGCTCGCCGATGACCGCCCGTTCGCCGGCCAGCGCCTGCGCGGTCCGCAACTCGGCGGCCTGCACCTCGAGCTGGTGCTGGCGCCGGGCGGCCAGCCAGGACATCTCACCGAAGTACGCGAAGAACCCGAACAACAGCAGGTTGGTCAGGACCGAGTTGATCACCGCGGCGGCGATCGCGGGCAGCGGGCCGGCGGCGTCCTCCGGCGACATGTCGGCCAGCTCGTCCCAGGACAGCGTGATCGACACGGCGAGCCAGACGAACATCGAGGCGACCACCAGGATCCGGACCCAGCGCACCCGCTCCCGGTCGCGGCCCCAGGCGCCGACCGAGTAGAGCGCGGTGAAGATCGCCACCGAAGCGATCTGGGTTTCCTGGGTGGCCAGCGCCTGGCCGGCGATGAACAGCGCGGCGATCACCAGGACGACGATCTCCGGGTGGCTCCGCCGCCAGATCAGCGGCAGCGTGATGGCCAGCGCCCAGCCGTACTGCTCCGGGGCGTCCGGCAGGGAGCCGAAGACGGCGATCCCGGCGCTGCGCACCATGGCGACGTTGACCACCGCCAGGGCGGCGGCGATCAGGGCGACGTACAGGTCGATGCGCCGCTGGCGGGCGGTCGGCCCGGGGCGGCGCCAGTCGTCGAGGGCGCGCATGGCGACGACAATGGCACGCCGATCAGACCGAAACCAGCGGTCACGGAGTGCGGTAGTAACGCTTCGTGACGATGTCGGGGTGGGTCTGCGTGGGGATGTCCGCGTCGTCGTCCGGGGTCAGCGTCCCGCCCAGCTCGACGATCCGCCGGTGGGCGGCGGCCAGGCGGTCCTCCAGGGTGACGACGCGGCATGCGGCGGCCATCGGCATGCCGTCGTCGAGCAGCTGCCGCGCCCGGCCGGCCAGCAGCAGCTGGTGCCGGGAGTACCGGCGGTGACCGCCGAGCGAGCGCTCCGGCTCGATCAGGCCGGCAGCACCGAGGCTGCGCAGGAAGGCCGGGGTCACGCCGATCATCTCGGCGGCGCGGCCCATGGTGTATGCCGGGAAGTCGGCGTCGTCGAAGGTGGTGCTCATCTACTCCTCGAAATCGCGAACCGGAGGGGTGGCAATCCAAGGCCCCGGCGGGTAACCGGGGCCTTGGCTGTTCAGTTCTGGTAACCGGCTCAAGGCCGATTGCTCAGCCGGCCGCCTGCGTGCCGCTGGCGGCCGGTCGGTGTGATGAGTGGCTGCGCGATCACCTCTTGTCGGGTCGGGGACGGTGGATTTCGCTGTGCTGCGGTATCTCGTCCTCCTTACGCCAACTCAGATGTGTGCCTTGCATGTCGGCTGTGCGTACCGACACCTGGAATGTTAGGCGTGCCACGTGCGGATTTCTAGTGTCGTCGCTGTAGTTTTTTTCGGTCACCCGGAAGAGGTAAGGGTGGGCGGCGCGGGAGCGGGCGTGACCGACGGTGATGCCGTGTGAGAGAGGTGACCGCGCCCCCGCGCCGCCGCGGGGTGGCAGCCGCGTCAAGGGCTGCCCGAATGAAGAGCGAAGCCTGCCGAGGGCCGCGCGCTATGCGTACGAGTGTGATGGTCCGCCCGTTCCGGGGCAACGCAATTACCGCTGCTCATTGACTCGCGCAACATCACGGCGAGATCATCTGCGCAGACAATGAGGCTTGTTCACGATGGTGCAACCCGGCCGCCCGGCGTCCGTGACGGCGCAGCTCAGGGCCGATCGTGGGCAAGCCTCAGTGGCCCCGTCACAGTCTTACCGCTGAGGGAGACGTATGAGCACCCAACCAGTCCCCGGCACCGACGAAGAACGCCTCGCCCAGCTCGGCTACCAGCAGGAACTGCACCGCCGACTGTCCGGCTTCAGCAACTTCGCGGTCTCCTTCTCGATCATCTCGATCCTCGCCGGTGCGATCACCTCGTACGGCATCGCCATGACCGCCGGCGGCCCGCTGGCCATCGTGCTCGGCTGGGTCTTCGTCGGGATCATGGTGACCTTCGTGGCCCTGGCCATGGCGGAGGTCTGTTCCGCATATCCGACCGCGGGCGCCCTCTACTGGTGGGCCGCGGCGCTGGCCAAACGCAACAAGGCCGCCTGGGCCTGGTTCATCGGCTGGTTCAACTTCCTCGGCGAGGTGGCGGTCACCGCGGCCATCGACTTCGGCGCGGCCATCACCACGTCGGCGTTCCTCAGCCTGGTGTTCGACATGGAGGTCACGGCCGGCCGGACCTTCCTGGTCTTCCTGGTGATCATCCTGGTGCACGGCCTGCTGAACACCTTCGGGGTGAGCCTGGTCCGGGTGCTCTCCGACGTCAGTGCCTGGTGGCACCTGGTCGGGGTGCTGGTCATCGTGGTGGTGCTGGCCGTGGTGCCGGACCAGCACAAGCCGGTCTCCGAGGTGTTCTTCGAAGTGCAGAACGCCACCGGCTTCACCTTCCCCGGGGCAGCCGTGTACGCGGTGCTGATCGGTCTGCTGATGGCGCAGTACACCTACACCGGCTATGACGCCTCCGCGCACGTCGCCGAGGAGACCCACGACGCCGCCCGGGCCGCGCCGCGCGGCATCGTGATGTCGGTGGTCGTCTCGGTGATCGCCGGCTTCTTCCTGCTGTTCGCGATCACCTGGTCGATCCAGGACTACGAGGCGCAGCGGACCACCGACCTGGGCCTGCCGCCCGCGCAGATCTTCATCGACGCGGCCGGCGACAGCCTCGGCACGTTCCTGCTGTTCATCTGCATGGTGGCGCAGTGGTTCTGCGGCATGGCCTCGGTCACCGCGAACTCCCGGATGGCGTACGCCTTCGCCCGCGACGGCGCGCTGCCCGGCTCGCGGCTGTGGAAGCAGGTCAACCCCCGCACCGGTACGCCGACCAACTCGATCTGGCTGTGCGTGGTCCTGTCCACCCTGCTCGTGGTGCCGTCGCTGTGGAACACCACGGCATACCTGGCGGCCACCTCGGTGGCGGTCATCGGCCTCTACATCGCGTACGTCGGCCCGGTTCTGCTGCGCCGGCGACTGGGTGACGAGTTCGAGCCGGGGCCGTGGAGTCTCGGCAAGTGGAGCCCGCTGGTCGGCTGGATCGCGATCGTCTGGGTGTGCATCATCTGCGTGCTGTTCATCCTGCCCACGGCCAGCCCGATCACGGCCACCACGTTCAACTACACGATCATCGCGGTGGCGGTAGTGCTCGCGTTCGCGGCGATCTGGTGGTTCGCCAGCGCCCGCAGGTGGTTCACCGGCCCCCGGCAGAATCTGCTGGACAAGGCGGCACACGGCGAGCAGACGTTGCCCACAGAGGGGTAGAACCGGTACATGGATCTCGAGGAACTCGACGTCGCCGTCAATAACGGCAGCGTCGACACGGTGCTGCTCGCCCTGACCGACATGCAGGGGCGGCTGCAAGGCAAGCGCCTGCACGGCCGCTACTTCATGGACGAAGTGGTCAGCGGCGGCAGCGAGGGCTGCAACTACCTGCTCGCGGTGGACGTCGACATGAACACCGTGGACGGGTACGAGATGTCCTCGTGGAACAGCGGGTACGGCGACTTCGTGATGAAGCCCGACTTCAGCACGCTGCGCCGGGTCCCGTGGCAGCCCGGCACCGCGGTGGTCCTCGCCGATCTGGAAACCACCGACGGCCGGCCGGTCTACGCGTCGCCGCGGCAGATTCTGCGGCGGCAACTGGACCGGCTGGCCGAGCACGGGCTGACCGCGTACGCCGGCACCGAGCTGGAGTTCGTGGTCTACCGCGACTCGTACGAGCAGGCGTCCGACAAGCACTACCGCGACCTGGTGCCGGCCAACCAGTACAACGTCGACTACTCGCTGCTCGGCACCGCCCGGGTGGAGCCGCTGCTGCGCCGGATCCGCAACGACATGTACGGCGCCGGGCTGGCACCGGAGAGCGCAAAGGGGGAGTGCAACCTTGGCCAGCACGAGATCGCCTTCCGCTACGCCGACGCGCTGACCTGTGCCGACAACCACGTGATCTACAAGAACGGGGCCAAGGAGATCGCCGCCCAGGAGGGCATGGCGCTCACCTTCATGGCCAAGCCGAACGACCGCGAGGGCAACTCCTGCCACATCCACTTCTCGCTGCGCGACGCCGACGGGCAGTCGGCCATGCTGGGCGACGGGCCGGCCCACCTGTCGGTGACCGGGCAGCGGGTGGTGGCCGGGCTGCTCGCCACGATGCGGGAGTTGAGCCTGCTGTTCGCGCCGAACATCAACTCGTACAAGCGGTTCCAGCCGGGATCGTTCGCGCCCACCGCAGTGCGCTGGGGCGTGGACAACCGCACCTGCGCGCTGCGGATGGCCGGGCACGGCCAGGGCATGCGGGTGGAGAACCGGGTGCCCGGCGGCGACGTGAACCCGTATCTGGCGATCGCGGCGCTGGTGGCCGGGGCGTTGCACGGCATCGAGCACGAACTGGAGCTGGAGGACGAGTTCAAGGGCAACGCGTACGCCGACGCCG
>DASSAL010000309.1:0-15293 GCA_035685405.1 Actinoplanes sp. | reverse complement strand
GGTCAACCACCCGGCGCCAGCGCCATCGTGACGGTGGACGCGCCGGGCGCCGAAGCCCGGCTAGCCGCGGCCGGCGTCCGGGCCGCGGTGCGCGCCGGCCGGGTCCGCGCGTCGTTCCACGTGTACAGCACCGAGGCAGATGTCGATCTGGCCCTGAACGCGCTGGTGAACTGACCGCCCGGCTCAGCCAGCCCTCAGGTGGACCACTGGGCGGCAGGCGACAGTGCGGGTCGCACCACCGCGATGAAGGGATTCCGAGATGGCGTTCATCGTTGCCGCGTTCCGCACCGCGGAGAACCGTGAGCTGGCCCGGACGGTCCTGGACCGGGACGGCCACACGTCGGTCGTCTTCGGTGCCGGTGCGGCCGCAGTGACCGAAGCTCTGGCCGGCGCCGCTGATGTGCTGGTCGTCGAGCATGAGCTGGCGGACATGAGCGCCGGGCAGGTGTGTGCCGCCATGCGCAGCCAGCCGCCGACGGCGGCCATCCCGATCGTGGTGTGCGGCCCGGCCGCCGTGCATCCCGGCAGCGGGGACGGGCGGGTGATCCGTACGGCGTTGCAGCCGTGGGCCCTGCGGGAAGCGGTCGCCGCCGCCCTCACGCCGGCGGTGCCGACGCTCCTGCCGGTCCCGGTGATCCGGGCGGAGTGTGCGGCGAACACCGTCCTGCTGGTCGAGGACGACGCGTCGATCGCCGAACCGCTCACCGACGGTCTAGCCCGCCACGGGTTCCAGGTCACCTGGGTGGCCACAGGTGCGGCGGCGCTGACGGCGGCGCCCGCCGCGATGGTGCTGCTCGACCTCGGGTTGCCGGACCTGAACGGACTCGAGGTCTGCCGCCGGCTGCGCCGGGCCGGCGACACCCCGGTGATCATGCTGACCGCGCGCGGGAACGAGTGCGACCGGGTGATCGGTTTGGAACTGGGCGCCGACGACTACCTGGCGAAGCCGTTCAGCCTCCGGGAGCTGGTGGCGCGCATGCGGGCGGTGACCCGGCGGACCCGCCCGCTGCCGGCCGTGGGCGAGTCCGCTGTGCCCGGGCGCGCCGGATGACCCGCCGGCTGCTGGTCACCTACCTGTCCTTCGCACTGCTGATCCTGGTCGGCCTGGAGGTGCCGCTCGGCTACCTGCACCACCGGTACGAGCAGCACCAGGCCTTCCAGCAGCTCGAGCTGGCCGGCGAGGTGCTCGCCGTCCTCGTCGATCCGCTGATGGGCAGCAACGACCGGGAGCGGATCGAGGTGCTCGCCGCGCAGTCGGCCGAGTGCCTCAACGGACAGGTGGACATCGTGGACGCCCGCGGCGAGGTGCTGGCCAGCACGCACCGGGCGGGCAACGTCGCGGCCTCGGCGCCGGACATCCGCGCCGTGCTGTACGAACAGGCCCATGCCAGTACGCGGACCACGAGGGTGGCCGGCGTGGAGATGATGTCGACCGTGGTGCCGGTTCATCCCGGCCCGACGCCGCACGGAGCGATCCGGGTCAGTGTGCCGGCCGAGGTGATGACGACCGGCGCCGAGAGCTTCCGGCTGATGCTCGCCGCGGTCGGCCTGCTCGTGCTGGCCGCGGCCGCGGTCATCGCGTTCGCCCTGGCGCGGTGGATCAGCAGGCCGGTCCGGGCACTGGAACTGGCCACCCGGACGCTGGCCGAGGGTTCGCCGCTCCCGCCGCTGCCGACCACGTCCGGCCCACCGGACCTGCGCCGGCTGGCGACCACCTTCGCGGCCACCGCCGATCGGCTGCACCGCCTCATCGCCTCGCAACGCTCGTTCATCGGGCACGCCTCGCACCAGCTGAAGACCCCGCTGGCCGCCCTGCGGCTCCGGCTGGAGAACCTCGAGCCGGGGATCGCCGCGGCCGACGCCAAGAACCTGCAGGCGGCCCTGACCGAGACCGACCGGCTGGCTCAGATGGTGGAGACGCTGCTGGTCATGGCGCGGTCCGAGCAGACCACCCTGCCACGCGGGACGGTCCGGCTGGCCCGAGCGGTCGCGGAGCGGATCACCTTCTGGACCCCCTTGGCGGCCAGCCGGGCGGTCCGGCTCGTGGCGGCGGGTCCGGAGCACGCCGACCTGCAGGCGATACCCGGCGCGATCGATCAGATCATCGACAACCTGCTGTCCAACGCCCTGCGCGCCGCTCCGCGCGGCAGCACCATCCAGGTCACCTGGCGGCCGGCCAGAGACCCCGACGGGACCTCGATGACCGAAATCCACGTCGTCGATCAGGGCCCCGGTCTCACCGCCGACCAGTGCGCCCGGGCGATGGACCCGTTCTGGCGGGCGCCCGGCGCGGCCAACGACGGCACCGGACTCGGGCTGTCACTGGTCCGCAAGCTCGCCGAGGTCAGCGGCGGCCGGGCGATGCTCCGACCGGGCGACACGGCCGGCGTCGACGCGGTCGTCATCCTCCCCGCCGGCCGGTCCCCGGGGTACCAGCGCTCACGAGCCCCGGCCGATCGGTGACCGGCCGGGACTCGTTGCTGCCGGCGCGGCTCAGGCCAGGTCGAACCGGTCGAGCTCCATCACCTTGGTCCAGGCGGCGACGAAGTCGGTCACGAACTTCTCCCGGGCGTCGTCGCTGGCGTAGACCTCCGCGAGGGCCCGCAGCTGCGAGTTGGACCCGAAGATGAGGTCGACCGCGGTGGCGGTCCACTTCACCTCATCGGTGGCCGCGTCGCGGATCTCGTACACGTGCTCCTCCGACTCCGATGCCTTCCACCGGGTGCCCGGGGAGAGCAGGTTGACGAAGAATTCGTTGGTGAGCACGCCGGGCCGGTCGGTGAGCACGCCGTGCCGGCTGCCGCCGACGTTGTTGCCGAGCGCGCGCAGGCCGCCGACCAGGACGGTCATCTCCGGCGCGGTCAGGTTCAGCATGTACGCCCGGTCGACGAGCAGCACCTCCGGCTGGGTCTTCTCGCCCGGCCGCAGGTAGTTGCGGAACCCGTCGGCGCGCGGCTCGAGCACCCGGAACGACTCGACATCGGTCTGCTCCTGGCCGGCGTCGGTGCGGCCGGGGTGGAACGGCACGGTCACCGGGACGCCGGCGTCCCGCGCGGCCTTCTCGACGGCGGCCGAGCCGGCCAGCACGATCAGGTCGGCCAGCGAGATCTTCGCGCCGCCGGCGGAGTTGAACTCCCGCTGGATGCCCTCCAGGGTCTCCAGCACCGCCGCCAGCTGCTCCGGCTGGTTGACCGCCCAGCTGCGCTGAGGCTCGAGACGGATCCGGGCACCGTTGGCGCCACCGCGCTTGTCGGTGAAGCGGAAGCTGGCGGCCGAGGCCCAGGCGGTGGCGACCAGCTGGGCGGCGGTGAGGCCGGATTCCAGCACCTTGGCCTTGAGGGTGGCGACGTCGGCGTCACCCACCAGCTCGTGGTCGACGGCCGGCACCGGGTCCTGCCACAGCTGCGGCTCGGGAACCCAGGGACCCAGGAAGCGGCTGACCGGGCCCATGTCGCGGTGCAGCAGCTTGTACCACGCCTTGGCGAACGCGAGGCGGAACTCCTCCGGGTTCTCCATGAAGCGGCGGGAGATCTTCTCGTACGCCGGGTCGAACCGCAGGGCCAGGTCGGAGGTGAGCATCCGGGGCTCACGGCGCTTCGACGGGTCGTGGGCGTCCGGGACCATGTCCGAGCCGGCGCCGTTCTTCGGCCGCCACTGGTGCGCCCCCGCCGGGGACGTCATCAGCTCCCAGTCGTAGGCGAACAGGATGTGGAAAAACTCGTTGTCCCAGCGGGTCGGGTGGTAGGTCCAGGTCACCTCGAGACCGGAGGTGATGGCGTCCGGGCCTTTGCCGGTGCCGTACGAGCTCTTCCAGCCCAGCCCCTGCTCCTCCAGCGGAGCGGCCTCGGGCTCGGGGCCCACCTGGGCGGCGTCGCCGGCGCCGTGGGTCTTGCCGAAGGTGTGGCCACCGGCGATCAGCGCGACGGTCTCCTCGTCGTTCATCGCCATCCGGGCGAAGGTGAGCCGAATGTCACGGGCCGAGGCCAGCGGGTCCGGGTTGCCGTTCGGGCCCTCCGGATTGACGTAGATGAGGCCCATCTGCACCGCGCCCAGCGACTCCTCGAGCTCCCGCTCGCCGGAGTAGCGCTCGTCGCCCAGCCAGGTGTCCTCCGGGCCCCAGATGATCTCCTCCGGCTCCCAGACGTCCTCGCGGCCGAAGCCGAAGCCGAACGTCTGGAAGCCCATGTCCTCCAGCGCCACGTTGCCGGCCAGCACGAGCAGGTCGGCCCAGGAAATCTTCTGGCCGTACTTCTGCTTCACCGGCCACAGCAGCCGGCGCGCCTTGTCCAGGTTGGCGTTGTCCGGCCAGCTGTTCAGCGGGGCGAACCGCTGGCCGCCGTCGCCGGCGCCGCCGCGGCCGTCGAAGATCCGGTAGGTGCCGGCGGCGTGCCAGCTCATCCGGATGATCAGGCCGCCGTAGTGGCCGAAGTCGGCCGGCCACCAGTCCTGGGACGTGCGCAGCACCTGGACGATGTCGCGCTTGAGCGCCTCGACGTCGAGCTTGGCGAACTCCTTGGCGTAGGAGAAGCCCGCACCCAGCGGGTTGCTCTTGGCCGAGTGGGCGTGCAACACCGACAGATCGGGCTGGTTGGGCCACCAGTCCCGGTTGGCGCGCGGACGGCCACCGGTCTTGGGGGTCGGCGAGTCGATCGCCGGGTTCTCGCTCTCGCTGCCCTGCGCGGTCACCGAGTCCGGCGCGACCGGATAGCCGTCCGCCGCCTTCCTGTCCACGCCTTGTGGGCTGGCCGGGTGGTCCTGGGTGTCGCTCATCTGTTTCCTTCCCAACAGTCGGGGCAGGTGCCCCAATAGACGACTTCGGCCTCGTCGACCAGGAAGCCGTGGCCGGCCGAGGCGGTGAGACAGGGGGCCGGGCCGACGGCACAGTCGACGTCGGCGATCGCGCCGCAGGACCGGCACACGACGTGGTGGTGGTTGTCCGCCACCCGGGATTCGTAGCGGGCGTTGGCGCCGGCCGGCTGGATGCGCCGCACCAGCCCGGCCCGGGTGAGCGCACCGAGCACGTCGTAGACGGCCTGGTGGGAGACGGTGGGCAGGCCGGACCGCACCAGCGTGATCACCGTGTCGGTGTCAACGTGCGGGTGGTCGCGCAGCGCGGCGAGCACCGCCAGCCGGGGCTTGGTCACGCGCAACGAGGCGGCTCGCAGCTGCGCCTCGAAGTCGGACATCACCCGACGAACATTAGCCCACTTTTCTGGAACAGATCAAGTTTTGGGCGCGTCGGTTCCCGGCGGTCTCGGTGCGTCGATACGGAAATGCAGACCGACCATCCTGATCAGGAAACACACCGCGGCCGCACAGAGCGCCGCCGGCGCGCCCCACACGTCCCGGACGCCGCCGCTCTCGGCGATCGCCACCAGCGCAGCGCCGGCCAGCGCCGGAGTGGCATACAGCCCGCTGCTCAACACGCTGGGCACCTGCCGGATCAGCACGTCGCGCACCGTGCCGCCACCGACACCGGTGACCGCCCCGAGGATGATCGCCTGTACCGGGCCGACGCCCAGGTCGATCGCCTTGGCCGCGCCGGTGACCGCGAACAGGCTCAGTCCGGCGGCATCCAGCACGTCGATCGGGCTGGCGAACCGATCCAGCCAATGACCGAATAGGAAGGCGATCAGCCCGCCGGTGGCCGCCACGGCGAGGTAACGCCAGTCGCTGAACGTGGCCGGCGGCACGGTGCCGAGCAGGACGTCGCGGATGATGCCGCCGCCGACCGCGGTGATCATGCCGAGGGCGATGACGCCGACGATGTCGACGTTGGCGGCACGGATCGCGGTCAGCGCACCGTTCAACGCGAACGCGAACGTCCCGGCCAGGTCGAGCACCAGCAGCACAGGCGGATCTGACATACCAAGGGTCTACCGCATCATCCGGCGCCGTGAGGCTCGGCACCGGATTGCCCTCACCCCAAGATCGGTGCTAAGCAGGGTGATGGCCTTCCTCGAGAAACGACGCGCATGATCAGCGGGGCGGTGTTCCCGGTCGAGCCGTGGCAGGTGCGTGAGTTGTCGCTGGACCCGGACGCGCTGGCCCAGACCGAGTCGGTCTTCGCGCTGTCGAACGGCCACATCGGGCTGCGGGGCAACCTGGACGAGGGCGAGCCGCACATCATCGCCGGCACCTATCTGAACTCGTTCTACGAGCAACGGCCGCTGCCCTATCCGGAGGGCGGCTACGGTTATCCGGAGCAGGGCCAGACGGTCGTCAACGTGACCGACGGCAAACTCATCCGGCTGATGGTGGACGACGAACAGTTCCACATCGCACACGGCACGCTGCTCAACCACGAACGGGTGCTCGACCTGCGGTCCGGCCGGCTGGACCGGGCGGTGGACTGGGTGTCGCCGGCCGGTGCCCGGGTGCGCATCCGCAGCTCGCGCCTGGTGTCGCTGACGCAGCGGGCGGTCGCCGCGATCGACTACGAGGTCGAGGCGGTGGACGGGGAACTGCGGGTCACCGTCCAGTCCGGCCTGGTGGCCAACGAGGAGCAGCCACAGATCTCCAGTGATCCCCGAGTCGCCGCGGCACTCGACCGCCCGTTGCTCGCCGTGCAGCAGGACACCGAGCAGCACGGCGCGGTCCTGCTGCACCGCACCCGGGCCAGCCAGCTGCTCATGGCCGCGGGGATGGACCATCTCTTCGACGCACCGGGCGGGTACGACGAGGAAACCGACGTCCGCGAGGATTGGGCGCGCACCACGGTGGTGACGGTGCTGCAGCCCGGGCAGCGGCTGCGGATCACGAAGTTCCTGGGCTACGCCTGGAGTTCGCAGCGGTCACCGCAGGCCCTGCGGGACCAGGCCGCCGCCGCGCTGAACGGCGCCCGTTACTCCGGCTGGGACGGCCTGTCGGCCGACCAGCGAACCTATCTCGACGACTTCTGGGACGCCGCGGACGTCGAGATGGACGGCGATCCGGTGCTGCAGCAGGCGGTCCGGTTCGGTCTCTTCCACGTGTTGCAGGCCGGTGCCCGTGCGGAGCGGCGGGCCATCCCGGCCAAGGGCCTGACCGGCCCGGGGTACGACGGGCACGCGTTCTGGGACACCGAGGGCTTCGTCCTGCCGCTGCTGACCTACATCGCACCGGCCGCGGCGGCGGACGCGCTGCGGTGGCGGTACGACATCCTCGGGCAGGCGCGGGACCGGGCCCGCGCCCTCGGCATGGCCGGAGCCGCCTTCCCGTGGCGCACCATCCACGGCGAGGAGTGCTCGGCGTACTGGCCGGCCGGAACCGCGGCGCTGCACCTGAACGCCGTCATCGCCCGCGCCCTGGAGCGGTACCGGCAGGTCACCGGCGACACCGGCCTGGAGACCGAGGGCGGGCTGGAGATCCTGGTGGAGACCGCCCGGTTGTGGGTCTCGCACGGCCACCACGACGCCGACGGCGTCTGGCACGTCGACGGCGTCACCGGCCCGGACGAGTACAGCGCCGTCGCGGACGACAACCTCTTCACCAACCTGATGGCGGCGCGGAACCTGACCGCCGCGGCGGACGCCTGCGCCCGCCATCCGCAACTCGCCGGTGAGCTCGGGGTCCGAGCGGACGAGCCGGAGGCCTGGCGCCGGGCCGCCGCGGCGGTGCACGTGCCCTACGACGAGCGTCTGGGCGTGCACCAGCAATCACAGGACTTCACCCGGTACGCCCCATGGGACTTCGGCGAATCGCGCCCCGAGCAGCCCCTGTTGCTGCACGCACCGTACTTCCAGCTGTACCGCCGGCAGGTGATCAAACAGGCGGACCTGGTGCTGGCGATGCACTGGTGCCCCGAGGCGTTCACGCCCGAGCAGGCGGCGCGCAACGTCGACTACTACGAACGCATCACCACGCGCGATTCGTCGTTGTCGGCCTGCACCCAGTCGGTGATGTGCGCCGAGGTGGGCCACCTGGAGCTGGCGCACGACTACGCCTGGGAGGCCGGCCTGGTCGATCTGCGGGATCTGCACGCCAACACCCGCGACGGGCTGCACATGGCGTCGCTGGCCGGAGCCTGGTCGACGGTCGTCGAGGGTTTCGGCGGGCTGCGGGAACGCGGCGACGTCCTGTCCCTCGCCCCCCGGCTGCCGGCCGGGATCACCCGGCTGCGGTTCCGGTTGCGCCGCACCGGACTGCGGCTGCTGGTCGAGGCCGATCACGAGACCGCGCGGGTGAGCCTGCGCGACGGCAGCGACGACGCGCGGTTGGGTGTGCTGCTCTACGGCGAACCGGTCGAGGTGACGGGCGCCGAGCCGGTGCAGCGCGCCGTCGTACCGCTGAAGCCACTGCTCCCGGCCCCGGAACAACCGCCCGGGTACGCACCCGAGCGGCACGGCTGAGCCGGAACCGGTTCGCCTACGCTCTCGCGGTCAGGGTCGCGAAGACCTCGGCGTACCGGATGAGGTGCAGGTCGCCGACGTAGTTCTGCCGGACGTACGCCCGGGCCGCCGCTCCCATCCGGGACCGTTCGCCGGGATCGCCGAGCAGGTCCCGGACGGCCGCACCGAAGGTCCGCAGATCGGTGGGATCCCGCAGCAGCACACCGGTGCCGTCGACGATCTGGTCGCTGATGCCGCCCACCGCGGACCCGATCACCGGGCGCGCCTTCCACATCGCTTCGGCGACGGTGAGCCCGAAGCCCTCGGCCAGGCTCTTCTGCGTCACGACGCTGGCGTGCCGCTGCAGCGCGTTGACCATCGCGGCGTTCTCGTCCACGTCGTCGAGCGGGAGCGTGACCAGCATGACCCGGGACCGTACGGCGGGCGCCAGGGCACGCCATTGCAGCAGGCAGTCGCTGTAGACGGCGGCGCCCTCGGGGTCGTCTGCGACGTTGGCGACGGACGGGCCCACCAGCGCCAGATGGCCGTGGCCGTCCCCCGCCACGTACCGGGTGAACGCCGCCATCACCCCGGCCATGTCCTTGAGCCGGTCCCAGCGCGAGACCTGGACGACCAGGTCGTCGCCGGTCCCGGGCAGGGCGTCGGCGACCACCGACGCCGTGTGCTCCAGTTCGCCCGTCGCGCCGTCGCGGCGCAGGAAGC
Source organism: Actinoplanes sp. (assembly GCA_035685405.1). GTDB lineage: Bacteria > Actinomycetota > Actinomycetes > Mycobacteriales > Micromonosporaceae > Actinoplanes. The sequence goes on along the minus strand of DASSAL010000309.1, from coordinate 6,261 downwards.
GCACCGGCTCGGCGGGGGCGGGAGCATCGACCACGCCGATCGTGGCGAGAATCCCCCGCACGTCGTCGTCGGAGAGGTCGCGGTTCTTGGTGGCGAACGGGTCGATCGACGGCGGGATGACCCACACCCGCGATCCGTCCAGCCAATCGGGCACGTACTTGCGCCGGGAGAAGACCCAGCCGTGCGCGGCCGCGAGGTGCGGGCGGAGGAACGCCCAGGCCGCCTCGGTCGTGTCGTTGCCGGTATCGACCCCGATGTGGCAGCGCCAGACCACGACGGCGCCGGCCGCGGCCAGCGGCTGCGCCAGCCCGGCCGTCTGGGGATCGTGCAGCAGCACGATGTCGCCCGGCCGCACCAGGTTCAGCAGCTCCACCGCGTTGGCGGCGAGCACGTCGGCGTAGTGCCGGGCCGCCTCGCTGCCGAGGGCGGTGACGTCGCCGTGGCCGTGGACACCGTTGTGCAGCCGTTTGGTGATGGCGAAGAAGTCCGCGTCGCCGTGGATCACCAGCCACCGGATCGCGATGCCCAGATCTTCGACGTAGCCGACCAGGGTCTGCAGCATCTCCGCCACGCCACCGCCCACGGCCGTGGAGTTGACGTTCCAGATGATGCGCCCGTCCAGGTCGGCCCGGGCGTGGCTGGCGGTCGAGCGCAGCGCAGCGTACCGCTGTGACCCGATCACGGGTTCCAGACGGTCGATCGGCCGCCGGTAGGTCGGCACCTCACGGACCAGGCTCATGGTCACTGTCTACCGGATCAAGCGGTTCCGGCACAGTGGCCTTGAGGTCGGTGGAATCCGTCACGGCCAGAGGCCGAATGACCCTGGCCGCGCGCCGCATCGGGGCGAAAGATGGAAAGCAGTATGTCAACCGGGCTTATCGTGCGGAGGAGGTGGAGAAGGTGCAGCACCAGCCATCCCACGTTCCGGTGGTCGCGGGTGTGGACGGCTCGGCGTCCGGCCTGGCGGCGGTCCGCGCCGCCGCGGACCATGCGGCCCTGTACGGGTGTCCGTTGCTCATCGTGCACGCGTACAACTGGCTGCCGCAGCACCCGGCGGACGCGCACCCGGCCGAGACGGCACACCGCCTGGTCGAGCAGGCGGTGCTGATGGCCCGGGAGGTCGCGCCCGGCCTGACGGTCACCACCCGGCTGCTGGAGGGCGCGGCCAGCGCGATGTTGCTGCGGCAGGCGCGCTTCGCCGCGCTGCTGGCGATCGGCGACGGCGGCCTGTCCGCCGACGTCTGCCTGCCGATGCACGCCAGCGCCGTCAAGGTGGCCGCACGCGCCGCCTGCTCGGTGCTCATCGCCCGGTCGCGGCCGGCGCACCGAGGCACGGTCCACGTCGGCGGGCCGATCCTGGTCGGGGTCAACGGATCCCCGGCGTCGATCCGCGCGCTCGACTTCGCCTTCGACGTCGCGGCCCGGCGCGGGGTGCCGCTGGTCGTCGCCCGGGTCGAACCCTCGGCGACCCTGGCCGGCAGCCGCGCCCTCACCGACCTGGTCGGTCCGCGCGAGGAGAAGTACCGGGTCACCGCCGACGTCCGGACGCGGCCCGGCGATCCGGCCGACGTGCTGGTGACCGAGGCACAACGGGTCGGCCTGGTCATCGTCGGCGCCCGCGGCCGGCAACCCTACGGCGGCCTGCTCGGATCGGCCGCCCAGGCGCTGCTGCAGCACTGCCCGGCTCCGCTGATCCTGGTCCGGGGCCAGATGCCGGTCCCCCTGGAACGGTCCGGCCGGCGGGTGCCGGCCGCGGCGTCCGGCTGACGATCACCGGACGCGCCCTTCCCGGAATGCGGCCACCGCGGTGGGCAGCGTCGGGAAGATCCGGTCCGGCCCGATCGCGGCGATCAAGCCGTACGCGTCCAGCGCATCGAACAGGTCCTGCTTCACGCGGGCCAGCGCGAAGACGATGCCCCGGCCGGTCAGCTCCGCCCGGAGCTCGTCGAGCGCGGCCAGGCCGGTGCTGTCCACCTCCACGTTGGCCTCGACGTTGAGCACGAACCAGGTCACCGGTACCGGCTGTTCCGCCACCGCGGCCAGCGCCCGGCGCCGGAAGTTCTCGGCGTTGGCGAAGAACAGCGGCGAGTCGTACCGGTAGACCACCAGGCCCGGCTCGGTGGTGGCGTCGGGGTAGTCGTCGACGTCGTGCATGCCGGCCAGCCCGGGGACGAAGCCCTGCACGGCGTCGTGCGGGCGGGCCACCCGGTGCAGCATCTCCACCACCGACAGGCCGACCGCCAGCAGCACGCCGTAGAGGATGTCGAAGACCAGCACCCCGGCGAGCGCCGCCAGCGCGAGCAGGGCCTCGCTGCGGCGGAACGCGACCAGCCGGCGGAATTCCGGCACGTCGATCAGGCGCACCGCGGCGTACACGACGATCGCACCCAGTGCCACCTCCGGGAAGCGGGCCAGGATCGGCCCGGCGAACAGCAGCACCGCCACCACGCCGGCCAGCGCGACGAGGGAGTACACCTGGGTGCGCGCGCCGCCGGCCACCGCCAATGCGGTCCGGCTGCCACTGCTGCTGATCGGAAACCCGCGCAGCAGGCCGGCGCCGATGTTCGCCGCTCCCAGCGCCAGGAACTCCTGGTTCGCGTCGACCGGATGACCACCGCGGACGGCGAACGCCCGGGCGGTCAGCACCGTGTCGGTGTAGCCCACCACCAGCACACCGACCGCCGGCAGCAGCAGGTCGTTCAGGTCGCCGAGCTCGGGCAGCGCCGGGCTGGGCAGACCGCCGGGCACGGCGCCGACCACGGCGATGCCGTGCCGTTGCAGGTCGAACACCACGACCGCGGTGGTGGCCAGCACGACCGCGACCAACGGCATCGGCAGCCGGGGAAATCGCCACTGCCCGAGGAACAGCAGGACCAACAGCAGTGCGGCGAACACGGCCGTTTCCGGGTGGATCTGCGGCAGCCGGCGCACGAACGAAGCGATCTCCGCCGGGATACTGTCACCGCTGACCGGCACGCCGGTCAGCTCGTCGAGCTGGCCGACGATCATCGCGACCGCCACACCGGCCATGTATCCGACCAGCACCGGCTTGGAGAGCAGGTCGGCGACGAAGCCGAGCCGGGCGGCGAACGCGATCAGGCAGAGCACGCCCACCAGCACCGCCAGAGCCGCGGCCAGCGCGGCGTAGCGGCCCGGGTCGCCGCCGGCCAACGGCGCGATCGCCGCGGCGGTCATCAGCGCGGTGGTGGACTCCGGACCGATCGACAGGTGACGCGACGAGCCGAGCAGCACGTACAGCGCCAGCGGCGCCAGAATCGCCCAGAGGCCGGTCACCGGCGGCAGCCCGGCCAGACCGGCGTAGGCCATCACCTGGGGCACCAGATAGGCCGCCACGGTGAGCCCGGCGAGCACGTCACCGCGCAGCCAGGACCGCCGGTATCCGCGCAGGGCGGCCAGCCCGGGCAGCAACCGGCCCGCGGAGCGGAACGCGACCATGCCTGATCTTCGCATCCGCCGGCCGGCGCACGCCGTGCCGCCGGTGCGTGTCCGGCAGAGCCGGTCGGCCTCCGGCGGTGGGACCTCCGGCGCTGCCACCGGGCCGGTTGATGCGGGATGCTTGATCGGGACGGCAGGCGCATCGCGGCGCTGCCCGCTGACGCGTCGCCGGGCCATGATGACGGCTGGACGCGAGCTGGGAGGGCCGATGAGACATTGGACCGTGCAGGACGTGATGACCCGGGATGTGGCGTCGGTCGCGCCCGACACCACCTATCGGGAGGTCGTCGACACGCTGGTCGATCGGCGGGTCAGTGCCACGCCGGTGGTCGACGACGAGGGACGCGTGCTGGGGCTGGTGTCCGAGGCCGACCTGCTGCACAAGATCGAGGCGGTCGGTCAGACCGACCGTCCGCGCATCGTCCGGAGCTCGCGCCGCGCGGCCGCCAAGGCGCAAGCGGTCACCGCGGCCGACCTGATGACAGCGCCGGCGGTCACCGTCAGCCCGGAGACCTCCGTGATCGCCGCGGCGCGCCGGCTGGAGAGCGAGCGGGTCAAGCGGATGCCGGTGGTGGATGCCGAGGGGCGGCTGGTCGGCATCGTGTCCCGCCGCGATCTGTTGCGCATGCACACCCGTCCGGACACCGACATCCGCGACGACGTGATCGACACCGTGCTCCGCCGCACCCTGTGGATCGACCCGCTGACGGTTCAGGTGGACGTCGCACACGGCACGGTGACGCTCACCGGCCGGGTGGAGAGCCGCAGCGTGGCCCGGCTGATCGTCGAGCTGACCGAGGAGGTCGCCGGGGTGGTCGCCGTCGTCGACAAGGTGAGCTGGGGGTTCGACGACACCGAGCTGATCCGGTCCCGTGGCTTCGCCTTCGGCGAGACGGACAAGCTCATGCGTCCCGGCACATCCTGACGCACCGGCCGGGCCGGTCAGCGCAGCACCACCTCCAGCGTGTGCCGTCCGCCGGTACCCGCCGGCAGCAGCACCTCGCTGCCACGCGCGGTGCTCCGCTGCCGGTACGCCGCGGGCCGCCCGTCCAGCCGCACGGCCGCCACGGTCGCGCCGGCCGGTAGCACCGCGCCGAGGGTGAGCTTCGCCCGGACCGCCGCCCGCACCGAGACGGTGACGGTGCGCGCGGTCCGGGTCGCCGTCACGTCGAGCGATCCCCGGCCGAGGCGGATGTCGTACCCGGCGATGCGGTGCTGGCCGGGTGGCAGGGCCGGCACCACCGACAGCCGCCCGCGGCCGAGGTCCGGGTCGACGCCGAGCTGCTGGCGCACCACCGGCCAGAGCACCCCGTAGGCGCCCCACGCCTGCAGCACGCTGGACCGGCTGAGGAAGTCCCGCTCGATGTTGGCGACGAAGTCCGGCGACGGCGCCACCTCCGGCATCGCGCCGGGCATCTCCCACACGGCCGGGTCGAGCTGGATGCGGGCGTTGCCGGTGGTGTAGCGGCGTTGCGGTCCGAGCCGCCCGTAGTTGCCCTCGGCCACCGCCATCACCGCCGTGTTGAGCGAGAACGTGGCCCGCTCGGCCGGCACGGTGGACACCACGCTGTCGCAGGCCGGGCCGGTGTTGCCGGCCGGCGCGCTGGTCGGCCCGCTGCCGGTGTGGAAGAGGCCGAACTCGCCGGTGTAGCAGTCCCGTTCCCGCTGCGCCAGCGCGATGTGCGCGTGACGCGTGGCGGCGAGCGGACCGCCGGGCAGTTCGGCCTCCATCGGCGTCAGGCCGGTCCAGTGCCGCTGGAACACCTTGACGTTGCCCGGATCGCTCAGCGAGTCGGCGTACGCGTCGGCGTCACCGCCGTACCACCAGGTCTGCTCGAACACCCGCTGGCGGCGGTCCGCCTGCGCGGTGGCCCAGCGGGCGGTCGTGCGGTCGCCGCGGGCGGACGCCAGGTCGGCCAGGTCGCGCAGCCCCCGGATGGTGTAGACGGCCACGTCGAGTTTCTCCTCGCCCATGCCCGGCCGCTCCACGTTGCCCAGTCCCTCGGGCCAGCCGTCGCCGTCGGCATCGAGCGCCGTCACGTACCGCATGGCGCGCACGGAGCTGGCGTACATCTCGCCGAGGAACGCGTCGTCGCCGGTCCACCGCCAGATCAGCGCGACCGTGCTGGGGAACTTCGCGCTCTCGTCGGTGTTACCGGGGTCCTCGTTGGCGCCGAAGTAGACCTGCCCGTCCGGGGTGACCTCGTGCACCACCTTGCCGGTCCGGCCGTTGACGATCTCGCTGATGTCGCGCAGCGCCCGCAGGTGGGCCTTGATCGGTTCGAACTGGCCGGCCGCGACCGACGCGAACGCGGTGTACTCGGCGTCGGTGGCGAAGATCCACGGGTAGTCGGGCCAGCCGGCGCCGACCCACCGGGCGACGTCCACCGTGCCGGCCGGCGGCGGGAACTCCCGCCCTTCGTGGCTGGCGAACACCTGCAGGTCACGCGCCTCCTGAACCGAGTCGGCGAGGTTCTGCTTGGACCACTCGACGCTGCGCTGCAGCAGCCGGTCGCCGGGCAGGTCGACCCGGGTACGCGCGGCGATGCGGGCGCGGTCGGCCAGCTTGCGCAGCAGCGCCCCGCCCGGCGCCCGCAGCGCCCGCCGCGACTCCGCGGTGGCCGCGGCCACACCGTCGTCGGAACCGGCCACCGCGAACCACACCGTGCGGCCGGCGCGCGGCACGTCCAGCGTGTAGCTGAGCCGGCCGCCGGTGCCGCGGCCGTACGGACCGTCGTCGCAACGCGGCGGCGCCGGGTCGGCCACCGGGCAGACCACCGCCGGTTCCTGCGGGCCGCGGTGGTC
>DASSAL010000308.1:0-2679 GCA_035685405.1 Actinoplanes sp. | reverse complement strand
TGTGGGGTCCGGCGCCGGGGCTGGTCGGCCGCTGCCCCGGGTGCGAGGACGTGGTGCTGCGGGTGGTGCGCACCCCGGACCGGATGGTGCTGGACCTGCGCGGCACCGTACGCCTGGAGCTGCCGCTGCCGGCTCAGTAGGGCCGGAAGCTGCCCCGCAGCCGCTGCGCCAGCGTGATCGGCGGGCGGACCGGTTCGGCACCGCGCGGTGCCGGCCGTGGCGTCGCCGGCCGGGAACGCCCGACCGGCTGGTCGTAGTCGGCGCCGGCGATCGCTTCGACGATCTCCGCCTCGCCGAAGTTCTCCGAACCCGGGATCGACGGGACGAACCCGACCAGGATCCCGTTGCGCATGATCTGCGCCTCGAGCCCGGCGGTGCCGTCGTTGTCCCACACCGCCTCGCGGCCGTCCGGCAGCACGACGCGGATCCCGTACCGGGTGATCCCGGCGTGCGGCAGCTTCACGTGAGCAAAGACGTTGCGTCCGCGCAGCGCTCTGACGACCCGGTCCGCCCGTTCCCGATCCATGCGGTCGACGCTAGATCGAGTTCCTGGACGCTCGCTGAGGACCCGCTGTGGCGAGGATGAGAGTGTGAACGGGACGTCACGGACCGAGATCATCACTGGTCACAGCGATGCATTTTACTCGGACTTAATAGAAACTTCATCATGTTTCTTTTCTCGGCCCCTTGACTTACTGTGCGGTAACCGGAGCGCTTCGGCTTCCCATCCCCTGTGGACCGGAGGCCACCGATGAGCAGACGCACCACCGTCCTCGCCTGCCTCGTCACCTCGACCGTTCTCATCCTCATCCCCGCCGCACCGGCGGCCGCGGCGGCCGACGACATCGACTACATCGCCATGGGTGACTCCTACTCGTCCGGAGTGGGCGCGCCCGGTCAGGCCGGCCTGTGCCTGCGCAGTTCGCGCAGTTACACGACGCAGTGGGCGGCCCGCAACGACCCCGCCTCCTACCGGACCGTCGCGTGCGGCGGCGCCAAGACCGGTGACGTGCTGTCCCGTCAGGTGCCCTATCTGAACGGCAGCACCGACCTGATCACCATCACCATCGGCGGCAACGACGCGGGCTTCGCCGACACGGTCATCTCGTGCACGTTCGGCAGCGACTCCACCTGCCTCGCCAAGATCAACCAGGCTCGCGACCGCATCACCGGCACGCTACCCGGCGCGCTGGACCGCACGTACCGCGCCATCCGCGAGAAGGCGCCGAACGCCCGGGTCTTCGTGATGGGCTATCCCCGCCTCTTCGACGTCTCCCGGCCGGTCTGCCTGACCACCGGCATGAGCCTGACCAAGCGGCGCGCTCTCAACGCCGGCGCGGACGACCTGGCCGGCATCATCGCCGACCGGGCGGCGGCGGCCGGGTTCACCTTCGTCGATGTCCGCGACGACTTCCAGGGCCACGGCGCCTGCGCCACCTCGCCCTGGATCAACGGCCTGACCATCCTGCCGCCGACCGACTCGTTCCACCCGAACACGGCCGGCTACACCAACGGCTACCTCCCGGCGATGGCCGCGGCGGTGGACTGACCGACGAGAAGGGCCGGCGACTCCTCGCCGGCCCTTCCGGCGTTCCGCCCAGCACCTCGGTTCACTCGCTGAGCGTCTTTCAGGCCTTGCCGATCTCCGACAGGGGTGCCATCACGATCCGCGGCTTCTTCGCCGGGTCCAGCCACTTCAGCACGCGCAGCAGATCGGTCCGGCCGAGCGACACGCAGCCGGCGGTCGAGCCCTTGCCGTTGATGTGCAGGAAGATGGCTGAACCGCGCCGGACGGTCACCGGCCAGCTGGTGACGTATTCGCCGTAGGTGGCGTTCCAGGTGACAGTCTTCGGGTCGGGGCGGTTGAAGTCGATCACCGCGGCGTACTCGTACTGGGTCGGGTAGGCGGCCAGCCGCTCCGCCTGGCCCACCCGCCACGTGCGTTTCGCCGAAGCGGACGGCTGGAACAGGTTGTACGTCGACGGGCGTCACGCACCCGGGGCCAGCCGGGTCGGGTGGTATGCCGGCACGGTGGCCGCGTCCGCCCGGGCGATCAGCACCATCCCGGTGGCGGCCAGCACGGCCAGCGACAAGCCGATCACGAACGGCTTTCTCATCGGCGCGGACCCTACCGGATCAGAAGGTGAACGCGCTGCCCTCCTTCGCCCCGTTGACGGTCCGGCCGTCCCGGACGAACGCCCATGTCATCCGCACCGAGTACCGCCGGCCTCGCACGGCGCCGCTCGCCCACGGCCCGCACTCGCGCGCGGTACCCCGTTCGGCGAAGACCAGGCCGGCGCAGCGGTATGGACCGGCTACCGTCCGGCCACCCGACCGCAGCGCCACCGTCACCGTGGCGGTGCCGGTACCGGCCGGCGTCAGCACCGCCTGGAACTGGACCTTCGGCCCGATGGCGTGGCACTGGCCGACCAGGAGCGTGGTCTCCCAGTCGACCGCGATCTGCCGCTCGCACGCGAACGGGCCGTACGGCCGCGCCTCGGGCTGCGGGGACCGGGTGGCCGGCCGGGTGCGGCGCGCGGAGGCCGGGCCGGCCGGATCGGCCGGCCGGGGGGCGTCGGGCCGGGCCGCCTGTTCGCGCTCCGGCCGGGCGGTCGTGGAGCGGGACACCGGCGCCACCGAAGCCACCGGCGTGGTCGGCGCCCGACTCGGCGCCGCACC
>DASSAL010000307.1:0-4748 GCA_035685405.1 Actinoplanes sp. | reverse complement strand
GTGACAGGGTCGCCGGTCCCGCCGCGGGCGCAGGAGTGACCACGTGACCACGGCTGATCCGCTGGAGCAGGGCCGGGAGGCGTTCTCCCGCCGGGCCTGGACGGCCGCGTGCACCGGGCTCTGCGCGGCCGACCGCCAGGTACCGCTCGGCCCGGCGGATCTCGAGCGGCTGGCTGTCGCCGCCTACCTCGTCGGCAGGGATGACGAGAGTGCCGACGCCTGGGCCCGCGCCTACCGGGCGTACGCGGACGAAGGTTACGTGGACCGGGCGGCGCTTTGCGGGTTCCACCTCGGCATGGGCTTCATGAACCAGGGTGAGACGGCGCGTGCCGGCGGCTGGTTCGCGCGGGCCGAGCGGCTGCTCGACGAGTCCGGGCTCGACTGCATCGCGCGGGGTTATCTGTTGGTGCCCGACGCCCTGCGCAGCCTCATGGCCGGCGAGGCGGCGACCGCGTACGACCGGTTCAGTCGGCTCACCGAGATGGCCGACCGCTTCGACGACTCAGATGCCATGGCGCTGGCCCGGCTCGGCAAGGGGCAGGCGCTGATCGCGCTGGGCAAGACCGGCGACGGGCTGGCCCTCCTCGACGAGGTCATGGTCGCGATCACGGCCAGCGAGGTGTCCCCGGTCAACGTCGGGATCGCCTACTGCGCCGCCATCCTGGCCTGTCAGGAGGTCTTCGACCAGCGGCGGGCCCAGGAATGGACGGCGGCCCTGACCCGGTGGTGCGAGGCTCAGCCGGATCTGGTGCCCTACCGCGGCCAGTGCCTGGTGCACCGCGCCGAGATCATGCAGCTGCACGGCGAGTGGTCCGACGCCCTGGATGAGGCGGTGCGTGCCTGTGAGCGGCTCGGCCGCAGGCCGGCCGCCGGCATGGCGTTCTACGCCGTGGGTGAGCTGCACCGGCTTCGCGGCGCGCTCGGCGAGGCTGAGGAGGCCTACCGCCAGGCCGGCCAGCGCGGGCGGGAGCCGCAACCGGGACTGGTCCTGCTTCGCCTGGTCCAAGGCCGGCTGGACGACGCGAAGGCCATGATGCGGCGGGTGTTGGGCGAGGCGCGCGACCCGGTGAGCCGGGCGCGGTTGCTTCCGGCGTACGTCGAGCTCGCCCTTGCCAGCGGCGACGCGGTCGCGGCCAGGGCCGCCGCGAACGAGCTGTCGCAGATCGCCACGGAGTTCGGCGCCCCGCTGCTGCACGCGGCGGCCGCCCGCGCCAACGGGCACGTGCTGCTCACCGAGGCCGACCCGACCGCCGCGCTCGCCGAGCTGCGCACCGCGTGGCAGACCTGGCACGAGACCGACGCACCGTACGACGCCGCCCGCACCCGTGTCCTCATCGGGCTCGCCTGCCGACGGCTCGGTGACCTGGACAGCGCCGAGATGGAGTTCGACGCGGCCCGCTGGATGTTCCAGCAGCTGGGCGCCGGCCCGGATCTGGCCGGCGTGGAGAGCCTGTTACGGCCGGCGCCGTCGCCCGCCGCGGGCGGGCTGACCGCCCGCGAGGTCGAGGTGCTGCGTCTGGTCGCGGCCGGCAAAACCAATCGGTCGATCGCCGGCGACTTGTTCCTCAGCGACAAGACGGTGGCCCGTCACCTGGCCAATATTTTCGGCAAGCTCGGCGTGTCGACCCGATCAGCGGCCACCGCGTGGGCCTACGAGCACGACGTCGTGCAGCCGCATACATAGAACGACGGACCAGCGGCACGGCGCGAGACGTTGCATCATGCCCCGACGCGCCGACACGTCCCGTCCGGCATGCTTCCGGACGTCACGCCGGTTTGCGCCGGCACCACCGGCGGGTCAAGATCCACGAGTGGTGCCGGTTCTTACGAACATCCCGGCACACGGCGCCGGCACCTCACCGATCACCCGCACGCCTGGCAGCCGCCGGATCGTGCTGGCCCGCTACGCCCGCAACCGGCGTCTCTCCGACACCGTGCATCAGTGGGCGTTCTGCGCCATGCGTGGCTCACCCGACGCCCGCGCCTACGACCGATCCCACGCGAACGCGGCACCGGCCACCAGGCCGCCCTACGCCAGCTCGGCAACCGCCTCGTCGGCATCCTCCACGGCTGCCTCAAACCAGAACCGCCTACGACGAGACCACCGCCCGGGCCCATCTCCACGCCAGCTCTTGACACCGGAAAACATGGGATGTCTGCCGCCGATAACGCTCGCTACGGACGGGTCAACGCAGCTCTTCGGAGAGCGCCAGCACGAACGCGGGAGCTGGCCGGCGCGGCTGCCAGATGGCGGCCAGTGCCCGTCGGATGGCCACTGCAACGGTCGCCGGGCGAACAGGCGTGCTGGCTTAGGTTCAACCTGTTCCCAGGATGCGCGTGGGAAGCGCCACGACTAGCAGCGCGCCCGGCGGAACGACCACACCGCAGAGCGGACGACACCAGTGGCCACGGCGATGGTTCCGCCGAGCCAGACGGCGGGCATTCCCGGAGACGACGTCAGTATCCGTTCCGTCGTGTCCGGCCGACGATCTACCTGCGCCGCGGTCTCGCAAATGACCTCTTGATCGATCCACTACAGCGGCAACCGCGCCGCTCACTGTCGGATAGACAGGTGTGTTGTCGACCGCAATTAGCCGCGGCCACGGGGCCTGGCAAGGTGGACTGGTCGCCTTGTCTTAACTGCGGCAGTGGTTGCGGCCGGTCTTGAAGCGTGGGGTCCGTGTCCGAGGGCCGACGCCGACCGTGACTATATGATCGTCGTACGGGACGAACTTGTACTGTCGCCCCCAGTAGCGCGCTGGGTATCGCGAACACATCGGCGGCCACCCGTTGGCGGATATGGATACAGTCGGCGGCGTGCTTGCCGCCGGGCGGACGGCGGCGCCGGTGTCACGGGCGACCAGCCGGGAGACGAATCAGGCGATCCGCGAGTGGGCGATCAAGAACGGTTGGGAGGTGTCCGAGCGCGGCCGTATCCCGGCCTCGGTGGTGGAGGCATACAACAACCGCTGACCCCTGACCGCCGTCCCGTTCCCCGCAGGAACGACGCAACGGTCAGGGCGTCGCCGACCCTGCTCCGGCGCATCCGCGTCCGCATCCTCGCTCCTGGCCGGGTCGTCTGCCTACAAACGGCGCTCCACGCCCTGACCTCTACCACCACAGCCGGTGAAAGAAGTGCGGCGGTCCCGCCCGGGTCAGGACCGCCTGTGTCGATGGCCTGCTACTCGCCGCGCCCCACCTGCCCGAGGGCCGTGGCCGGCGCCGCGAGGGAGTGGCCTCGACGACACCAGGGAGCCTGCCACATTTGGCCCGGTGGCGGGGTCGCGTCCATGGGCCGGTGTAAATGACGACGGGCGTAGGTTCCGTACAAGACCGACCAAAGTCTGTATCGGAAGGACTACGCCCGTGCCTGTACGAGTATCACCTACGGACAAGATCCGCGGGGAGATGGATGTACTGTTCGGTTCCGGCCGGGAGCTGGCCGAGATCCTGGGGGACGTCGCCCGCCTGGGCGCCAGGCTGATCATGCAGGCGGCGATGGAGGCGGAGGTCGAGGAGTTCCTCGGCCGGGCCCGCTACCAGCGTCGCGCCGATGTGCCAGAGGCGCGGCCCGGGTCCCGCAATGGGTTCTGCCCGACCACGGTGAAGACCACCGCCGGGCCGGTCACCCTGCAGCGGCCGAAGCTGCGCGGCGCCGACGAGAGGTTCGTCGCCCGGTTGTTCGGCACCGGGGTGTCCAAGACCAACGCGTTGGAGACGCTGGTGATCGCCGGGTTCGTCCGGGGCCTGTTGGTCCGCGATGTAGAAGCGTGCCTGGCCGACGCGTTGGGCCCGCAGGCGGCGCTGTCCAAGTCAACGGTGTCGCGAGTGTGCCAGGCAATCCGCGACGAGTTCGACGCCTGGCGCACCCGCCGCCTGGACGAGGTGGAGTTGGACTACCTGTTCCTGGACGGCTCGCACTTCAAGATGCACGCCGGCACCCGCGCCGAACCGGTGCTGGCCGGGTGGGGCATCACGACCACCGGTAAGCCGGTGCTGGTCGGCCTGGAACCGGCCGGCAACGAGGGCAACGACGCCTGGGACGACGTCCTCGACGGGCTCACGGCACGCGGCCTGCGCCCACCCCGTTTCGTGATCAGTGACGGCGCGGCCGGGTTGGTCGGCGCGATCGACCGCACCATGGCCCGCGCGGTGCGCCAACGCTGTTTGATTCATCGATGTCGCAACCTGCTCGCGAAGGTGCCCGCCCGCGCCCAGGCCGAGGTCAAGGCCGCGTACTGGGCGATCTTCGACGTGCCGGCCGACGTACCACCCGGCGAGAAGGCCGAAGCCCTTGTACAGCAACGCATTCAGGCCTTCGCCGCCGCCTACCACGCGGCGTACCCGGCCGCCGTGCGTGCGCTGCTGGCCGACCGGCAAGCCCTGACGGTGTACCTGCGCTTCCCCCGGGAGCACTGGCACCGCATCCGGCACTCCAACTTCATCGAACGCACCTTCGGCGAGACCCGCCGCCGGGTCAAGGTCATCGGCCGGCTCCCCGGCGAGACCAGCTGCGTGTCCCTGGTCTGGGCGGTCCTGGACCGGGCCTCGCGCGGCTGGCGCGGCTTCACCGTCACCACCACCGGAACCCGGCTACTCCAAGACTGCGCCGCCAACTCCTCGATCCACCCACACCGATCCGCCGACACACCAATCAGGTCAACCAACCCGCCGTCGACGCGGCTCAACATCGACGATCACGGAGCCGCGCCACGTCGCCATATACACCGCTCCTGGGACGCGACCGC
>DASSAL010000306.1:0-38317 GCA_035685405.1 Actinoplanes sp. | reverse complement strand
GGCACAAGATGCTCGGCCCGACCGGGATCGGCGTGCTGTGGGGACGGGCCGCACTGCTCGCGGACATGCCGCCGTTCCTCGGCGGCGGATCGATGATCGAGACCGTGACGATGGAGCGGACCACCTACGCGGCGCCGCCGGCCCGGTTCGAGGCCGGCACCCCGCCGATCGCCGAGGCGATCGGGCTCGGCGCCGCGGTGGACTACCTGTCCGGCATCGGCATGGACGCGATCCACCGGCACGAGCAGGAGATCACCGCGTACGCCCTCAAGACGCTGGCCGACATCCCCGGCGTGCGGGTCTTCGGGCCGGGCGGGCCGGACGGGCGCGGGGGTACGGTGTCGTTCGACGTCGCCGGCATCCACCCGCACGACGTCGGGCAGATTCTCGACGATCTCGGTGTTGAGGTTCGCGTGGGTCACCACTGCGCCCGGCCGGTCTGTGCCCGGTTCGGGGTCGCGGCGATGACCCGGGCGTCGTTCTACCTCTACACCACCACCGAGGAGATCGACGCGCTGGCGCGGGGGATCGAGCGGGTGCGGAGGGTGTTCGGCTGATGATCGACCAGCTGTACCAGGAGATCATCCTGGACCACTACAAACATCCGCACGGGCGGGGTCTGCGGGCGCCGTTTGCCGGCGAGGCACACCACGTGAACCCGACCTGCGGCGACGAGGTGACCGTCCGGGTCACCGGGGACCTGTCCGACATCTCGTACGACGGTCTGGGCTGCTCGATCAGCCAGGCGTCCGCGTCGGTGCTCCACGAGCTGCTGACCGGGCGGCCGGCGGCCGAGGCGTTCCGCATCCACGACGCGTTCGTCGAGCTGATGCACGGCCGCGGCCAGGTCGAGCCGGACGAGGAACTGCTCGGCGACGGGGTGGCATTCGCCGGGGTGGCCCGCTACCCGGCCCGGGTGAAGTGTGCGCTGCTGCCGTGGATGGCGTTCAAGGACGCCGCGGCGCGCGCCGGCATGGAGGTGAAGGCATGACGGACAAGGCTGTTCCGGAGACCATCGAACCGGAGTGGAAGAAGGAGCTGGCGGCCGAGGTCGCCGCCCCGTCGTCCGCTACCGGTGCCGCACCGTCCTCCGGGCCGGGGGGGCCGAAGGCGTCGATCGCCGACATCGAGGAGGCGATGAAGGACGTCGTGGACCCCGAGCTGGGCATCAACGTGGTGGACCTCGGTCTGGTCTACGGCACGTACGTCGACGACGACAACGTGGCCACCCTGGACATGACGCTGACCTCGGCGGCATGCCCGCTGACCGACGTCATCGAGGACCAGACCCGGCAGGCGCTCACCCAGGGGCCCGGGGGCGGGCTCGTCAACGACTTCCGG
This sequence comes from Actinoplanes sp., assembly GCA_035685405.1. Lineage (GTDB taxonomy): Bacteria > Actinomycetota > Actinomycetes > Mycobacteriales > Micromonosporaceae > Actinoplanes. Next base: position 36,976 of record DASSAL010000306.1, on the reverse strand, counting down.
ATCAACTGGGTGTGGCTGCCGCCGTGGGGGCCCGACAAGATCACCGACGAGGGCCGCGACCAGTTGCGGGCGCTGGGCTTCAACGTCTGACGACGCCGCTCGCCGTCGGCCGGCGCAGCGGTGCTCCCGTCAGGCGGTGTCCGGGGGCGACGCCTGGTCGGGCGGCGCGGCCGATTCCTCCGGCAGGTGGTCCACGACGCTGTAGCGGTCCAGGACGAGCCGGCCGGACGTGCCGTCGAAGCGGGTGATCGACGCGTTCCGCACCCCGCGCTCGGCCTCCACCGCCGCGGTCCGCTCCCAGTCCAGGCCCTCGATGACGACCCGCGCCATCAGCACGACGGAGTCGTGCGCTACGACCACCACCCGCTTGCCCGCGTGGTCGCGGTTGAGGTCGTCGAGGAACGAGGTGAGCCGTTTGGCGATGTCCCCGAACGACTCGCCGGTCGGCGGCCGGTACTGGTAGACACCGTCGGTCTTCAGCCGGGCCAGCTCGTCCGGATACCGCTGCACGATCGCCGCGCGGGTCATCATCTCCAGGTCGCCCATCATCCGGTCGACCAGCCGGTCATCGGTCACCGGTAGCGGCAGGGACAGCCCGGAGGCGTCCGCCGCCAGCCGCCACGTCTCGCGGGCCCGCAGGTACGGCGACGTGATCACCACCTCGGGCCGCCGCCCGGCCGGCAACCCGGCCAGCCACGCACCGACCGCCGCCGCCTGCCGGCGGCCGACGTCGGTGAGTTCCACGTCGGCGTCGCGCCCGGTGAGGCCCGACTCGAGCGAGCCCTCGGCGTCGGCCGCGGGGAACGCCACGTTGGACGCACTCTGCCCGTGGCGGATCAGGATCAGTTCGGACACCACCGGCATGGGTGGGACCCTATCGGTGGCACCACCGCCGCTGGAACGTGAGCCGCACCACGCCGCGCCGTCGCGCGGTGCTGGTATCGGCCGTTCCGGGCCGCGCCGCGCCCCGGCCGGTATGCAGCCTGGGCTGCGTCCGCGAGCCCCGCCCGCCGGTGCCCGGCCATCCCGGGCTCGGCCGGTCCCGGCCGCGGCACGCTTCGAAAATGCCTGGCTGGACGGCCGCGGAATCGCGATGATGAGCCGGTGATCGAACGTTTCCCGCTCCGCACGGTCCCTGATGTCGCCGGCCGATCGGCCGCGCGACAGCAGACCGGCGCGGGCGGAACGGCGGTCACCTCCCCGCCGTCGTGAGCGCCGCGTTCCTGGCCGGCGTCGCCGCCGGTTATGGCATCGCCGTGCCCGTGGGTGCCATCGCCGTCCTGATCGCGAACCTCAGTGCGCGCGTCTCGCTGCGGGTGGGCGCCGCCGCCGGATTGGGCGCGGCCACCGCCGACGGCATCTATGCGCTGGTCGCCGTCGCCGGGGGAGCGGCCGTCGCCGGGGTCATCGCCCCGATCGCCGGTCCGTTGCGCTGGGTCGCGTCCGCGGTGCTGCTGGCGCTCGCCGCCTGGACCGCCGCCGGTGCGGTCCGGCAACGCCATCGCATCCCGGCGCAGCGGGCACAGCCGGTCGGCGTGCTCCGCGCGTACCTCGGGATCCTCGGTCTGACCCTGCTCAACCCGGCCACCGTGATCTACTTCACGGCGCTGGTGCTGGGCCGGGGCGGCACCGGCGGCGGCGTCTGGTTCGTGGCCGGGGCGTTCCTCGCGTCGGCGAGCTGGCAATTGCTGGTCGCCGGCGGTGGGTCGCTGGTCGGGCGCCTGCTGACCGGCGAGCGCGGCCGGCTGATCACCGCGCTGGTGTCGAGCGCGGTGATCGCGGCTCTGGCCATCGGCCTGCTGTGAGGTGCGGTGGCGCCGCCGGCCATCGGCCTGCTTGTGGGGTGCGGTGGCGCCGCCGGCCATCGGCCTGCGGTGCGGTGCTGGTGGCGGCGGCCATGGCGCTGTTGCGAGGTCGGTGGGTGGCAGCTCAAGGGGTGGCGCAGGCGACTGCTCAGAGGTGTTTCGTGGCCTCGCGGACCGACAGCGACGACAGCTCGTCGCGGTGCCGGTCGACGTACGTCCGCACCGCCTCCGGGTCGGTGCGGGCGTACTGCCGCAGCGCCCAGCCGATCGCCTTGCGGACGAAGAAGTCGGGGTGGCCGGCCTGCCGCGTGCAAAAGCCGAAGAGCCGCTCGGTGTCCGTGCCGGCGCCGTAGTGCAGCTGATACAGGATCGCGGTCCGGACCAGCCACAGGTCGTCCTCGGCGGACCAGTCGTCCATCGTGGCCACCAGGCCGGGATGACGCCGGACCAGGCCGCCCACCACCCGGGTGGCCAGCGGGTCGACGGTGTCCCACCAGGACTTCGTGGTGATCAGCGTGTGCAGCGTGGCCAGGAAGCCGGGGCCCGGCACGCGCAGTTGGGCGCGGAGCAGGTCGCAGGCGAAGTACTGGTACTCGCGCTCGGGCAGCTCCCAGCAGCGGTGCGCGATGGCGCTCAGGTCATCCTCGGACGGGCGGGGCAGGCCGGCCAGCACCGTGCGCTCCAGGGTGCGGCGCGCCGCCATGGTGAGGCCGAGGAACGGATGTCGGTCGCGCATGTACGCCGCCTGGCCGGCCGCACGGCCGGGGTCCCGGGCGGCCTCGAACGCGGGCACCAGCCGGGCGAGCACCGCCGCCGCAAGATCCGTCACGTGCTGATCTTAATAGACCTAGCCTCCTAGGATGCCAACGCGCCGCGCGCGGCGACATAGGGTGTGCACGTGCGAGGACGACCGGCCGCCGGGGGTGGTCGCTGGGTGGACGTGGCGCCCGAACGGCTGGCGCGGTGGCTGGACAACTTCGCGAGCCGGCACGGGCCGTACGCCGCCGACGGGCTGACGCTGACCGCGGCGGACGGCGCCACCGCCACCGTGCGACCGCCGCCCGGCGCACCCACCGTACCGTCGATCGATGCTCTTCTCGACGTCGCGCCGCAGGCCCGGCGACTGGGGCTGCTGCTGGCCCGCAAGGGTGCGGTGGCGGCCGGTGTCGCGGACGGCGACGAGCTGATCGCGTCCAAGGTCGACACGCATTACGTGCAGGGGCGCACGGCGGCGGGTGGCTGGTCGCAACAGCGGTTCGCGCGCCGCCGGGACAACCAGGCCCGCGCGGCTGCGGCCGACGGTGCGGCGATCGTGCAGCGGGTGCTGCTGCCGGAGGTACGCACAATGCGCGCGCTGGTCACCGGCGGAGATCGGGCCGCGGTGGACGCCATCCTGGCCGCCCGCGAGCTGGCGCCGCTGGCCGAGCTGCGTGCCGACCGCTTCCTGGACGTGCCGGAGCCACGGCACGCCGTGCTGGTGGCGGCCGTGGCCCAGGCACGTGCGGTGGAGATCCTGGTGCGGGACCCGGCCTAGGACACCGCGCCCGGCTTGAAGGTGTCGCAGCTGGTCGGGTCGCCGGAGTCGTACCCGGTGCGGAACCACTGCTGCCGCTGGGCGGACGTACCGTGGGTGAACTCCGCTGGGTTCACCGTGCCGCCGCTGCGCTGCTGCAGGAAGTCGTCGCCGATCTTCGCCGCGGTGTCCAGGCCCTCCTGGATGTCTTGCTCGGTGATGCTGGTGAAGATCTTCTGGCCGCTGCCGTCGTCGGTGCCGGTGGCGTTCTTCGCCCACACCCCGGCGTAGCAGTCGGCCTGCAGTTCCAGCTTGACCGACAGCTCGTTCGCTTGGTCCGGGTCGCGCTGCTGCTGGCGGCGCATCTGCGCCTCGGTGCCGGAGATGTCCTGGATGTGGTGGCCGTACTCGTGGGCCAGCACGTACGGCTGGGCGAACTCACCCGGCGCGCCAAGCTGGTCGGCGAGCACCCGGTAGAAGCTGAGGTCGATGTAGACGCGGTCGTCGGCGGGGCAGTAGAACGGCCCGACGCCGGAGTCGGCGGCACCGCAGGCGGTGCGGACCGCATTGGCGAAGAAAACCGTCCGGGACGGCTGGTACGGCTCGTTGAAGTACCGCGGGTACGCATCCACCCAATAGTCCTGGATCGAGTTGACGAACAACGTGTTGCGGCATTCCATCTGGTCCAGCGCGTCCGGCTGGGAGCACTCCTGCTGCAGCGAGGTGTTGTCCCCGGCCTGCGGAGCGCCGGCGTCACCACCGATCTGGTTGATGCCGAAGTATCCGCCCACCACGGCGAGCAGCAGCGTGACGATCACCCCGGTGATGCCGCCTCCGCCGATCGGCAGGCCGCCGATGCCGCCGCCCCCGCCGCCGCCCGATCGCCGGTCGTCGATCTGGCTGGTGTCGATCCGGGCGTTCTCGTTGAGTTCCATCTTGTCCTCGCTCGCCGCTGAACTCGCCGCTGAAAGAGCTGACCGCGGTGTACCCGATGATCTTGCCGATTAATCGGTTGGGATCGCCGTCGGCACGCCCGGTACACTTGCCGGGTGCTGCTCTGCGAAGGCTGACCTGCCCCGGCGCCGACCGTTGATACCTTCCGGCCGGCGCTGCTCTGTGTCCTGAGTCAGCCGATACGTCGAGAGCGAGACGCCTCCATGATCACCGCCACCGGACTGGAATTGCGCGCGGGCGCCCGGATCCTGATCAACCCGACCACCTTGCGGGTGCAGCCGGGTGACCGGATCGGCCTGGTCGGCCGCAACGGCGCGGGCAAGACGACCACTTTGAAGGTGTTGGCCGGCGAGAGCCAGCCGTACGCCGGTGCGGTGTCCCGCAGCAGCGAGGTGGGCTACCTGCCGCAGGACCCGCGGACTGGGGACCTGAACGTGACGGCGCGCGACCGGGTGCTGTCCGCGCGCGGCCTGGACACCCTGCTGGCCGAGATGCAGAAGCTGGAGATCCAGTTGGAGGAGAGCGCGGACGAGAAGCTGGTCCGCCGCTACGGTCAGTTGGAGGACGAGTTCGCCGGGCTGGGTGGGTACGCCGCCGAGGCCGAGGCGGCCCGGATCTGCGCCAACCTGGGCCTGCCGGACCGGGTGCTGGCGCAGACCATCGGCACCCTGTCCGGTGGGCAGCGCCGCCGGATCGAGCTGGCCCGCATCCTGTTCCGGGATGCGGCGCAGGGCGGCCACGGCATCCTCCTGCTGGACGAGCCGACCAACCACCTGGACGCCGACTCGATCGCCTGGCTGCGCGGATACATGGCCCAGCACAAGGGCGGCCTGGTGGTGATCAGCCACGACGTGTCGCTGCTCGAGGCGGCGGTGAACAAGGTCTGGTATCTGGACGCCAACCGGGCCGTGGTGGACATCTACAACGTGGGCTGGCGGACGTACCTCGAGCAGCGTGAGACCGACGAGCGGCGGCGCCGGCGCGAGCGGGCCAACGCCGAGAAGAAAGCCGGTGCGCTACTGGCGCAGGCGGACAAGATGCGGGCCAAGGCGACCAAGACGGTGGCCGCGCAGAACATGGCCCGGCGCGCGGAGCGGTTGCTGAGCGGGCTGGCGGAGGTACGGGCCGGCGACAAGGTCGCCAAGGTGCGTTTCCCGCAGCCGGCGCCCTGCGGGCGGACGCCGCTGACCGCGGATGGGCTGTCCAAGTCGTACGGATCGCTGGAGATCTTCACCGACGTCGGCGTGGCGGTGGACCGGGGCTCGCGGGTGGCCATCCTCGGCCTCAACGGCGCCGGCAAGACCACGCTGCTGCGGATCCTCGGCGGGCTGCTGGAGCCGGACACCGGTGAGGTGCGGCCGGGACACGGGCTGCGGCTGGGGTATTACGCGCAGGAGCACGAGACGCTGGACGTCGACCGTACGGTGCTGGAGCACATGCGCAGCGCGGCGCCGGAGCAGACCGACGGCGATCTGCGCAAGATCCTCGGCGCGTTCCTGTTCTCCGGTGACGACGTGCACAAGCCGGCCGGCGTGCTCTCCGGTGGGGAGAAGACCCGGCTGGCCCTGGCCACGCTGGTCTGCTCGGGGGCGAACGTGCTGCTGCTGGACGAGCCGACGAACAACCTCGACCCGGTCAGCCGCGAGCAGGTGCTGGACGCGATCGCGAACTATCCGGGAGCGATCGTGCTGGTCACCCACGACCCGGGCGCGGTGCAGGCGCTCAAGCCGGATCGGGCGATCCTGTTGCCCGACGGCGACGAGGACGCGTGGAGCGACGACCTGCTGGAACTGGTGGAGCTGGCCTGATCTGTCCGGCTTGATCCAGGATCATGGGCATCGTTGCTTGTCAACCGGGGGCCGCACAACCAGTGCGATTTTTCCGCGGTCGACGGTCACTGCGGGCATCGATTCGAGCCCGTCCGACGGCTCGTGGGCGCCGTTCCGTGATCGCCGGGCGTCGCTGTACAGCTGTCGGTGAGGGCGCGGTTGACTCTGCGTCACCAGCCTCCGGATGGTGTTCGGTCGATGTTTGTGCTGGTGATCGTGGGTCTTGGGAAACCGGCCGCGCGGGCCGGCCGGCCCCGCTCCGGAGTGGTGGTGAGTGCTCTTCGGAACCGTCCGCTAACTGTCTGACATTGATGCGCGTGGTCATCGTCAGGTTCCTGACAGTGATAAGTGGGCATGCTGCCCGGCGCCGGATGCCTAGCGCATGATCGTCCGAGGCGGTCTAATAGGTGAGTCCGTATCGAACCGTACAGTCGTCTGGGACGTGAGGAATCAGCATGGCAGCCACAGCCACCAGCACTGAGAAGGGTCGTCGAATCGTCGGAAGCGAGCGTCAGACGCTCGCCAAGGACCTGGTCAAGCGTTACACCTCCGGCGAGAGCATTCGCGCGCTGGCCGCATCGACCGGTCGGTCGTACGGATTTGTGCACCGGGTGCTGACCGAGTCCGGCGTGCAACTGCGCCAGCGTGGCGGCGCACGTCGCCGCAAGAAGGCGTGACCAGCACGGCAGATGTTGGGTACGAGCAGGACGGGCCGATCGCAACCATCACGTTGTCCCGGCCCGACGTGCTCAATGCGCAGACTCCGGCCATGTGGGCCGAGCTCGGCAACATTTCCCGGAAATTGCCGGGGGACGTCCGGGTGGTCATTGTCCGCGGTGCCGGGCGCGCATTTTCCGCGGGTCTCGACTTGTCTGTCGCCCGGGGAGCCGGCGATTCTTCGCTTGCGAATCTTTCGCGCTTGTCGGCGGAGGAGTGCGCGGAACGGATAGCCGGCTTCCAGTCCGCCTTCACGTGGTTGCGCCGCCCTTCCCTGGTGAGCATCGCGGCGGTGCAGGGGCATGCCATCGGGGCCGGTTTTCAGCTCGCCCTCAACTGCGACATGCGGGTGCTCGCCGACGACGCCCGGTTCTCCATGGCCGAGGTGACCCTCGGGCTGGTGCCGGACCTGGGTGGCACCAAGCGGTTGACCGAGCTGGTGGGTGAGTCCCGGGCGCTGGAGATCTGCCTGACCGGCCGCCGGATCACCGCCGACGAGGCGGACCGGCTCGGCCTGGCCACCGCGGTGGTGCCGGTCGCCGACCTCGACGCCGCGGTGTCCGATCTGGCCGCGGCGGTGCTGGCCGGCGACCGGGCCGCGGTGGCGGAGATCAAGGCACTGATCGCGGGCGCGTCCGGGCGGACGTACGAGGCTCAGGACCGCGCCGAGCGGGAGGCCCAGACGCGCCGGCTGGCCGAGCTGGCCGCGGTAAGCATCGAGCCGGAATAGTCCCCTTACCCTCCGGAGTTGTCATACCCGGCGGGCACACTTGTGCTGACGCCGGGAGGTGAAGGGAATGGGTCCGTCCAGCAGCTGGTCCAGCTGGTCGATGCTGCGGTCGATCCGCGACGAGGATGACGTTCGCCGGCACCGCCTGTCCCGCGGCACCACCCGGCGCATCGTGCGGTTCGCCCGGCCGTACCGGGCGGACATCGCGGTCTTCCTGGTCACCGTGGTGCTCGCGGCCGGCATCGGGGTGGCCACACCCGTGCTCGCCGGTTACGTGGTCAACGCCATCACCGGCGGGGGTCCGGAAGCGGCGTCGCTGGTCACCCGGCTGGCTTTGGTGATCGCCGCGCTGGCGGTGGTGGACGCGTTCCTGTCGCTGGCCCAGCGGTGGTATTCGGCGCGCATCGGCGAGGGCATCATCCTCGACCTGCGCACCCGGGTGTATGACCACGTCCAGCGGATGCCGCTGCAGTTCTTCACCCGCACCCAGACCGGCGCCCTGGTCAGCCGGCTCAACAACGACGTCGTCGGCGCGCAGCGCGCCTTCACCTCCACGCTGTCCGGCGTGGTCAGCAACGTCATCCAGCTGGTGCTCACCGCGGCCGTCATGTTCAGCCTGTCCTGGCAGATCACCGCGCTGTCCCTGGTCCTGCTGCCGGTGTTCATCATCCCGGCGCGCCGGGTCGGCAAGAAGCTGGCCGAGATCACCCGGGAGTCGTACAACCTGGACGCCAAGATGAGCGCCACCATGACCGAGCGGTTCAACGTCTCCGGCGCGCTGCTGGTCAAGTTGTTCGGCCGGCCGGACGCCGAAGCCGCCCGGTTCGGTGAGCGCGCCGAGCGGGTCCGCGACATCGGCGTCCAGCAGGCCATGTATTCGCGCACGTTCTTCGTCGCGATGCTGCTGGTGGCCTCCCTGGCACAGGCGCTGACGTACGGCCTGGGCGGCTGGCTGGCGGTCACCGGCAGCGTCACCGCCGGCACCGTGGTCACCCTGGCGCTGCTGCTCACCCGGCTGTACGGGCCGCTCACCGCGCTGAGCAACGTCCGGGTCGACGTGATGAGCGCGCTGGTGTCGTTCGACCGGGTCTTCGAGGTGCTCGACCTGCGGCCGGGCATCGCCGAGCGGCCGGCCGCGACACCGATCCCTCCGGGCGCGGGCCGGCTGGAGTTCCGCGACGTGCACTTCCGCTATCCGAGCGCCGACGAGGTGTCGCTGGCCACTCTCGAAGACGTGGCCGCGCTGGAGCGCACTGAGAACGCACCGGTGCTCAAGGGCGTGGACTTCACCGTCGAGCCGGGCCAGATGGTCGCGCTGGTCGGCCCCTCGGGCGCCGGCAAGTCGACCACCTCGATGCTGGTGTCCCGGGTGTACGACGTGACCGACGGCGCCGTGCTGGTCGGCGGGGTGGACGTGCGGGATGCGACGCTCGCCTCGCTGCGCGACACCATCGGCGTGGTCACCCAGGACTCGCACCTGTTCCACGAGACCATCCGGGAAAACCTCGGGTACGCGGCTCCGCACGCCACCGAGGGCGACATGTGGGCGGCGCTGCGCGGCGCTCAGGTGGAAGCCCTGGTCCGCAGCCTGCCGGACGGCCTGGACACCGTGGTCGGCGAGCGCGGATACCGCTTCTCCGGCGGCGAGAAGCAGCGCATCGCGATTGCCCGGTTGCTCCTCAAGCAGCCGTCGATCGTCATCCTCGACGAGGCCACCGCACACCTGGACAGCGAATCCGAGGCCGCGGTGCAGCGCGCACTGGCGGTGGCGCTGTCCGGCCGCACCGCGCTGGTCATCGCACACCGGCTGTCCACCGTCCGCGACGCCGACCTGATCCTGGTGATGGACGACGGCCGCATCGTCGAGCGCGGCCGGCACGCCGAGCTGGTCGCCGCCGGCGGTCTGTACGCGGAGCTCTACCGGACGCAGTTCGCCACGGCCGACAGCCCGGCACCCCCGTTCGCCGACGACACCGAGCCGGTGGTGGTCACGGTCCCGGCGACCGCGATCGAGCCGTAGCCGGGCCTGGCGTCACCGGATGCACCCGGACGCGCCGGACGCACCCGGACGCGCCGGACCCGGACGCGCCGGACGCACCCGGACGCGCCGGTGATCAGCGGCCGGCCCACCACGACGGGTTGATCAGCTTGCGGGCGGTATGCGCCGGACGGCGCATCGCGTTGCGCCACGAGCGCCGGCGGCGCTGCGGGGGGATCACGGCGGCGGGCGGCGGCGCGGTCACCCGGGCGTACGTTTCGCCGGTGACCGGGCGCACCCAGTCCGGCTCCAGCTGCACTGACGCGACCGCCAGCCAGGTGAACTGGCGCAGCGTCCGCGAACAGGCCCGGTTCCGCTGCACCGCACGGGCCAGGGCGCGCTCCACGGCCGGCCGGCGGATCAGGCCGGTGATCGCGCCGTGTGCGCTGTCCAGCAGGTCGGCCATGACCCGGACGCCGTCGCCCTCCCAGATCCGGGTCTCCGCGGACGGGCCGGTGGCGTCGTTGGCGTACGGCACACCGGCCCACTCCGGAACCAGCCGCTCGGTCAGCTGGGTGTGCAGCAGCCGGTCCCGCTTCTGGGCCGGGGTGAGCGCGAACGACGCCGCGACGAAGCCGGGAGCGAGGAACGGCGTGACCATGCCCAGCGCGTACGCCGACGTGCACATGCGCCGCAGCCGGTCGGCCAGGAACACGTAGTCGATCAGGTGTTCGTCGTGCAGCCCGAGATCTTGCGCGTGGGCGACCAGGCCGAGAATGCGGTCCCGCTGGACCGCCATCACCCCGTCGGCGACCGCCTCGGCCGGCATCGCGCCGAGAATCTTCGCCAGTAGCTGCTCCACGGGCGTGCGATCCCCGCGCGGGTACCAGGCGCCGGTGGCCAGCTCGCCCGCCGCGCCGGTCAGGGTGGCCGGGGTGGCTTCGTTGCGGAGCCGCTCCCGCACCGCGGGCCGCACCAGATAGGTGGCCGGGAACTGGAAGTCGTACATGCGCTGCAGCCGGACCGCGCGTTCCCGCAGGCCCACCTGCAGCACGTTGGCCGGTGCGGCGGCGGGCACCACGCGGTGCTCGACGGGCAGGCCGCGCTGGTCGCGCAGAATAGCGGTGAGCCGGCGGGCCACCTCACCCTCCGACGGGCTGTCGTCGTTGGTGGAGAACCGGGCCGGCCGCCCGGCCGAAACCATCGACGCGGCGATGAGACGGGAGTCCTTGCCGCCGGAGAGGCCCAGCGTGATGTCGCCGTCGTACAAGGCGTCGACGCCGGCTGCCACGTCGGTCATCGCGGTCGCGGCCCGATCGAGCACCGACGACAGGGACCGGCCCTGGTCCTCGAAGCCGGACATGACCACGTCGTCCACGGCGTACCGGGTCGACGTGCGTACGTCCCACCCGCCGCCGGATCGGTGCACGGCGCTGATCCGCTCCCCGGCCCGCAGCAGGCGCACGCCGCTGACCGGTGAGGTGTCCCCGCCGAACATCCCGGCGGCGGCGTAGGACGCCCAGCCGTCCGGGTCGGCCTGCGGCCGGCCGTGCAGGAAGGTGGCCACCAGGCCGGGCCGGCTGCACAGCACGGTGACGCCGTCCGCCGCCCCGGTGAACAGCCGGCACATGCCCAGCCAGTCCTGCTGGACCGCGAACTCGCGGCCATCCCACGCCAGCAGCGCGAACGGGGGCACCACCGTACGGTGCACGTCCTCGCCCGCGAGCATGCGGCGACCCAGGGCGACCGGACCCCCGGTGACCTCCACACCCACCGGCAGGCCCATCGACACCGTGGTCACCGCGTCGTCGGCGGCCACCGTGGGCCACCGGTACGCGCCCTGCTCGCTGCGATGCAGGACAGTGACCCCCCAGTCATCGCCGCCGAACTCATGGCGCACGTACGAGGAGGGCACCACACCGGCCAGTTCAGCCTCGGCGCGCTCCCGGGCCGCGGCGCGGTCCGGTGTGGGTACTGAGCGGTTGCTGAACCAGGCCAGTACCACGTACATGCAGTCCCCCGTCCAGAGCCGTAGACCGCGGCACCCTAGCGGACCGATGGCGCTCCGGTCTGTGTGCAACCCGACACTGCACCTAACGATCCGGTAACGTCCCGGCGATGCGATCGAACCGAGCCCCCACCCGGTGGTACCCGTACCGGTCGCGAAGGTCGCTGGTCAGCTCGCCGCCGCGCGCAGCTCGGCGAACGCCGCGGCCAGGCCGTCGACGGTGTAGTGGGCGTTCAGACCGCTGGGATTCGGCAGCACCCACACGGCAACGCCGCCGACCGGGTCCGGCTGCGGGCCGAACGATGCCTTCGGCCGGCCGAACGCCGTGCGGTAGGCGGTGACGCCGAGCACTGCCAGGAACCGTGGGCGCCACCGGGACACCAGCGCAGCGAGGCGCGCGCCGCCCTCGACCAGCTCGGCCCGGGACAGCTCGTCAGCCCGGGCGGTAGCCCGCGCCACCACGTTGGTGATGCCGAGGCCAAGCTCGGGCAGGTCCCACTGGTCCGGCGGGTGCAGCTGCCGGGCGGTGAAGCCGGAGCGGTGCAGCGCCGGCCAGAAACGGTTGCCCGGCCGGGCGAAGTGGTGGCCGGTGGCGGCGGAGTAGAGGCTCGGGTTGATGCCGGAGAACAGCACCCGCAGATGGGGGCCCACCAGATCGGGAATGGTCCGCCCGGCGGCCGCCGCGAGGTCGTCGCGGGTGGGCCGGTCGAGCCTGCCGTCGCCGCTCGGCCGGTCGAGCTTGCCGGGCACCGGCTAGATCCCGCGCAGGGCGCCGCCGTCGATCGGCAGGGTGATGCCGGTGACATAACCAGCGGCTGGAGACAGGACGAACGCCGCGACCTTGCCGAACTCGGCCGGCTCGCCCAGCCGGCCCAGCGGGATGGCGGCCGCAGCGTCGGCGGCGGCCTGCTCCGGGTCCGGGCCGGCGTCGAAGAGTTCCCGGTTGCGGTCGGTCAGCAGGCGGCCGGGCAGCAGGCCGACGAACCGGACACCGCGGCCCCCGTAATGGTCCGCCATGTCCTTGGCGACCCCCGCGAGACCGGGCCGCAGGCCGTTGGACAGGCCCAGCCCGGAGATCGGCTCGCGAACCGACGAGGACAACACGAACCCGATCGCGCCCCCGGCGGTGAGCGCTTCCGCGAAGGTCCGGGCGGCGCGCACCGTGCCCAGGAAGACCGTCTCGAAGGCGTCGCGCCACTGCTCGTCGGTGATCGCCGCGGCCGGGCCCCGCGGCGGCCCGCCCACCGAGATGAGCGCGCCGTCGAACCGGCCGAACCGGTCCCGCGCGGTCGCCACCAGGTCGTCCGCGGCAGTCGGGGTGGCCAGGTCGGCGGCCAGGCCGGCGGCGTTGCGGCCGAGTGCGGTGACCGCGTCGTTGACCCGGTCCGGGTCGCGCGACGAGATCACCACCTTGGCGCCGTCCGCCACCAGAGCTTGGGCGGTGGCGTAACCCAGGCCCTTGGACGCGCCGGTGAGGACGAAAACGCGGTCAGCCAGGCCCAGATCCATGCGCCGATCCTGCCACGCCGGCCGCGCCGCGGAAGGGGAGCGCCGCGGAAGGGGAGCGCCGCCGGAAGGAAAGCGCCGCTAGGTCCAGAACGTGTCGTGCCGCAGATAGAACTCGGTGCGGTCCGCCTCGGACATCTTCCCGGCGGTGGCCACCCGCTCGAAATAGTCCTCCCGCGGCGCCCCGGGCGCGAACAGGATCAGCATCGACGCCGGCTCGCCGGACTCGTTGCGGAACGCGTGGATGCCGCCCTCCGGCACGTACAGGAAGTCGCCCGGCCGGCCGTCGATCCACCGCCGGCCGTCGTACAGCCGGACGGTCCCGGACAGCACATAGAACGACTCCGAGATGGACCGGTGGAAATGCGGATCCGGCCCGCTCGGCGGCCCCTTGAAGTCCCACCGGTAGAGCCCGTACATGCCGTGCGTGGTGTCACCGGTGGCCAGGTAACTGGCTCGCGTGGTGCGCCGGTCCAGCTCCGGTTCCTGCGCGCCGAGCCGGACGGTCGCGGACGCCTCGCCGCCGGCGCCGTGGTAGCGGTCCGGGGGATAGGGCAGATACGACATTCCGACGAACCTAGCCGATTCCCCGCCCGATGAGCCAGACCCGCCCGGCGATCTGCACCACCGTCGTGCCGGCCGCCCGCCGCACCGCCGGCAGCCGGCGTGGCCGGGGCGCCGACGCACCGTCGTACCGCATCGCCGCCTCCCGCGCCGCCAGTTCGCCACCCGCCTGCGCCGGCAGCGTGGCCCCGAGCTCGCGGGCCAGATCCCAACCGTCCCGCAGCGGTCCCCGCGTGGGCCGGGTCGCCGCCCACCGCGCGAACTCCCGCGGCCATCGCGGCCCGTACGCCGCGGCCAGCCGCGGCCACTGCCCCGCGACCTCACCGGCACGCTTGCGCAGCAGCGCGACCCGGGCGACGTCGATCAGGCGAGGATCAAAACCGGAGGGTACGGGGGCTCCGCAGGTCAACGCCGCGACCAGCCGGGCTTGGCGGTCGGCCAGGCTCCCCGCGCCGCCGCCGGGCGGAAGCGGTGGGTCGATCTTCACCCGGTCACCACCGGATAGCCGGACGCCTTGGCGATCGCGTCCAGCTCGTCGCGCAACGCCTCGGCCAGCGGGTAGTCGCCGTCGCGTTCCAGCATCAATGCCGGCGGGCGGTGCCGGGCGCACAGCTCGGCGACCAGGTCCAGCACCGGCTGTGGCACCGCATCGGTGTGCGTGTCGTGGTAGATGCCGTCGTGCTCGGCGCCGCCGGCCACGTGCACGTACGCGATCCGCTCCAGCGGCAGCCGGTCCAGCAGCGCGACCGGGTCGGTGCCGCGGTTCAGCGCGTTGGCGTACACGTTGGCCACGTCCAGGAGCAGCAGCGCGCCGGTGCGGTCCAGGATCTCGGTGAGGAAGCCGGCCTCGTCGAGTTCGTCGTCCGGCCAGTCGAAGACCGCCGCGATCGGCTCCAGCGCGATCGGCACGTCCAGCTCGGCCCGGGTGCGCTCGACGTTGGCCACGACCGCGGCCACGGCCGCCCGGCTGCGGGGGACCGGCAGCAGGTGACCGGCCTCCACCCCGCCTGCCCGGACGAACGCGATGTGCTCGCTGACCAGCGGCGCCCGCAACCGCCGGGCCACCGCGGCCAGATGCTGCACCCGGGCCGGCTCCACCGGGTCGGCGCCGCCCAGCGACAGCTTCACCCCGTGCGGGACCACCGCCACGCCGCGGTCGCGGAGCTCGCCGAGCCCGGGCGGCAGGTCGCCGTGCGCGTGCACCGACTCCGCCACCACCTCGGTGAACCGCAGCCCGGGCAGCCCGGCGACGAACCCGGCGATCTCCGGGCGCCAGCCGATGCCCACCCCGTACGCCGTCATCCGCCGCAGCCTCCGCCGCCGCACCCGCCGCCACCGCCGCACGAGCTGCCGCCGCTGCACGACGAACCGCCGCCACCGTCGCCGCCGGTGAAGCCGGACGTGCCACCGCTCGCGGTGATCCGCTGGATCTCCGCCCCGGCCGCGAACGCCGGGTCCATCGCATAGAGCGAGGCCGCCCCGTACAGCGCCACGCCCATCGCCGCGCCGGCCGCGCCGTAGGTGGCGTAGGACGGCGACTGCCGCGGCGACAGGTAGGTGTGCTGCCGGCGCAGGTCGCGGATGGCTCGGGTGGCCGCGTACGTCGGCACCCGGTTCGCCTGGACGACGGCGACGATCGACAGAATCACCGCGAAGAAGGTGGCCGGGAAGAGGAAGCCGACCGGCTTGTCGTTCTGCACGCCGGCGACGAAGCGGATGACGCCGAGCAGCACCAGCGCGCCGGCCGCGAGCGCCCACAGCCGGGCGGTGCGGCGCTGAGCGGCGGTCACCGCCAGGCCGGCGCGCTCCAGGCCTTCGCGCAGCTGCGTCACCGCCGCGTCTACCCACTGGTCGGCGACCACGTCGCGGCCCCGGACCCGCCGGCCGGCCGCGTTGTAGACCGCGGTGTCCAGCGGGGTGACGCCGGCGGGCAGCTGCCCGGTCTGCACCAGGGTCCGGCCGGGGCCACTGCCGATCGCGCCGGCCGCGCGCAGCCCGCCGATCGCCGTGTAGATCGCCAGGCGGTCGCGGCCACCCAGGTATGCCACCTGCTGCGGGCCGAGCCGGCCGGCGTCGGCGGACGGGTCACCGCGGAACAGGATCCGCCGGTGGACGGCGGACAGGGCCGCCACGCCGACGACGGCGGCCAGGTAAATGACGAGGAAGGTCGGGCCCGGGATCCCCCAGGTGCCGCCGGCAGCCGCGAGTGTCATGGCCTCATTGTGCGCAGCCTGGCAACCGTCCGGTCAGGGTCGCCGGACCGCCTCCTCGACCAGGTCCAGCACCCGGCTGAGCTCGCCCGGCGGCCGGCCGGTGGCCAGGTGCAGCACCATTCCGTCGTACGCCAGCTCAAGGAACCGGGTGAGCACCGCGACCGGCACGTCGTCGCGTAGCACACCGGCATCCCGTTGCCGGGCCAGCCGCTCGCGGGTGGCGTCGGCGATCGCCGCGGACCGCTCCGTCCACCGTTTCGCGAACGCCGGGTCGGTGCGCAGCCGCCGGGACACCTCCAGCTGGCTGCCCAGCCACCCGGCGGTGTCACCGTTGCCGGCCGCGTCGTCGCCGGCCCGGGCCAGCAGGTCGCGCATCACCTGGACCAGGCCGTTGCGGGCGACGGTCTCGGCCATCGCCGCGGCGTCGTCCTCGGCCACCGCCAGGAACAGCGAGTCCTTGTCGCGAAAATGGTGGAAAATCGCGCCGCGGGACAGGCCGGTGGCCTCCTCCAGGCGGCGCACCGTGGCGCCCTCGTACCCGTACCGCGCGAAGCAGCCCCGCGCGGCCGCGAGGATCTCGTGGCGGCGCGCGTCCAGCTGGTCCTGGCTCACCCGGGGCACGGAGTCGATCGTGTCACGCCGGTTCCGGCCGCTGCAATCCGTACGTACGGCTTGCCAGCCGGTCGGGGCAAATCGCACCGGCACGACCGGATGATGCGAATTCCACCGTCCGGACCGCACTTTGTTAACAGATGCGGGCTGTCGGCCGTCCCACCCGCTCACGTAGAGTGCCCGCGTGCCTCTCGTCTTCCTCGCGCTGGACGACACCCTGCTCGACCGCAGCGGTGCGTTCCGGCTCTGGGCGAAGGGTTTCCTCGATGAGATCGGGGCGCCGGCGGAAGATCTGGACTGGCTGCTCTCGGCGGACGCCGACGGCCTGACCTCGCGCTGGGACGTGGCGGACGCGATCCGCGACCGGTACCGGCTGCGCATCCCGTCCATCGATCTGCTCGAGGAGCTGCACGAGGGGCCGCTGGCGTACGAGCGGCTCGACCCGCTGGTGGCCTGCGCCCTGCAGATCGCCGCGGACGCCGGCTGGACCCCGCTGGTGGTCACCAACGGGCCGCAGGAGCAGCAGGAGACCCGGATCCGGCGGACCGGGCTGGACCGGTACGTGGCCGACTGGGTGATCTCCGAGCAGGCCGGCGTCAGCAAGCCCAATCCGCGGATCTTCGCGATGGCCGCGCAGCGCGTCCGGATGCGCCTGGGCGGCGCGTGGGTGGTCGGCGACAGCCCGGAGGCCGACATCGGCGGCGCGGCCGCGATGGGTCTGCCCAGCGTGTGGCTGCACCGCGGCCGGGAGTGGATCGACAAGCGGTACGCACCGACCCGCGTGGTCGGCAACGTGATCCAGGGCCTGTCCGCCGTCATCGCCACTCGGTAAATCAGTTGCGCCGGTTCGTACGGGTGCGCAAGTCTGTCTCCGTTCCGGGCGAGAGTGCTCCGGCGAGAGAGAGGGGGGTGAACCTCATGGCTGTCCTGGTGATGCGCCGTGCCTTCGTTTCCCTTCCCTTCCTCTCCAAGGAGACCCTCCAGTGCGTTCGCACGATTCCACGATGCGCCGTGGCCGGCGCAAGTTCGACGACGACGACTTCGTAAAGTTCAGCGATCCGGAGCCGCGGCTCCACGAGGATCCCGACCTGCCGGAGACCGGTGACCGGTGGTCCACCTGGGACGGCGCGCTGCACGGCCCGAAACCACGACCCGAGTGGGTCCGCACCGAGTACGGCGCCGTGGACACCGAGCTGGGCCTGCTCAAGACCGGCAAGGAAGCCGACGTGTACCTGGTCCGGCGGGAGGTGCCGGACACCGACCGGATCAGCCTGCTGGCGGTGAAGCGGTACCGCGACGGCCAGCACCGGCTGTTCCACCGCGACGCCGGCTACCTCGAGGGACGCCGGGTCCGCCGGTCCCGCGAGATGCGGGCGATGAGCAACCGCACCGCATTCGGCAAGGAACTCATCGCCGGCCAGTGGGCGGCGGCCGAGTTCGCGGCGCTGTCCCACCTGTGGCAGGTCGGCCGGGAGAGCGGCCTGGTGCACGTGCCGTACCCGGTGCAGCTGATCGGCACCGAGCTGATGCAGGAGTTCATCGGCGACTGGGAGACCGGCGAGGCGGCGCCGCGGCTGGCCCAGGTGCGCGCCGACTCCGGCACCCTCGCCGACCTCTGGCGGCAGCTGGTGGACGCACTGTCCATCCTGGCCCGGGCCCAGGTGGCCCACGGTGACCTGTCGCCGTACAACCTGCTGGTGCACGAGGGCCGGCTGGTGCTCATCGACCTGCCGCAGATCGTCGACGTGATCGCCAACCCGCAGGGCGCCGACTTCATCGCCCGCGACGTCCGCAACGTGGCGAGCTGGTTCACCGCGCGCGGGCTCACCGTCGACCCGGACGCGCTGCTGGAGCGGCTGCTCTACGAGGCGGGCCTGCGATGAGCAGGGCCACGCGCCGCGGCCCACGGCCACCCACCCCGAGGCGGCCGCGGCCGCCTCGGGATGACGGAGGGCGGGCCGGGCCTCCGGCACCGGCGGAGTCGGCGCCGGGCCGCGGGCGTCACTGGAGGTAGCCCTCCACCTCCCCGGTGCTGTGGGCCTGCACCGCGTCCGGGTCGTCGCCCGCCGTCCGGGCGGCACGACGCCGGCGCAGCAGGTCCCAGCACTGGTCCAGCGCCACTTCCAGTTCCTGCAGCCGGGCCCGCTCCTCGTCGCTGGAGATCTCGCCGCGGCTGAGCTGTTGCCGCAGCTTGTGCTCCTCGTCGACCAGGCCGGTGATCCGGCTCAGCACGGTCTTGTCGTCCATGGCACCGAGCCTATGTCGAGATCACGCCCGGGTGGCATCGCGGGCGTCGCCGGCGAAGGTCGGCGGCCCGGCGCTGCGGTCGCCGGCGAAAATCGGCGGAGTGGCGCTGGCGTCGCCGGTAGCCTCGCCGCGTGGGTGAGTGGTCGTGGACATGGGACGAGTCGTTGTACCGGGGGAGTGCCGCACACTATCGGGCCGGCCGGATGCCGTATCCGCCACAGCTCGCGGACCTGCTGCGGGACGCGCTCGGGCTGGACGGCACCGGGCGGCTGCTGGACGTGGGCTGCGGGCCCGGCTCGCTGACGATCGTGCTGGCACCGCTGTTCCGCTCGGTGGTCGGAGTGGACGCCGATCCGGACATGCTCGGTGAAGCGGCCCGGCACGCCGAGGATTCCGGGGTGGACAACGTGGAGTGGCGGTGCCTGCGGGCCGAGGAGCTGCCGGCCGGACTCGGCACGTTCGACGTGATCACGTTCGCGCAGTCGTTCCACTGGATGGATCAGCCGGTGGTGGCCCGCACCGTGCGGCCGATGCTGACCGGCGGCGGTGCCTGGGTGCACGTCGGTGCGACCACCCACCAGGGTGTGCCGGGCGAGGACGAGCTGCCGCATCCCCGGCCGCCCTGGGACGGCATCAAGGAGCTGATCGCCGCCTATCTCGGCACGACGCTCCGGGCCGGTCAGGGCACGTTGCCGGCCGGCGGCCGGGACGGCGAGGAGGATGTGATGCGGGCGGCCGGCTACCAGGGTCCACAGCGGATCGACGTGACCCGGGGCGAGGTGGTCACCCGGACCGCGGACGAGGTGGTGTCCGCGGTGTTGTCGCTGTCCGGCTCGGCACCGCACCTGTTCGGTGACCGGGTCGCCGACTTCGAGCGGGACCTGCGCCGGCGGCTGGCCCAGACGTCGCCGGCCGGGGTGTTTTCCGAACGCCTGCGCGACGTCTCGCTGGTCATCTGGCGGTGACCGGGGTCCGCGCCGGGCGCGCGGACCCCGGACCCCTCAGCCGGCGAGCATCTTGCGCAGCACGTACTGCAGGATGCCGCCGTGCCGGTAGTACTCCGCCTCACCCGGGGTGTCGATGCGGACGACGGCGTCGAACTGAACGCCGGTGTCCGTGCTGACCTGCACCGTACCCGGGATCTCCCCGTCGTTCAGCGCCGTGACGCCGGTGATGGTGAAGGTCTCGGTGCCGGTCAGCCCGAGCGACTCGGCGTTGGTGTCGGGCGGGAACTGCAGCGGCAGCACGCCCATGCCGATCAGGTTGGAGCGGTGGATGCGCTCGTAGCTCTCGGTGATCACCGCGCGGACGCCCAGCAGCATGGTGCCCTTAGCGGCCCAGTCCCGCGACGAACCGGAGCCGTACTCCTTGCCGGCCAGGATGACCAGCGGAATTCCGGCCTCCTGGTAGGCCATCGAGGCGTCGAAGATGGTGCTCTGGTCGCCGGTCAGGTGGTTGATCGTGAAGCCGCCCTCGACGCCGGGCACCAGCTGGTTGCGCAGCCGGATGTTGGCGAACGTGCCGCGGATCATCACCTCGTGGTTGCCGCGCCGGGAGCCGTAGCTGTTGAAGTCGCGGCGCTCCACGCCGTGCTCGGCGAGGTACCGGCCGGCGGGCGAGTCCGGGCGGATGGACCCGGCCGGGGAGATGTGGTCGGTGGTCACCGAGTCACCCAGCTTGGCCAGCACCCGGGCTTCGCTGATGTCGGCCACCGGCGCGGGTGACGACTGCATGCCCTCGAAGTACGGGGGTTTGCGCACGTACGTCGACTCGTCGTCCCAGGCGAAGGTGTCGCCGCTCGGCGTCGGCAGCGACTGCCACTGCTCGTCGCCGGCGAAGACGTCGGAGTAGGCCGAGGAGAAGCCGGCCGCCCCGATGGTCGACGCGATCACGTCGTCGATCTCCTTGGCGCTGGGCCAGATGTCCGACAGGTGCACCGGCTGGCCGTCCGAGCCGATGCCCAGCGGCTCCGAGGTGATGTCCAGGTCCATCGTGCCGGCCAGCGCGTACGCGACCACCAGCGGCGGTGACGCCAGGTAGTTCATCTTCACGTCCGGGTTGATCCGGCCCTCGAAGTTCCGGTTGCCGGACAGCACCGACACGGCGGTCAGGTCGTGCTCGTTGATCGCCGCGCTGATCGCCTCAGGCAGCGGGCCGGAGTTGCCGATGCAGGTGGTGCAGCCGTAACCGACCAGGTTGAACCCCAACTTGTCGAGGTACGGGGTGAGGCCGGCCCGGTCGTAGTAGTCCATCACCACCTTGGAACCGGGGGCCAGCGTGGTCTTGACCCACGGCTTGCGGTTCAGCCCCCGCTCGACGGCGTTCCTGGCCAGCAGCGCGGCGCCGATCATCACCTGCGGGTTGGAGGTGTTCGTGCAGGACGTGATGGCCGCGATCACCACGGCGCCGTGGTCCAGTTCGAACTCGGTGCCGTCCTCGTCGGTCACCCGCACCGGATCGGACGGGCGGCCTTCGGCGTTCTCGGCCGCGCTGACCAGGTGATGCGGCTTGTCGGCCGGGTCGTCGACCGCGTTGGCGGGCGAGTCGCTGGCCGGGAACGACTCGGCGCTGGCCTCGTCGGCGTGGCCCTCGGTGCCGTTCCCCACGTAGCTGCCCAGCGCGTCCCGGAACATCGGCTTGGCGCTGTTCAGCGGCACCCGGTCCTGCGGGCGCTTCGGGCCGGCCAGCGACGGCACGATGGTGGACAGGTCCAGCTCCATGCGCTCGGAGTAGTCCGGCTCGGCGTCCGGGTCCAGCCACATGCCCTGCCGCTTGGCGTACGCCTCGACCAGCGCCACCTGCTCCGCGCTGCGGCCGGTGAGCTGCAGGTATTTGATGGTCTCGGCGTCGATCGGGAAGATCGCGACGGTGGAGCCGTACTCCGGCGACATGTTGCCGATGGTGGCCCGGTTGGCCAGCGGCACCGCGCTCACGCCGGGACCGTAGAACTCCACGAACTTGCTGACCACACCGTGCTCGCGGAGCATCTCGGTGATGGTCAGCACCAGGTCGGTGGCGGTGGTGCCGGCCGGCATCTCGCCGTACAGCTTGAAGCCCACCACCCGCGGGATCAGCATGCTCACCGGCTGGCCCAGCATGGCCGCCTCAGCCTCGATGCCGCCCACGCCCCAGCCCAGCACGCCCAGGCCGTTGACCATCGTGGTGTGCGAGTCGGTGCCGACCACGGTGTCCGGGTACGCCTGCCCGTCGCGTTGCATGATCGTCCGGGCCAGGTACTCGATGTTCACCTGGTGCACGATGCCGGTGCCCGGGGGGACCACCTTGAACTCGTTGAACGCGGTCTGGCCCCAGCGCAGGAACTGGTAGCGCTCGCGGTTGCGCTGATATTCCAGCTCGACGTTGCGCTGGAACGCGTCCTCGCGGCCGAACAGGTCGGCGATCACCGAGTGGTCGATCACCAGCTCGGCCGGGGCCAACGGGTTCACCTTGGCGGGATCGCCGCCCAGGTCGCGGACCGCCTCCCGCATGGTGGCCAGGTCGACCACGCAGGGCACGCCGGTGAAGTCCTGCATCAGCACCCGGGCGGGGGTGAACTGGATCTCGACGTTCGGCTCCGCGCCGGCGTCCCAGCCGCCCAGCGCCCGGATGTGGTCGGCGGTGATGTTCGCGCCGTCCTCGGTGCGCAGCAGGTTCTCCAGCAGGATCTTCAAGGAGTACGGGAGACGCTGGTGCCCCTCCACCTTGTCGATCGTGAAAATCTCGTAGCTGGCGTCCCCGACGCGCAGCTCGCTCCTCGCACCGAAGGTGTCCAGGCTCGCCACGACATCTCCCTTCCACACCCGAGGTGAGTGATCCTCGACAGTCTTCCGCACCGGTGAACGCCGCGCGCGGATGAGGCACGCCTAAGTGGTTCACCCGGCTTCTAAACCGTACGTCCGTCTTGCTAATGGCGCAAGGTTTGCGCCGCGCTGTGACGGGGTACTCGCGGCGCGTGAAGGCGCCCACCGACCTGGACGATCTGACCGATTTCTTCGACCGCTACGGCAGCGCGCTGACCAGGGGCGACGTCTCCGGGATCGCCGGCTGTTACGCGTTGCCCGGGATGGTCGTGGCGGACTCGTACAGCTTCACGTTCACCTCGCCGGCGGCCGTCGCGCTGTCCTTCCTCGGCGCCGCACCGGCGTACCGGGAACAGCAGATCGTCGCGGCGCACGCGCAACTGCAGGACGTCCAGCGGCTCAGCGGTGCGCTGATCATGGCGGCCGTGGAGTGGGAATATCTGGACGCGCGCGGTGCGGCGGTGCCCGGGGAGCGGTACCGCTATCTGATCCGGGTGGGCGCCGAGGGCCCGCTGATCACCACGGTGATCGCGACTCCCTGAAACTGTCTCACCTCGGTGGGATCATGGCCGGGTGACCACGATCGAGATCAACACCGCCGCGCCGCCCACATCGCTGAGCCGGCCGCGGTGGCTCGTGGTGCACTATCGGCGCGACGACGAGCGGTTTGCGGACTGGGCCCTGCACGCCTGGGGTGACATCCCGCCCGGCCAGATGAGCGACTATCCGGGCGGCCACCCGTTCGCCGGCGAGGACGCGTGGGGCCGGTTCGCCTGGGTCCGGCTGCGCGACGACGCCCGCCAGGTCGGTTTCCTGGTGGTCGACCACCACGGCGGCAAGGACGTACCGCAGGACCGCCACGTCGATCCCGGTGTCACGCCGGAGATCTGGCTACGCCCGGACGACCCGGAGATCATCACCGAGCGGCCGGTCGCCGAGGCACTGCCGGACGACACGGTGGTGATCCACTACCGGCGCCCGGACGGCGACTACGACGGCTGGGGCCTGCACGCGTGGGAGGGCACACCGGCGAAACCCCGATGGGGCCGGCCGCTCGCCCCGGTCGCCTGGGACGCGTTCGGGGCGGTGTTCCGGGTGCCGGTCCGGCCGGATGCGATCGGGCTGCGGTTCGTGCTGTACCGCGGCGCCGACAAGGATCTGCCCGACGACCAGCGGCTCGACCTCACGGTGTGCCGGGAGGTGTGGCTGATCGCCGGCGAGCGGGCGCCGGTACTGCCCGATCTGCGCACGCTCGGCCCGGAGCTCGATCCGGCCCGGTCGCTGGCCGTGTTCGTCGACCGCACCACCGTGGCGCTGCCCGCCCACCTCGCCGAGCCGGCCACCGGCTTCGCGCTGGTCGGCGCGCCCACCGGCGGGCTGCGCCGGGACGGTGACGAGCTGGCCGGCGAGCACACCACGGTGCCGCTGACCGCCCGCCCGGGCGGGCTGTTCCAGGCACAGAGCCGGCGCTTCCCGCACCTGCGGGCATACCGGGCCTACTCGGTGCGGGAGCTGGGTGATGCCGCGCTGGGTCACCTGCTGCGCGGCCAGGTGCTGCTGGCCGGGCGCGACGCCGACGGCCGGCTCACCGTCCTCACCGGCGTGCAGCTGCCCGGGGTGCTCGACGACCTGTACGCCGACGCGGCCGAGGCCGACCTCGGGCTGGTCATGGACGACGACGACCGGCCGGTGCTGTCGGTGTGGGCGCCGACCGCCCGCACCGTGCAGCTGGAGCTGGCCAAGACACCCGCTGACGAGCCCAAGGTGCTGCCGATGGACCGCGACCCGGTGTCCGGGGTGTGGTCGACCACCGGCAAGCGGAAATGGCTGGGCCGGTACTACCGGTACCGCGTCGAGGTGTGGCATCCGGCCGCGCAGCGGGTGGTCACCACGACCGTCACCGATCCGTACTCGGTGGGGCTGGCGGTGAATTCCACCCACAGCCTGCTGGTCGATCTCGCCGCCGGCGACCTGAAGCCGGCCGGCTGGGACGACCTCGGCAAGCCGCCCGCCGTGCCGCCGGCACGGATGCAGATCGCCGAGGTGTCCGTCCGCGACTTCTCCATCTTCGACGCGTCGGTGCCGCCGGAGCTCCGCGGCACCTACCGGGCTTTCACCGTGCCCGACTCGGCCGGGATGCGACACCTGCGGTCGCTGGCGGGCGCCGGCCTCACCCATGTGCACCTGCTGCCGGTGTTCGACTTCACGTCCGTGCCCGACCGGCGGGCGGATCAGGCGGTGCCCCGATGCGACCTGTCGAGCTTTCCGCCCGACTCGCCGGAGCAGCAGCGGGCGGTGATGGCCGTGGCCGACCGGGACGGGTTCAACTGGGGCTACGACCCGTGGCACCACACCGCGCCGGACGGCAGCTTCGCGGTGGAACCGGCCGGGCCGGCGCGGATCCGGGAGTTCCGGGAGATGGTGGCCGCGCTGAACCGGGCCGGCCTGCGCGTGGTCATGGACGTGGTCTACAACCACACGACGGCCGACGGCCTGGCCCGGTTCTCGGTGCTCGACCGGATCGTGCCCGGCTATTACCACCGGCTGCTCGCCGACGGCACGGTGGCCGAGTCGACCTGCTGCCCGAACACGGCGCCGGAACACGCCATGATGGGCCGGCTGGTGATCGACTCGGTGGTCACCTGGGCCCGCGAATATCAGGTGGACGGGTTCCGGTTCGACCTGATGGGACACCACCCGCGCGGCAACATCCTGGAGACCCGGATCGCGCTGGACCATCTCGGGCCGCACGGGCCGGAGATCTACCTGTACGGCGAGGGCTGGAACTTCGGCGAGGTGGCGCACGACGCCCGGTTCACCCAGGCCACCCAGCTGAACATGGCCGGCACCGGCATCGGCACGTTCAACGACCGGCTGCGCGACGCGGTGCGCGGCGGCAGCGCGCACGGCGACCCGACGGTCCGCGGCTTCGCCACCGGGCTGGGTGCGCACACCCCGTTGTGGCTGCACGACCACGTCAAGGTCGGCCTGGCCGGTGGGCTGGCCACCTACCGGTTCGTCACCCACACCGGGCACGAGCACACCGGCGCCCAAGTCGACTACCACGGATCACCCAGCGGATATGCGGCCGCGCCCGGCGAGACGGTGAACTACGCCGACGCCCACGACAACGAGATCCTCTACGACGCGCTGGCGCTCAAGCTGCCGATCGGCACGCCGCCGGTGGACCGGGCCCGGTTGCAGGTGCTGGCCCTGGCGCTGGTGGTGCTGAGCCAGGGGGTCGGGTTCATGGCGCTGGGCAGCGAGCGGTTGCGGTCCAAGTCGCTGGACCGCAACTCGTACAACTCCGGGGACTGGTTCAACCAGATCCGATGGGATCCGGTGCAGGGCAACGGTTTCGGGCTCGGCCTGCCGCCGGCCGCGGACAACGAGACGGTCTGGCCGTACGCCCGGCCGTTGCTCGCCGACCCGGCGCTGGTGCCACCCCCGGACGTGATCGCGATGACCGCCGAGCGATACCGGGAACTGCTCCGGATCCGCCGGTCGTCGCCGGTGTTCGGCCTGCCCACCGCCGAGGAGGTGCAGCGGCGGGTGTCCTTCCCGCTGGGCGGGCCCGGTGAGACGCCCGGGGTGATCGTGATGTGCCTGGACGGCACCGGCCTGGACCCGCAATGGCGACAGCTGGTGGTGGGGTTCAACGCCACCGGGGCGGCGGTGACCGAGACCATGCCGTCGGCGGCCGCCGGCCTGCGCCTGCACCCCGAGCTGGTGGCCTCGGCCGACCCGGTGCTGCGCACCGCCACGGCGGACGGCTCCCGGCTGACCGTGCCGGCCCGCTCGGTCGCGGTGTTCGTGGCGGACACCTGACCTCGGCCGTCAGCTTTCGTTGAGGGTGGCCACCGGCACCCCTTCGGCGACCGCCCAGTCGAGCGCCGCGTGGATCCGGTCCACCGGCAGCGGCCGGTCCCGGGTCACCCCGACGGCCACGGTGGGCCGGACCGCCAGGAACGGATTGCGCTCGGCCGCGGCGGCCAGGTCGATGCCCACCCGGTAGGCCAGCGCCAGCGCCTCGTCGTACGGCAGTGCGGGCAGCACCAGCAGGTACTCGTCGTCGCCGATCCGGGTGGCCCGGTCGGCCGGTCGCAGCAGCGCGGTGAGCACGCCGACCAGTCCTTCCCGCTGCAGCGCAGCGGCCCGCCGCCCCCAGCGTTCGGTCGTCGTGCCCGGCGCCTCCACCCGGATGCCGAGCAGCGCCACCGGCAGCGTGCCGGAGGCGGTCACGCCGTCCGTGCCGGTCCACCGGCGGATGCCCGCCTCGCTGGTCAGCCCGTCACCGGGGGCGTCCGGCGCGGTGTCCGGCCGGCGCAGCTCGCGGAGCCGGGCCCGGTCCCGCTCGGACCGGTCGACCAGCATCCGCACCGAGGCGTCGGCGCGGCTCTCACCCGGCGCCGGGGGCAACTCCCGGACACGGGCGACGACGTCATCGATGGCCGACCGGGCGGCCGGCGGCAGGCGGTCACCGAGCGCCCGGCGCAGCCGGATCATCTCGTGCAGGGCGTCGTCGCGCCGGAAGCGCCACCAGCCGTCGAAGAGCCGGCCGCTCTCCAGCGTGGCATGACCGGCTTCGACCTCCTCGCGGTCGTACGCCACCAGCACCGCGCCGAACCGCGGGGTGAGCACCACCACCGCCCACTCGCGGGCCAGATCCTCCTGTTCGTCCAGGGTCACCGCGTGCGGGCCGGCCGGCAGGTCCGGTACCCGGTCGGCGACCACCCCGACCACCGCGACCGCGGAGTGCTTGGCGATCTGCTCGTAGACCGCCCGCTCCCGCTCGAAGTACGGCAGGCGCTGGAACAGCGCGATGACCGCCAGCGGACCGTCCTCGGCGGACGCCAGGGCGGCCCGCTCGATCGCGTGCGACACGGTCACCAGCGTGCTCTTGGTCAGCCGGGTCCCGGCCGCTGTCTCCGACACGGATCGACAGTAGGCAATGACGCACCGGGGCGCGACCCGGCCGTGGCGGCGGTTCGCTAGAGTCCCGCCGGTGAAGCTCCGCATCGCCGCCGCCGGCCTGGTGCTCTTCGCCGCCGGCTGCACCTCCACGCCTACGCCGCAGGTCAACGTGCCGACGCCCGGCTCGCCGCCGGCCTGGACCGAGCCGGCCGCGTACCGCTTCGTGGCCGACCGCACGTGCGGCACCGGGCCGTCGCAGGGCCGCTACCGGGTGACCGTGCGGGACGGCCAGGTGACCGGCACCGAGCGGATCGACGGCCGCACCGCCACCGGCGAGGAGGAGATCCAGGTGCCCACACTGGGTGAGCTCAAGGAGATGGCCACCACCGCCACCGAGGACGGCGCGGAGGCGACCGTCTCGGTGGACCCGGCCGACGGGCATCCCACCGAGGTCCGCATCAAGCGGGACACCGAGGAGTGCTTCGTGATCAGTGAGTACGCGGCCGGCTAACGATCTCCGGTCCGCTGACGCCGAGCCGCCAGCGCCAGCTCCGGTGCGGTGATGTCCTCGTCCGGCTCGGCGGGGCGGCGATCGGGCGGAGGCTGTCCCTTCGGCGGAAAACTGGCCACGAAGTGCCGATGTGGACCCGCCGGCCCGGCGAGCAGACTGGTCGCACGCCGGCGTCCCGGGCTGCTCTCGTGCGGGCGCGGCAGGCGGCTGTGCGGCACCGCGGGAGGAGCCGTCGTGGACGTCGACCCTGGAAAACCCGACGGCAGTGACGCCGTTTCCGCACACCTGGCCGCCGAGCTGTCCGAGGTGAAGGACCAGCTGTCCGCGACCAGCGAGGTGCTCACCGCGATCGGCCGGTCCGCGTCGGACGTCGACGCGATCCTCGGCGCCGTGGTGGACAGTGCCCGCCAGCTCTGCCACGCCGACGTGTCGCAGATCCACCTCGTCGAGGACGGCGTCCTCAAGCTGGCGCGGTCGTCGGGACTGTCCGCGGCCGGCGTCGACTTCATGGCCCGGCATCCGGTCGGTCCGGACCGGCAGTCGCTGATCGGCCGGGTGCAGCTGTACGGAACCACGCAGCAGATCACCGACGTGCTCACCGACCCCGACTACGCCCGGTTCGACCTGCAGCGCCTGGCCGGACTGCGGACCGTCCTGGGCGTACCCATGCAGCTCGACGGCGATCTGGTCGGGGTTCTGCTGGTGTGGCGGATCCGGGTCGAGGAGTTCGGCGAACGGGAGACCGCGGTGCTGACCACGTTCGCCGCGCAGGCGGCCATCGCGATCCGGCAGGCCAACCTGATGTGGGCGCTGGAGAACCGGCAGCGGGAACTGGGCGAGAAGGTCGGCCAGTTGGAGGCGCTCGGCGCCATCGGGCAGGCGGTCAGCTCCAGCCTGGACGTCGACGAGGTGCTCGACCGGATCGTCACCTACGCCGTCCAGCTGTCCGGCACCGACGGCGGCTCCGTGCTGGAACTCAGCGACGATCGCTTCCACGTGCGCACGGCCT
This sequence comes from Actinoplanes sp., assembly GCA_035685405.1. Taxonomy (GTDB): domain Bacteria; phylum Actinomycetota; class Actinomycetes; order Mycobacteriales; family Micromonosporaceae; genus Actinoplanes. The sequence goes on along the minus strand of DASSAL010000306.1, from coordinate 8,066 downwards.
TCGGCACGGGCCCGGAGCTGCTGGACCGCCTCCGCAACGCCCGGATCGAGGCCGGCGGCACGCTGGTCGGCCGGGCCGCGTCCGAAGGCCGTCCGCACCAGGTGGCCGACCTGCGCGGCGCACCGATGGACCCGCACCTGCAGGTGCTGCGCGACGCCGGCTGGCGATCACTCATCGCGGTCCCGATGGTTCGCGAGGGCCGGGTGGCGGGTGCCCTGGTGGTGTACCGCCGGACTCCGGGTGGCTTCTCCGACGAGACCTGTGAGCTCCTGCAGACCTTCGCGAGTCAGTCCGCCATGGCGCTGGTCAACGCTCGGCTGTTCGGCGAGCTGGAAACGAAGTCCGCCCAGCTGGAAGCGGCCGGCCGGCACAAGTCGGAGTTCCTGGCGAGCATGTCGCACGAGTTGCGGACCCCGCTCAACGCGGTGATCGGGTTCTCCGAGGTGCTGCTGGAGCGGATGTTCGGCGATCTCAACGAGCGGCAGGAGGATTACCTGCGCGACATCCGGGACTCCGGCCGGCATCTGCTGGACCTGCTCAATGACATCCTCGACCTGTCCAAGGTCGAGGCCGGGCGGATGCACCTGGAACGGTCGGCCTTCCCGGTGCCCGAGGTCGTCGAGGCGTGCCTGGCCCAGGTCCGCGCCAGTGCCGAGCAGAAGGGCGTCCGGCTTCGCCGCGACATCGCCGGCGACGTCGGCGTCCTCGAGACCGATGAACTGCGCTTCAAGCAGGTGCTGCTGAACCTGCTCTCCAATGCCGTGAAGTTCACCCCGGCCGGCGGCACCATCACGGTACGGGTGCGCACCGAAGGCGATGCTGTCGCGGTGACCGTCACCGACTCCGGCATCGGCGTGTCCCCGGAGGACCGCGATCGCATCTTCGAGTCCTTCCAGCAGGGCGCCCGCGGGCCGGCCCGGCAGGAGGGCACCGGCCTGGGCCTGACGCTGTCGAAACGCATCGTCGAACTGTTCGGCGGACGGATGTGGCTGGACACCAAGGTGGGCGTCGGCAGCACGTTCGGCTTCACCGTGCCGTTCGACCCGGACGCCCTCCAGGTGGACGGGCCGTCCGGGGTGACCGACGGACGGCCGCTGGTCGTGGTGATCGAGGACGATCGCCGGTCCTTGGCTCTGCTCACCCTCTACCTGCGGTCCGCCGGTCTGAGCGTGCTCGGCGCCGGCAACGCCACGACCGGGCTGGACCTGGTGCGCCGCGAACTGCCCGAGGCCGTCGTGCTGGACATCCGCCTGCCCGACATCAACGGATGGGAGGTGCTCAGCGCCCTCAAGGGCGACCCGGCGACGATCGCGGTGCCGGTCGTGGTCGTCTCGATGCTGGACGAGCGGGGCAAGGGCTTCGCGTTCGGCGCCGACGAGTACCTGGTCAAGCCGGTCAGCCGGGATGACGTGCTGTCGGCGCTCGCGCGCGTACGGGCCCTTCCCGAACGCGGGACGCTGCTGGCCATCGACGACGATCCGCACGCCGTCGAGCTGGTCAAGGCGGTCCTCCAGCCGGCCGGGTGGCGGGTGGTCACCGCGACCGACGGCGCGGCCGGCATCGCCGCCGCCCGGTCGCTGGCGCCGGCGGCGATCCTGGTGGATCTGCTCATGCCGGGCATCGACGGGTTCGAGGTGGTGGAGGCGCTGCGCGGTGACGATCAGACGTCGGCCATCCCGATCGTGGTGCTGACCGCCAAGGCGTTGACCGCGGCCGACAAGGACCGGCTCCGGGGCCGGATCTCGTACGTGGCGCAGAAGGGCGACTTCGATCCGGCCCGGCTGGTCGACCTGGTACGCCGGGCCGCCGCGAACCATGTCACCGCACCCGAGGACCGGCCATGACCGGGCACCGGGTCCTGGTGGTCGAGGACAACGAGCGCAATCTCAAGCTCGTCCGCGACGTGCTGCAGTTCGCCGGATACGAGGTGATCGCGGCGAGCTCGGGGGAGCAGGGCGTGACGCTCGCCCGCGAGCGGGTGCCCGACCTGGTCCTGATGGACCTCCAGCTGCCCGCCATGGACGGCACCGAGGCCCTCCGCATCCTGCGGGACGACCCGCGCACCCGCGGCATCCCGATCGTGGCGATCACCGCGCTCGCCATGAAGGACGACCGCGAACGCGCGCTGCACGACGGCTTCGACGGCTACCTGGAGAAGCCGATCAACGTGCGGGCCTTCCCGGAACTGGTTCGCGGCTTTCTGACCAGAAAGGAGCATCCGGGATGAGTGCGGACGCGACCGTCCTGGTCGTCGACGATGTGCCCCAGAACGTACGCCTCCTCGACGCCGTGCTGACCTCGCACGGCTACCGGGTGGTGACGGCGGACAGCGGCGAGAGAGCCCTCGGCCTCCTCACCGCCGAAGCCCCCGATCTCGTCCTTCTGGACATCTTCATGCCCGGCATGGACGGGCACGAGGTGTGCCGCCGGATCCGGCAGGAGCCGGCCACCGCGTTCCTCCCGGTCGTGATGATCACGGCCGGTGGCGGCGACGAGAAGCGCACGGCGATCGAGGCCGGGGCGGACGACTTCGTGATGAAGCCGTTCGACCAGGCCGAGCTCCTCGCCCGGATCGCCTCGCTGATCCGGATCAAGCGATATCACGACACCATCGAACGCCAGAGCCAGGAACTGGCCGCCTGGAATCGGGACCTGGAACAGCGGGTGGCCGCACAGGTCGACCAGATGGAACGGCTGGGCCGGCTCCGGCGGTTCCTGTCACCGCAGCTCGCCGACCTGATGGTCACCTCCGCCGACCAGTCGTTCCTGGAGAGTCACCGCCGCGAGATCGTGGTGGTGTTCTGCGATCTCCGCCGCTTCACCGCGTTCGCCGAGACGTCCGAGCCGGAAGAGGTGATGGACGTGCTCCGGCAGTACCACGCCGCGCTCGGCGACCTGGTCTTCCGCTTCGAGGGCACCCTGGAACGCTTCGCCGGCGACGGGCTGATGGTCTTCTTCAACGACCCGCTGCCGTGCGACGACGCGCCCACGCGGGCCATCCGGATGGCCGTCGCCATGCGGTCCCGGGTACAGGACCTCGCCGCCGGATGGGCCCGGCGCGGATACGACCTGGCCTTCGCCGCCGGAATCGCCCAGGGATACGCCACGCTGGGCCGGATCGGCTTCGAAGGGCGCTTCGACTACGCCGCGATCGGCAGCGTGACCAACCTCGCCGCGCGGTTGTGCGCCGAGGCCGGGCCGTGGCAGATCCTGGTGACCCAGCGGCTGAACGCCGAGGCGGAGGAGATCGCGGTCAGCGAGCCGGTGGGTGAGCTGTCCCTGCGCGGATTCAGCCGCGCGGTCCCGGCGTTCAACATCCGGGGGATCGACAGCGCCCGGGTGACGTCATGACCGCCGTGGCGCTCGCCGACCTGGACGAGGCCGACCGGTACCGGCGTTTCGACGATCTGCAACGGCGGCTCGGCGGCGTATGGGACGGGATGCGGCTCAACCACGAGGGCGAGTCGGTGGTGGTGATCCCGTCGGTGACCATCGACCGGGTCAGCGAGCGCAGCGGCGCGATGACGCAGGCGTACGAGGAACGCTACCTGGTCCTGTTGCTCCTGCTGCGGCAACCGCGGCTGCGCGTCGTCTACGTGACCTCGCTGCCGATCGCGCCCGCGGTGATCGAGTACTACCTGGCACTGCTGCCCGGGATCATCCCCAGCCACGCCCGGTCCCGGCTTTCGCTCGTCGCGGTGAACGACTCCTCGCCCCGGCCGCTGAGCGAGAAGCTGCTGGAGCGGCCGAAGCTCCTGAATCGCATCCGCGCGCTCATTCCGGACCGGAGGCGGTCCCATCTGGTGCCCTACAACACGACGCCGATGGAGCGTGACCTCGCGCTGGCCCTGGGCATCCCGATGTACGGCGCGGATCCGCGGTTGTTCGGCCTCGGTACGAAGTCCGGCTGCCGGCGCCTGTTCGCCGAGGAAGGTGTCCGGCACCCGATCGGCTTCGAGGATCTGCACACCTTCGACGAGGTGCTCGACGCCGTGGTGCGCCTGCACGCCGAACGGCCGGCGGTGCCGAGCGTCATCGTGAAGCTCAACGAGGGTGTCGCCGGGGAGGGCAACGCCGTCGTGGATCTCACCGGCATCCCGGCGCCGGGCGCGCCCGGCGAACGCGACGACATCGCTCGCCGCCTGCGCGCGATGAGCTTCGAGAAGCCGGATACACCGTTGGAGGCCTACCTGGCCAAGCTGGCCGAACGCGGCGGCATCGTCGAGGAGCGGATCGGCGGCGTCGAGTTGCGCAGTCCCAGCGTGCAGCTGCGGGTGACGCCGGGCGGCGAGGTGGAGCTGCTGTCCACCCATGACCAACTGCTCGGCGGCCCGAGCGGCCAGCGTTACCTCGGGTGCCGCTTCCCGGCCGACTTCCAGTACGCCCGCGCGATCAGCGCGGACGCCGCCGCGGTCGGCAAGCGCCTGGCACGCGAGGGTGTGCTGGGCCGGTTCGCCATCGACTTCGTCGTGGTGAAGGACCAGCAGGGCGGCTGGACGCCGTACGCGATCGAGCTGAACCTGCGCAAGGGCGGCACCACGCACCCGTTCCTGACCCTGCAGTTCCTCACCGACGGCCGCTACGACCCCACCACCGGGCGCTTCGTCACGCCGGCCGGCCGGGAGAAGCACCTGGTCGCCACGGATCACCTGGAGTCGCCGCTGCTGCGCGGCCTGAGCCTCGACGACCTGTTCGACATCGTCGCCCGCCACGGCCTGCACTTCGACCAGTCCCGGCAGTGCGGGATCGTGTTCCACATGATCAGCTGCCTGACCGAACAGGGGCAGGTGGGCCTCACCGCGGTCGGCGACACGCCGGAGCACGCCGACGCGGTGTACCGCCGCGCCGAGCGGATCCTGCTGGACGAGGCCCGCAACGCCCTCCGGGACATCCTGCTGCCCGGTGACGGCGGCTGAGAACGGCTAAACCGGCAGGCGCGGACCGGCCTCGCGCTGCGACGCCAGCCACTGCTCCACCTCGTCGGACGAGCGCGGCAGCCCGGCCGAGAGGTTCCGGCAGCCGTCCGCGGTGACCACCACGTCGTCCTCGATCCGGACGCCGATGCCGCGCAGCTCCTCGGGGACCAGGTCGTCCTCCGGCTGGAAGTACAGGCCCGGCTCCACGGTCAGCACGTAACCCTCGCCCAGCGGCCCGTCACGGTACCTCTCCTTGCGCGCGGCCGAGCAGTCGTGCACGTCGATGCCGAGCATGTGCCCGAAGCCGTGCAGTGTCCACCGGCGGTACACGGTGGACTCCGGGCTCATCGCCTCGTCCACGCTGACCGGCAGCAGACCCAGGTCGTGCAGGCCCTCGGCGAGCACCCGCATGCAGACCAGGTGCACGTCGTGGTGCTTGACGCCGGGCTTGATGACGTCCATGCCGGCCTGCTGCGACGCGTGCACGATGTCGTACACCTGCCGCTGCAGCGGGGTGAACGTGCCGGAGACCGGCACCGTCCGGGTGACGTCGGCGGTGTAGAAGCTGCGCCCCTCGACGCCCATGTCCATCAGCAGCAGCTCACCCGGCTTCGTGACGCCGGTGTTGCGGATCCAGTGCAGGATCGTCGCGTGCGCGCCGGCGCCGACGATCGAGCTGTAGCCGACGTCGTTGCCCTCCATCCGGGCGCGGAGCCCGAAGACGCCCTCGAGCAGGCGTTCCGGGACGGCCCGGTCGGCCGGCAGCACCCGGGCCACGTCCTCGAAGCCGCGTACCGTGGCGTCCACCGCCTCCTGCAGCTGCGCGATCTCCCACTCGTCCTTGACCAGCTTGAGCTCGGAGAGCCGCTGGGCCAGCTCGCGGTCCCGGCGTACCTCGGGGCTCTGCTCGCTTCCGGCGCCTGGGCCTGCGGCCGGCGCCGAGAACCCGGCCTTCGGCGGAGGATCGTAGGCCAGCACCGCCCGGTCCACCGCCGGATCCAGGCCGCGCAGCACCCGGGTGCGCCCCGGCGCGCAGTCGGCCAGGGCCCGGCCGAGATCGCCGTACGGGGCGGTCTCCAGGCCCAGCTCGGTGGACTTCTCGGCGAGCGTGTGGCGGCGCCCTACCCACAGCTCGCCGTCCCGGCTGCGGAAGAACGCGTCGGTGTCCTTGGAGTTGCGGTCGCGGGTGTAGAGCACCGCGTCGTGACCGGACCCGCTCGGGCGCAGCACCAGCACGCTGTCCGGGTCGCTGTCGCCGGTCAGGTAGACGAAGTCGCTGCCCGGCCGGAACGGGTAGTCGGTGTCGTTGGCCCGGACCTTCTCGGTGCCGGTCGGGATGATCAGCGTCTCGCCGGGGAACGCCTCGGACAGCGCCGCGCGCCGCTTGGCGTGGTTCGGCGCCTCCGGCCGGGGCGTGACGGTCAGCGCGTCGTCCCGCCATCCCTGGCGCATGAACTGCAGGAACGCCTCGGGGTAGTCCGGGTCGTGCGACTCGGTCTTGGCCGTCGGCTGCTGCTCGGTCATGTCGGTCCCTTCCGTCGTCCCGGTCCGAACGTTACCGCCTTCCACCGGCCCGGCGCCGGTGACAAATCGGCGTGCGGGTGGCGTTCCGCGCCGCCGCCCGGAAGGCTGACGCCAGGAGCGACGAGGAAGGGGGCCGGCATGGGGTACGCGGTGGTGCTCGGGGAATCGCTGGTCGACCTGCTGGAGACCGAGTCGGGCGGCGAGCTGACCTATCGGCAGGCGATCGGCGGCGCGCCGCTCAACGTGGCGGTGGGCGCCACCCGGCTGGGCGGCCAGGTGGAGTTCGCCGGCACGCTGGGCAATGACGTGCTGGGCGACCGGATCGCCGCGTTCCTGCGCCGGACCGGCGTGGGGATCCGCGGGCTCAAGCGGGTGCCGGTGCCGACCACGCTGGCGGTCACCACGTTCGAGGGCGCCGAGCCGACGTTCACGTTCTACGGCGAACCACCCTCGTACGCCCTGCTTCAGCCCGGCGATCTGGACGCCGCGCTGATCAGCGGCGCGGCGGTGCTCTACACCGGGTCGATCTGCCTGCTGCGGGAGCCGTTCCGGGCCGCCGCCGAGGCCGCGTGGCGGACGGCCGGGCCGCTGAAGGTCTTCGACCCCAACGTCCGGCCGACGCTGCTGCCGGATCCCGCCGCGGTGGCCAGTCTGCGCGTGCTGGTGGAGGGCTTCTTCGCCAGCTCCGACCTGGTCAAGCTCAGCGCGGCGGACGCCGAGGTGCTGTACGACGGTGCGTCCCCGCAGGTCGCGGCGGAGCGGATCGGCAAGCTGGGCGCCCGTGCGGTGGTGGTCACCTGGGGGTCCCGGGGCGCGTACGTCGCGGCCGGTGGGGAGTCCGCGATGCTGCCCGCGCCGGCGGTGGCCGCGGTGGACGCGACCGGCGCCGGTGACTCGGTGATGGGTGCGCTGATCCGCCGGCTGCTCGCCGACGGGATGCCGGACGATCTGGCCGGATGGCAGCGGAACGTGACCTTCGCGCTGGCCGTGGCGGGCCTGGTGTGCGAACGCCCGGGCGGCGCGGTGGCCATGCCGACGACCGAGGAACTCACCGCCCGCTGGGGGGCGCTGGTCTGAGGCCTGTCCTGCCGATCGCGGGGCTGCGGCGAGGCCCAGGCCCCAGCCGCCGGAGCCGGCCGTGCTCAGGCGCCCAGCGCCCGGGCGATGAACCGCTGCCGGTCCAGCAGCATCCGCTCGACCCGCACTTCGGCCACCGGGGTGTCGCCGTCCGAGATCACCACCTCGAAGAGCAGCTTGCGGCCGTCCACCTTGGCCAGCGTGGCCATCGCGGTGACCAGGCGGCCGACCGGCGTCGCCGCCTGGTGCTCCACCTCGGCGCGGGTGCCGACGGTGGTCAGGCCGCCGGGCATCTGCCGGGCGGTGGCAGCGACCGTGGCCGCCTCGGCGAGGGCGAGCACCCGTGGCGTGCCCAGCACGGGCACGTCCCCCGAACCGAGCGACTGAGCGGTGTCCGCGTCGGTGACGGTCAATTCCACCCGGGCGCTGAGACCGGGGGCGAACTCCGGAAGCTCCATGCCCGCCAGCTTAAGCGCCGGACGGGCGCCGCCAGTACGCGTCGTCCGGCTCCTCCGGCGTGGCCGCGCCGGGCGCCGGGTTGGCCGGGCC
>DASSAL010000305.1:0-8593 GCA_035685405.1 Actinoplanes sp. | reverse complement strand
GGCACCGCCGCCGAGGCCGAGGTGACCGCCGCGCTGGCCCGCCAGTTGCAGCATTCGGTGCCGGCCGACCGGCCGCGGGCGCGCCCGCTGGCCGAGGCCGCGGTGACGATCGCCGGCCGGCTGGACGACCCGGCGACGCTGGCCACCTGCCTGCTCGCCCAGCACGACGCGGTGTGGACGGCGGGCACGGCCGGCCGGCGGGCGGCGATCGCCGAGCAGATCGCCGCCGCGGCCCGGCGGGCCGGCGACCCGGAACGGCAGGCGCAGGCGGCGCTGCTGTCGGCCACCGCGCTGCTGGAGGACGGGTCGCCGGGGTTCCGGGCCGCGCTGGCGGAGTTCGAGTACGTCACCGCGCGGCTGCGCCAACCGCGCCACGACTATCTCCTGCGCACCCGGCAGGCGGCGCTGGCGCTGCTGGACGGCGACCTCGACGGCGGTGACCGGCTCAGCGCCGAGGCGGCGGAGCTGGGCGAGGCGGCCGGTGACACCGACACCGGCAACGTCCGGATGACCCAGCGCCTGGAGATCGTCCGGGCCCGCGGGAACGCCGCCGAGCTGCGCGACATGGCGGCCGCCGCGGTCTCCTGGTGGGTCGGGCTGCCGGCGCACGCGCACGCCGTGGCCGCCGGGTTCGCCGCCCGGGCCGGAGACCTGGACCGGGCCCGCCGGGAGCTGGACACGGTGCTGGCGCTGGGCGAGTGGCGCGAGGACCGCTCGTACATGTGGTCGCTGTTCACCGGCGAGCTGGCCGCGGCCGGGATCGCCCTGGGCGATCACGGGCTGTGCCGGCAGCTGCTGGACGACCTGCTGCCGTACGCGGACACCTGTGCCGTGGGCGGCGCCCTGGTGGTGTTCATGGGCGCGCACGCACACCGGGTGGGGTTGCTGCACGCCGCGCTGGGCGAGCCGGAACCGGCCGCGCGCTGGCTGACCCGGGCGGTGGACATCCACCGGCGGCTGGGCGCGCGGATCTGGGCGGCGGAGTCCGGGGCCGCGCTGGCCGCCCTGGACACCGGCCGGGCACCCGCGCCGGCGGCGGCGTCCCGGGCCGCGCCGGTCGTCCCGGACAGCGGCCGGCCGCCCGGGGCGCCGGCTGCGGACCAGGCTCGCCTCCGGCGGCGAGGCGACCTGTGGGAGGCGAGTTACCGGGGACGGTCCGCATACCTGCGGGACGCCAAGGGCCTGCGCGACCTGGCCACGCTGCTGGATCGGCCGGGTGTCGACGTGCCGGCGCTGGAGCTGGCCGGCCCGGGCGGCCCGGCGGAGACCTCGGCCGGGGCGCCGGTGCTCGACAAGGCCGCGCTCGCCGCGTACCGCCGGCGACTGACCGATCTGGACGACCAGCTGGCAACCGCCCGGGCCGGCGCCGACCTGGGCACGCAGGAGCACGCCGCGCGCGAGCGGGAGTTCCTGCTCGCCGAGTTGCGCCGCGCCACCCGGCCGGGCGGCGGCGCGCGGGGGCTCGGGCCGACCGCGGCGGAACGGGCCCGCAAGGCGGTCACGGCGCGGATCCGCGACGCCATCCGCCGGATCGGTGCGGTGCTGCCCGATCTCGCCACGCACCTCGACCGCACGGTGCGGACCGGGGCCAGGTGCCGGTACGACCCGGGCCCGCGGCAGGTGTCTTGACCGCTACCGCTCGGCGCGCCCCGGCACGGTCAGCGCGATGGTGAGCGCGCGCAGCCACTCCGGGTCGCGCAGCCGGTCGCCGTAGAGGTCACGGAGCCGGGTCATCCGGTATCGCACCGTCTGCGGGTGAATGAACAGGTCCGCGGCCACGTCGTCGCGGCGCCCCTGGTGCGAGAGCCAGCTGCGCAGCGTGTCGGCGAGCTTGGTGGCCGCCGGTTCCCGCTCGCCGGCCAGCGGCGCCAGCACCTTGACCCGCAGGTCGGCCAGCGCCCCGGCGTCCGCGGTGACGACCAGCGTGACGAGGTGGTCCTCGGTGTCGACCGCGGCACCGGCGGCGCGCGGCGCGGCGATCTGGAGCACCCGGATCGCTCGATCGATCGAGGTGCCTACGCCGAGCCACGGCCGCGGTGGCCCGACCACCGCGCCCTGGCCCCGGACCAGGTGCATCAGGCCACCCCGGTGCGCGCCGTGCGCGTCCGGGACGAGCAGCGCGGACATCTCCGGTGCGGCCGGGCCGGCCTCGGCCACCAGCAGCGTTCGCGGATCGAGGACGTCGGCGGCGGAGCGGGCGGTGCGCTCGGGCACCAGCACCGCGGTCAGCGTCTGCGGCGGCGCCCACTCCGCCCGCTGCGCCGCGGCAATGACGGCGTGCTCCGTCTCCCCGGCGACCAGTGCCTGGGCGAGCCGGTCCAGATGGCGTTGGTGGGCCCGGCCAGAGCTGGCCAGCTCGGCCGCGTGCCCGGCGACGCTGGCCGCCGAGAGCTCGTCGATGTAGGCGAAGACCAGCTCGGCGAACCGCGCGATCATCGACGCGCCCTGCTGGGCCTGGACGCTGATCGCCGCCAGTTCGCGCCAGGCGACCCGGGCGCCGACCCGGTACGCCGCCAGCAGCGCGTCCAGGCTCCGGCCCGAGCGCGCCTCGCCGCGGCCGAGGGCGTAGGCGCCGGCCAGCGCGGCGGCGAGCGGCGAATCTGCGTCCGACCCGGCCGAGCGGGACACCAGTTCGAGGAAGGTGCTCAGGGCGGCCCGGACGGCGATCTCGATCTTGGCGCCGAGCTCGCCGGCGAACGCCTCGGTGTAGGCCGGCACCTCGGCGGTGATCGCCTCGATGGTCTGCACGGCGACCTCCGGCAACCCCTCTCGCAGCGGTGCCACCACGGCCGGGGGAAGCCGGAACGACCGGATGTCGCGGGACGTATCGCTCACGGAATCCTCGGTTTGTCCGACGATGTTCGTACTGGGAGAACAATACCTGCGGCGATTTTCACTTCAGCAGGTCATGCCTTCACCCCGGGGACGCAGGACGCTGGAGATGTGGCAGCAATCCGACCCATGCGCGCAGGCGCCCGGCGCCTGGTGCAGCTTCTCGCGACACCGCTGGTCCCGGCCGACTTCCTCGACGTCATCGCCCCGCTGAGCAACGCGGCGGCGCTGCGCGCGCGGGTGGAGTCGGTACGCCGGGAGACCCCCAACAGCGTCACCCTGGTGCTCCGGCCCGGCCGCGGCTGGCAGCCGCACCGCCCGGGCCAGTACGTCCGGGTCGGTGTCGACGTCGACGGCGTCCGGCTGTGGCGGTCCTACTCCGTGACCAGCCCACCCGGTGCCCGGTTGTCCATCACCGTGAACGGGGTGCCGGACGGTGCGGTGAGCGGCCACCTGCTCCGCCGCGCCCGGCCCGGCATGCTGGTGCACCTGGACCGGCCGGCCGGCGACTTCGTGCTGCCCAGTCCCCGGCCGGTGAAGCTGCTCTTCGTCACCGCGGGCAGCGGCATCACCCCGGTGATGGGCATGCTGCGCAGCTCGCTGCACGAGCTCACCGACGTCGTGGTGGTGCACTCCGCCCGGACCCGCGAGGACGTCGTCTTCCGGGCCGACCTGCGGGCGCTGGCCGCCGCCGGGCGGATCCGCCTGATCGAACGGCACACCCGCGCGGACGGCCGGATCAAGCCGGCCGACCTGGACGACCTGGTACCGGACCTGTTCGACCGGGACACCTGGGCCTGCGGGCCGAACGAGATGCTCGACGACCTGGAGGCCCACTGGGCCGACGCGGGTGTCGCCGAGCGGCTGCGCACCGAGCGCTTCCGGCCCGCCGTGATCGCCACCGGCGAGGGCGGCACCGTGACCTTCGCCCGCAGCGGCGTCGCCGTGGACGCCGGCGGTGCCGAGACGCTGCTGGACGCGGGCGAGAACGCCGGGGTGCTGATGCCGTCCGGCTGCCGGATGGGGATCTGCTTCACCTGCGTGCTGCCGCTCGACCGGGGCGCCGTCCGGGACCTGCGGGACGGGCAGGTGACCACCGCCGAGCCGGGCGACAACGTCCTTGTCCAGACCTGCATCTCGGCGGCCGCCGGGCCGTGCCGGTTCGACGCCTGACCGTAAGCCTTAATCCGAAGACGAGGACACCGTGACCACTCTGCAGCACAAGGACGTCAACCCGATCGCGCACCTCACGGCCGAGGACATCGAAGCCATCGGCCGCGAACTCGACGCCATCCGCGACGAGGTGGTGACCAGCCGCGGCGAGCGCGACGCCGCGTACATCCGGCGGGTGATCAAGGTGCAGCGCCGGCTCGAGCTGGGCAGCCGGGCGGTGCTCCTGTTCTCGCTCTTCCCGCCGGCCTGGCTGGCCGGCACCGCGGGGCTGACCGTGGCCAAGATCTTGGAGAACATGGAGATCGGCCACAACGTCCTGCACGGCCAGTGGGACTGGATGCGCGACCCGAAGATCCACTCGACCACCTGGGAGTGGGACCACGCCGCGCCGGCCGCGCAGTGGAAGCGTTCGCACAACGAGCTGCACCACCGGTACACCAACGTGGTCGGCCGCGACAACGACCTCGGGTACGGCATCATGCGGGTGGACGAGGACCAGCCCTGGCATCCCGCGCACCTGGGCCAGCCGCTGTACAACTTCGTCAACGCCTGCTTCTTCGAGTACGGCATCGCCGCGTACGACCTGGAGCTCGGTGACAACCTCAAGTCCCGCGAGCGGCGCCGGGCGCCGGCCTTCCGGGCCGCGCTGAAGGCGGTCCGTCGCAAGATCGCCAAGCAGGCCCTGAAGGACTACGTGGCCCACCCGCTGCTGTCCGGACCGTCCTTCCTGCACACGCTCGCCGCGAACGCCACCGCCAACCTGATCCGCAACCTGTGGAGCCACTCGGTGATCATGTGCGGGCATTTCCCGTCCGGCGTCGAGACGTTCGAGAAGACCTCCATCGAGGGTGAGACGCGTGGTGAGTGGTACCTGCGGCAGATGCTCGGCTCGGCCAACATCGACGGCAGCAGGCTGATGCACATCATGACCGGAAACCTGTCCCACCAGATCGAACACCACCTCTTCCCCGACCTGCCGAGCAACCGGTACGGCGAGATCGCGCCGAAGATCAAGGACCTGTTCCAGCGGTACGGGCTGTCGTACGTCAGCGGTCCGCTGCCGATGCAGGTCGCCTCGGCCTGGGCGAAGGTGTTCCGGCTGGCGCTGCCCAACCGCAAGGTGCCCGCCTCGCGGACCGCCGGCGCCGCCCCCGCGGACGAGGCCGTCAGCCTGGCAGCTGCGCTCGGATGAAACCGGTGACCTCGGCGATCACCTCGTCGGCGTGCAGCTCGTTGAACAGCTCGTGCCGGGCCTCCGGGTAGGTGCGCTCCACGAACCGCGGCCCGCGCAGGTGCTCGACGCCGGCGCGGGTGCCCTCGATCGGGACCAGCTGGTCGTCCTCGCCGTGGATCCACATCACCGGCAGGTCGCCGAGACCCGGACCGGCCGCGATGGTGTCCAGCGCCTGCTTCATGGCGACCAGCGTGGTCCGCTTGAACGGGCCGTGCCAGACCAGCGGGTCGGCGGCGTAGGTCTCGCCGACCGTGGCGTCCCGCGAGAGGGTGGTGACGTCCAGCGGCACGTCCGGGATCTCGTCGAGGGCGAGCAGGGCGGAAACCGCGGCCCAGGTGCCGACCAGCGGGCTGGACAGCACCAGGGCGGTCAGCGTGTCGCCGTACCGCTGGGCGTACCGGGCCGCGATCAGCCCGCCCATCGAGTGGCCCAGCAGCACCACCGGCAGACCCGGATGCTCCCGGCGGGCCCTCTCGTCGAGGGCGTGCAGGTCGGTCACGACGTCCTCGAAGTCCGGCACCAGGACCCGCTCACCCGCGCTCTTGCCGTGCCCGACGTGGTCGACGGCGTAGACGACGGCGCCGTTGCCGGCCAGCGCGCCGGCCACCCGCTCGTACCTGCCGATGTGCTCGCCGTATCCGTGTGCGATCAGCACCACGTGGTCCGGCCGGTCCGATCCGGTCCAGGTGCGGGCCACCAGCTCACCGTGCCGACCGTGGTACGTCCATTCCCGCGACTGCCCCATCCGGCTCTCCTCACCATCGCCCGGGTCCGGCCCGGTCCCGCGAGCACCCCGAACCTACCGCCGCGCCGGCCCGGCCGGGTCGCTCCGCCGGTCCCCGAGCCCGCGGCGGCGTACCACGGCGGTCAGCGGGCCGGGCCGGTGTTGCGGCCGGCGTTGCCGCGCAGGGCGGCCAGCCGGCGACCGCGCACGAGGGCCTGCCGGCGGCGGATCTCCCGGCCGTCCGCGGCCAGCTCCATGCCGTCCACCTCGAACCAGTTCTCGCCGTCGGAGAACACCGGGTTGGCCCAGTCGACGCGCTCGACCCGCATGATCAGTGGCCCGACGCCGAAGCGGTAGTCCGGCTCGGCGAAGGTGCTCACCGGACCGGTGGGGCGGCGCGTCGCATCCATCGGGGCCTCCAAACCGGTTACCTGAGATCTCACATTTCGGCACTCAGAGCATGCGCTTCGGCAATCGCATCGGCAATGGCAGATGCACGTGCAAATGCACTCGGGCGGGCAATGTGGAAGATCCGCGCCGATAGAGGCGCCATTCGTTCGATGGCGGTGTGTCCTGAGATGGTGTAGTCGGATAAGGCGACGGCGAAAGGGAGATCATCATGACCGGGGTACGGCTGCTCGTCGGCACACGGAAGGGCGCCTTCGTCCTCACCTCCGATGGCGCCCGGCGGGACTGGCAGGTCGCCGGGCCCCACTTCGGCGGCTGGGAGATCTATCACGTCAACGGGTCGCCGGCCGATCCGGACCGGCTGTACGCGTCCCAGTCCGGTGGCTGGTTCGGTCAGCTCATCCAGCGCTCGGACGACGGCGGGCGGAGCTGGCAGCCGGTCGGCAACGACTTCACGTACGAAGGTGAGGTGGGTGACCACCTCTGGTACGACGGCACGCCCCGGCCGTGGGAGTTCAAGCGGATCTGGCACCTCGAGCCGTCGCGGACCGACCCGGACACCGTGTACGCCGGCGCCGAGGACGCGGCGCTCTACCGCTCGACCGACGGCGGCCAGAAGTGGCAGGAGCTGACCGCGCTGCGGACGCACCCCACCGGTGGCGGATGGCAGCCCGGCGCCGGCGGCCTCTGCCTGCACACGATCATCCTGGACCCGGTGCAGCCGGACCGGATCTTCGTCGCCATCTCGGCGGCCGGCGCCTTCCGCACCGATGACGGCGGCGCGTCCTGGCTGCCGATCAACCGGGGCCTGCGCTCCGGCCAGATCCCGGATCAGGACGCCGAGGTCGGTCACTGCGTGCACCGCCTGGCCATGCACCCGTCCCGGCCCGACGTGCTGTTCATGCAGAAGCACTGGGACGTGATGCGCACCGACGACGCCGGCGGCTCGTGGCGGGAAGTCAGCGGCGACCTGCCCACCGACTTCGGTTTCCCGATCGCCGTGCACGCCCACGAGCCGGAGACGGTGTACGTGGTTCCGGTCACCAGCGACTCCGAGCACTACGTGATGGACGGCAAGCTTCGGGTGTACCGCAGCCGCACCGGTGGCGGCGAGTGGGAACCGCTGACCACCGGCCTGCCGCAGCAGCACTGCTACGTCAACGTGCTACGCGACGCGATGGCGGTGGACACCCTCGACGACTGCGGCATCTACTTCGGCACGTCCGGCGGCCAGGTGTACGCGTCGGCGGACAGCGGCGACAGCTGGACCGCGATCGTGCGCGACCTGCCACCGGTGCTGTCGGTGGAAGCCCAGGTGCTGCCGTGATCCGGGTGGTGCTGCCGCCGCACCTGCGCTCGCTCGCCCGGGTCGACGGGGAGGTCCGGCTCGATCTCACCGGCGCGGTCACCCAGCGCAGCGTGCTGGACGCGGTGGAGGACCGGTATCCGATGCTGCGCGGCACGATGCGCGACCGCCGGACCGGGAAGCGCCGGGCCCTGGTGCGGTTCTTCGCCTGCTCGGAGGACCTGTCCAACGATCCCCCGGACGCCCCGCTGCCCGACCGGGTGGCCACCGGCGACGAGCCGTTCCTGGTGGTCGGTGCGATGGCCGGGGGTTAGCGCGCCCGCGACCAGACGAGCAGGCCGAGGCACATCTCGTCGGTGGTGCCGTCGCCCCACACCACGTACCGCGGTGGGGTGTCCCGCAGCTGCGGGAGTCGTTGCCGGAGCGTGGCATCGTGCCGGCAGGTCACCCGCAGGGTGTCTCCCGCGGCGAGCGCGACGGGTTCGGGCAACGGCGCGACCGCCTGCTCGTCGAAGTTGTAGGCCGGCACCTCGAGCAGCGTCCGCGCGCCCGGCGTGCCGGGGTTGAGCTGCACCGTGATGGACCGGCCGAGCAGGTGCATGTGCCCGCCGGCCGCGTACACCGTGCCCGCCCCCGGCGCCGGGTGATCGCAGCTCTGCACCGGCCCGGCGGCCGGCGCCCGTCCGTCGCCGCAGAACCCGTCGAGGGCGGCGGCGAACCCACCGGACTGCTGCCCGAACCGGCGGGTGACGTCGCGGATCGCGGCCTCGCGGTCGCACAGCGGGCCGGTCTCCCCGGCGGCGCAGGGCAGCTCGACCGGCGCCGGCAGCAGCGCGGTCTCCAGCGGCTTGACATCGGTACGGCCGGTGAACCGCAGCCGGATGCCGGAGCGATCGGTCACCGTCGTGGCGGGCGG
>DASSAL010000304.1:0-9666 GCA_035685405.1 Actinoplanes sp. | reverse complement strand
GCCGCCTCCGCCGGATCCTCCCCCGCGGCCTGGCGCAGCAGGTAGTACATCTCGCGGAACAGCATGTTGTGGGTGGAGGTGGTGGTGCCGCCCACCAGCTGCTGCCAGGGCGCGACCCGCAACGCGGTGCGCTGCGGGTTGTCCCGGGCGTTCGGGCTCATCCGGGCGTTCCACCACGCGTCCATCCGGGCGTTGAAGTCGGTCTGGGTGATCGTGGCCATGTCGTCGTCCTCGGCTTCCAGTAGGCCCCAGGGCCGGGTGTCGTTCTCCTGCGCGGTGGTGTACCGCGCGGAGAAATGGGCGTGCTGGTTGTGCGGGTTCGATCCGGTGTACGCGCGGGCCGTCCAGCCCCAGGACCGCGACCAGATGCGCCGGTTGTAGATCACGTTCTGCAGCCGGTTGTCCCGGCCGGTCCGGTGCCGCACCACGATGATCTCCACGCACTTCTGCATGGACCATCCGGGTTTGCGCAGATCCTTGTCCACGTCGATGGCGTGGACCTCGTTGCGGGAGTCGGCGTCCTCGTACGGCGTCCGCCCGGTCTCGTCGGGGTTGTGGTCCGACGACGACTGGGAGTGGGCGCTGTCGCCGATCGACCCGTCGCTGGCCTTGTCCCGGTTCGGCGCCAGCCGGTTCATCTCATTGCGGAGTGCCACCAGGCACGGCACCAGGATCCAGCTGACCATCGGGCGCCTCCTCCCAGGGATCCGGAACGGGCTCTCCGGCGTACTGCTCGGGCGGACCGGGATCGTGCGGTTCGGCGTACCGCTCGCCCTCGGCGACGTCCTCGGCGGACAGCGGGAACTGTCGTTCCGGGACGGACGGGTCGGACATCGCGCTCTCCTCGTGCGGGGGACTCGGCGGCAGCTGAATACCCGTACGGCGCGATCGACACGCCCGGTTCAACGCCGATTGCCCCGATCGAGGGGTTAGGACAGGTCCTAACCCTCCACGCCGGTCGCGGAGCGCGGTGTGCCGACCGGTTTGGACTGCGGGGATCCGCGCTGGCGCAGGAAGATCGGCAGGATCGCCATGGACGCGACGGCGAGCAGCTCGGACTGCCAGTTCTGCAGCGTCCGGTTCCAGAAGTCCGGCGCCAGCAGGTACTGCCCCCAGGTCACCGGATCCTGCAGATTGCCGAGTTGCTCCTCGTTGAACGCGGCCACCCCGGCGATCGACTGGGTGAGCCACGAGGCCAGGAAGATCGCGCCCATCACCAGGCCGAGTGAGGTGCCGAACAGCGCCTGCCGGAAGCCGCCGACGCGAGCCCAGTTCGGCGAGTCCTTGGTGGCGTACCGGCCGACCTTCTGCTCCTCGTCGGACTCCAGTCCGGCTTCGTCCAGGCTTTTCGACTCCGGCGATCCCTTCTGCAGCAGCCACACGGTCAGCAGGATGTACAGGAAGAACTGCAGATACTCGGACTGCCAGTTCTCGGCCACGTCGGTGCCGAAGCTGGCCGAGCTGGCGTACCGCCAGAAGCCGATCGGCTCCAGGCCTTCGGCGATCTGCTCCTCGTTGAAGTCGGCATGCCCGGCGAACGCCTGCCCGACCAGCACGATGAGGAACAGCAGGCCGAAGGCCAGCCCCAGCGAGTTCTCCCGGAGGAACTTCCTCATCGGTGCAGCACCCCCAGCACCGAGAAGTAGACCAATCCGGCGGTCACCACCGTCAGCAGCAGCCAGAACTGGAGGCGCATCGGTCAGCTCCCCTGCAACTCGCAGTCGTACGGGCGCTCACCGCGCGGGGTGCAGCCGGCCGCGACCACCCGCCAGCCGCCCGGGAACACCGCGAGGAAAACGGTGTCCTCGGCGAGCCGGACCTGCGCCCATTGGCCGTACACCCGGCTCTCCCGCACCTCGCCGGGCGGGGACAGATCTTCGGCGAGGATCGCTTCGGCGCACGGCTGGCCGGCCGACTCCTCCAGCTCGGCCAGCGTGTCCGGGGCCAGCACACCGCAGGCGGCGGCACCGTCGTCGGACTCCACCGCGGTCAGCATCCGCACCGCGACCGAGGTCGCGGCGTCACTGCGTTCGCGCACGCCGGCACAGCCGGCCACGACCAGCAGCAGCATCGGAACGAGCAGGGCACGTGCACGGATCACGGGCCCCAGCTTGCCCAAGTTCCCGATGTCCTACCCGCGACTCGCCGATCGGTTTCAGCGCGGGTATACCCGGGTCGGCGTGATCAGCACGGCGGTGCGGCGCTGCTCGGCCATCACCCGGTCGTACTCGGCCCAGTCCTCGTGGGTGCCGCCCGCCGCCGTGAAGATCCGGCGCAGCAGCAGCCGCAAGCCGTCCGCTTCGAGCCACGGTTGCGGATCGTCGGGTCCGGCCAGCTCGGCGGTGCCCTCCACGGTCGCGTAGTGCCAGCCGTTCCGGAACGCGACGCTGAGCTGCGGCCGGACCCGCAGGTTGGCCAGCTTCACCGCCCCGTACGTGACGAAGGCCAGGATCTCCGCGCCGCTCGCCGGATGGTCCAGCACCCCCACGTTCACCAGGGACGACTGGATCGTCTGGTCGGCCCGCAGCGTCGACACGATGGCCAGCCCGTGGTCGTCCCGGCTGAGCGCCCACGCCTCCCGCACAGTTGTCATGCCGCCCAGTCTCCCGCGTTGCACTATTTTATGGGCATGTTGATCAGCTGCGGCGCGCCGGTCTCCGGGGCGTGGGCCGACCCGATGTCGCTGACCGGTTTCGCGATGCGCGCCGAGGAGCTCGGGTACCACGGTCTGTGGGCATTCCAGCGGCTGCTCATCGGGGCCGGGCAGGATCTGGAGCCGGTCTACCAAAGCGTGCTGGACCCGATGCTGGCGCTGACTTACGCGGCGGCGCGGACCACGCAGATCCGGCTCGGCGTCGCGGTGATCAACATGCCGTACGTGACCCCGGCGTACCTGGCCAAGCAGGCCACCACCCTGGACGTGCTGTCCGGCGGGCGGCTCGACCTCGGACTGGGCACCGGATGGTCGCCGGTGGAGTTCGCCGCCACCCGGTCCGACCCGAATCCGCGCGGCCGCCGCACCGAGGAGTACCTCCAGGTGCTCCGGACCCTGTTCAACGACGAGATCGCAGCGTACGAGGGCACCTTCTACACCCTCCCGCCGAGCACCATGTCGCCACCGCCGGTGCAGGCGGGAGGACCGCCGATCCTGCTCGGCGGCACGGCCGAGTCCGCGCTGCGGCGCGCCGGCCGGACGGCCGCGGGGTGGGTGAGCAGCAGCCGGACCAGCCTGGCCGACGTCCAGCGCGGCGCGCAGATAGTCCGGCGCGCCGCCGAGGAGGCCGGCCGGGACCCGGACACCATTCGGATCGTGGTCCGCGGGGTGGTGCGGGCCGGCGTACGCGACGACGCGGTTCCGCTTTCCGGCGACTGGGCGCAGATCCGGGCCAACGCCGAGGTGTACGCCCAGGCCGGCGTCACCGAGCTCTTCTACGATCTCAACTGGGACCCGCTGATCGGCTCCCCGGACGCGGACCCGCGGCTGGCCGGCGAGCGCGCCGAGGAGATCCTCACCGCACTGGCCCCGAACCGCTCTACCTGACCCGCCGCCCGTCCGGCGCTAAGCCGCCGCGCGAAGCTCCGGGCGGGTGGCCACGATCGGGATCCGCAGGGTCAGCTGGCCGTCGGCGTACCGCGCCTCGAGCCGGTCGACGTCCAGCGTGTCCGACAGCGGGATGTGCCGCTCGCCGGTGACCAGCCGCAGACCCTCCCCGCGGCGTTCGGCCCGGATGGTCAGCGTCCGGCCGTCGATGCTGAAGTCGATGTCCGCGGGGTCCACGCCGGGCAGATCGATGTCGACATGGAAGGTGTCGCCCGCGCGGTAGGTCTCCAACCGGCAACCGGAGCTGCGGGAGGCGCTGTCGAGTACGCGTGCGGTGAGCCGCTCCGGGTCCCGCACGACTCCGTGGGATAACAACATGGTGGTTCCTCCGTGTGCCTTCGTGCTGGTCTCGTGGACCAACAGCGGAGGAACGGAGACGCCGGATCCGCTATTCCCTGCGGAAGTGGTCGGTGATGCCCGGCACGGTGACGCCGGTCGCACCCCGGCGCCGCTTCAGCAGCCGGCCATCGGATGACGGCGGAGAAAGCCCGCTACGGCCGCGGCCACCGGTACCGGGTTCACCGGAGCCGCGAAGCTCGACCTCCAGCACCGCGTCCGACACGGTGATCCGACGCGACTCAACGCCGGACATCGCGGTCGCGATCCCGTCGAGGGCCTGGCGACTGGCCACCTCCTGGATCTATCACCCGCGACAACACTCCTGCAACCGCGAGTTGTCGCACATATGTTCTAGGATGACGCCGTGGTTGATCGGGCGACCATCCTGCACGCCGATCTCGACTCGTTCTATGCGTCGGTGGAGCAGCGCGACGACCCCGCGCTGCGGGGCCGCCCGGTCCTGGTCGGCATGGGCGTGGTGCTGGCGGCCAGTTACGAGGCGAAGGCCTACGGGGTGCGTACGCCGATGGGTCTCACCCAGGCGCGGCAGCTGTGCCCGCGGGCGGTGGTCGTGCCGCCGCGGATGTCGGCGTACTCGGCGGCCAGCAAGGCGGTGTTCGCGGTCTTCAAGGACACCACGCCGATCGTCGAGGGCATCTCGATCGACGAGGCGTTCCTCGAGGTTGGCGGATTGTTGAAGATCCGCGGTACGCCCGCCGAGATCGCCGCCAAGCTGCGCACCGACGTCCGGGAAAGGGTCGGCCTGCCGATCACCGTCGGGGTGGCCCGCACCAAGTTCCTGGCCAAGGTGGCCAGCGGCGTGGGCAAGCCGGACGGCCTCCTGGTGGTGCCGCCCGGCCAGGAACTCGCCTTCCTGCATCCGCTGCCCATCGAACGGTTGTGGGGGGTCGGCCCGGTCACCGCGGGCAAGCTGCGCGAGCGGCAGATCCACACGGTCGGCCACGTGGCACGCATCGGCGAGGCCGCGCTGGTCACCATGCTGGGCGCGCACGCCGGCCGGCACCTGCACGCGCTGGCGCACAACCACGACCCCCGCCGGGTACGCGTCGGCCATCGCCGCGGCTCGATCGGATCACAGTGCGCGCTCGGGCGCCGGCCCCGCCCGTTCACCGAGATCGACGCGACGCTGGCCGCCCTGGTCGACCGGGTCACCCGGCGCATGCGCGCGGCGTCGCGGGCCGGTCGTACGGTGACCGTCCGGTTCCGGTTCGGCGACTTCAGCCGGGCCACCCGGTCCCGGAGCATGCTGAAGGCGACCATGCAGACGCGGGCCATCCTGGAGACCGCCCGCACCGTCCTGTACGAGAACCGCGGCCTGATCGAGGAACGCGGCCTGACCCTGATCGGCGTCGCGATCAGCAATCTGGACGGCGACGGGTACGTCCAGCTGGAACTGCCGTTCGACGCGGCACCGGACACCGACCGGTTGGACTCGGCGCTGGACGCGGTGCGGGACCGCTTCGGCGGCAAGGCGGTGACCCGGGCCGCGTCGATCGGCCACGACCTCAACCCGTCCGTACCGATCCTGTCGGACTGACCTCCGGCCCGCCCTCCAGCGGCCGATGCTGTCGGACCGCCTCCGGCGCGGCCCGCCCTCCAGCGGCCGATCCCGTCGGACCACCCCGGGCGCGGTCCGCTCTTCGCGCGGTCGATCTCTTGGGACCAGCTCACCGGCCGAGGTCTGCCGCGCTACGAGCGATCGGTGCCCGGACGGCGTCCGACGCCCTGGCCGCGCCGGTGGGCGGTGCGCACGCCGATGGCGAACGCGCCGACGATGAGCAGGATGCCGATGAGCACGAGACCGGGCGCGTCGTCGCCCTCGCCGTACAGGATGGCGAGGACGCCGACGGCCGCGACGGCGAGCGCGGCCGCGAGGATGGCGGCGAAGGACTTCACGATGTCTTTCCTCCAGGGTCGGATGCGGCCACGCCAGGACGCGTCGGCGGGCAGGCCGCGAAGCATGCGCGACAGCAGGCTGAGCGCGATCCGCCGGTCGCTGGTGCCGCGGGCCTGTTCGTGGGCGATGTGGTCGTACAGGTCGGCGTTGATCTCGCCGATCCGGCGTTCCGCGATCGGGACCGGAAGGTGCCGCGTGTACCACCGCACCCAGCGGGACACCAGCCCGGCGGCGCGTTCGGTGCGCCGGCGCGTCATGCCGGCCCCGCCGCGAGTCGGGGCACCCGGCCCGCGGCCTGGTCGGCGCGGGCCCGGTCGGCGGCGTGGATCCCTTGGCCGGTCAGCTGGTACAGCCGCCGGCGTGGCCGGCCATCGGTCGCCGGCGCCTCCTCCCAGGTCGAGGTGAGCAGCCCGAAATCCTCGAGCCGGCCCAGCGCCTTGTACAGCGTGCCGTGCGCGGTCAGCGACCGTGAAGCTCGCTGCTGCCGCATGGCCTGGGCAAGGCCGAAGCCGTGGAACGTGCCGTGCCCGGCCCGGTGCATCACCAGGGCAGTGGTGAGGATCTCGGCTTCGAGCGCGAGCAGGGTTCCGGGTTTACGCGGCGGCACGATCACCATGTTAGGAAGATATCTTCCTGATCTCAAGCTTGCCGCCGATGTCACCGGTTGCCGGGCTATCTCGTCTCGGTGACGCAGGTTCAGGCCGAAGGAGGATGGTGGTATGCGAGTGTTCCTGGCCGGTGGGAGCGGCGTTCTCGGGCGGCGCCTGGTGCCGCACCTGGTGGCCCGGGGCCACCGGGTGACCGCGACGACGACAACCGTGGCCAAGCTGGGGTTGCTGGAGCGGCTGGGCGCCGAAGGCGTCGTGATGGACGGGCTGGATGCGGTGTCGGTGGGCGAGGCGGTGGCCGCGGCCCGGCCGGACGCGATCGTGAACCAGATGACCGCCCTGTCCACGGCGCACGCCGGGCGGCCCAATCCGAGACGGCCGGACCGCTTTTTCGCGGTCACCAATCGGCTCCGCAGCGAGGGCATCGATCACCTGCTGGCCGCGGCCGAGGCGACCGGGGTCGCACACGTGGTCTCGCAGAGTCACGCCAGCATGAACGGCCTCCGCCGGGGCGGGTGGGTCAAGACCGAGGACGACCCGCTGGAGGTCCTGGAGGGCACGAAGGCGATCAATCACCTCGAGGACGCGGTGGTCCGGGCCGGCGGCGCGGTGCTGCGGTACGGCGGATTCTACGGTCCGGGCGCACACGACGAGCAGATCGAGCTGGTCCGCAAGCGACTTCTCCCGCTCGTCGGGGGCGGCACCGGCTACGTTTCGTGGGTGCACGTCGACGACGCGGCGAACGCGACCGTTCTGGCGATGGAGCAGAAGGCGCACGGGGTGTTCAACATCGTCGATGACGAGCCGGCACCGGTCAGCGAGTGGCTGCCCTACCTGGCGGAGTGCGTCGGGGCCAGACCACCGCGGCGGGTTCCCGCCTGGCTGGCCCGGCTGCTCGCCGGCGAGATGGCGGTGGGCATCATGACCGAGGGGCGGGGCTTCGCCAACGCCAAGGCCAAGCGGGAGCTCGGCTGGCACCTGCGTTATCCCTCGTGGCGGCAGGGATTCCGGGAAGAGCTCGGATGACCCGGGCGGAGGAGTTCGAGGAGCTGCGGCCGCTGCTGTTCGCGATCGCGTACCGGATCCTGGGCAGCGTGGCCGAAGCCGAGGACGCGGTCCAGGAGACCTGGTTGCGGTACGAGTCATCGGCGACCAAACCCACGTCGACCAAGTCGTTCCTCTCCGCCGTTGTCACACGGGTGTCCATCGACGTGCTGCGGTCGGCGCGCGTGCGGCGGGAGTCCTACGTCGGGCAGTGGTTCCCCGAGCCGCTGCTCACCGACCCGTACCAGGATCCCGAGCGGTCGGCGGAGCTGGCCGACTCGGTGTCGATGGCGGCGCTGTTGCTGCTCGAGCGGCTGAGTCCGCTGGAACGGGCGGTCTTTGTGCTGCGCGAGGTGTTCGGGGTCGGCTTCCCGGAGATCGCGGTGGCCGTCGGGCGGTCCGAGGCGGCGTGCCGGCAGCTGGCGGTCCGGGCGCGACGCCACATGGATGTCGGGCGCCCCCGGTTCGAGGCGGACCGCCGGGAACGTGAGGAGCTGGCGGCCCGGTTCTTCGATGCGCTCCGGGACGGCGATGTCCAGGGCCTGCGGGAGCTGCTGTCTGCCGACGTGCACATGGTCGGTGACGGCGGAGGCAAGGCGCCGGCGCTGGCCCGCGGTGTGACCGGTGCCGACAACGTGGCCCGGGTGCTCGCGTCGGTGGTCCCGCTGTTCGCCCGCATCAACGCCAAGGTGGAGCCCCGCGAGGTGAACCACCAGCCGGGCGCGATCCTCCGCGATCGGGACGGCCAGGTGGTCGCCACCGTGACGCTCGACGTGCTCGGCGGGCGGATCCAGGCGATCCGCTCGGTGATCAACCCCGACAAGCTCGGGCACCTGGGTCCGGTGGCGGACGCGTGGGCCGTCGCGCGCGAGGTGAAGCAGGCCCGCCGCCCCTCGACGGCTCCCGGCTAGTTGCCGGCCTGCGCCACCGGGCGCACCGGCGGGCCGACGGCCGCGGCGTACCAGCTCTGCAGGTCGACCAGCAGATGCACCGTCCCGGAACCGACGTTCCGGACCCGGATCTTGCCGCCGGTGCCGACCTCGACCACGCCCATCCCGGCCCGGGGACCCTTTCCGACCGGCGGGTAGTTGACCCGCGACGTGGTGGTCGGCTCGGTGCCGCCCACCGGCCAGCCGCGCAGGTATCCGGCCTGGGTGTTGCCGACCACCGTGAAGTTGACCACCGCGGCGGAGCCGGGCGGCAGCCCGAGTGGTACGTCGACGGTGGCGTTGGCGGCCAGCGGTGCCTTACTGCCGGTGTTACGCGTGTCGAGCAGGCGCGACGCCGTGATGGTCCGCTGGCCTCCGCCGTCGGCCAGGCCACGGGTCCAGTAGCCGGAGGCGGACAGCACCAGATCAACCGGGGCTCCGCTGCCGTTGGTGAAGGTGGCCCGCCCGTCGGTCGTCAACTGGGCCGTGATGGCGTGCGCTGTGGTGCCGACCACGTAATCCATGACGCTGCGGGTGGGCCCGCCGGTCGCGTACGTGCTGAACCACCCCTGCGCGGTCGCCCCCGTCGCGATCATGTCGAGGAAGGCGGCGGTCGCACCCGCCGGGATGGCCGACCCGGTCAGCGTGAAGGTGCGGCTGCCACCGACCGGGATCTTGCCGGTGCTGCCGCCCAGGCCGGAGCGGGTGTCGACCAGCTTGTGCTGCGGGATGGCCACGAAGGAGTCGCCGGCACCCGCGGTCCGGGTGAAGTAGCCCTGCACGTCGACGGTCATGTGCACCCCGCCGGCGCTGGTGTAGACGGCGAGCCGGCCGGTCGACGGGAGGTTGACCACCGCGGTGTTCGAGATGGTCTGCTGGGTGGTGGCGTTGACCATCGACAGCGCCGGGTTGAGCGGTGTGCCGTCCGGGAAGACGGTCAGGTGAGTGGCGGCCGTCGTGGTGATGGCGGTGACGTCGATGAGAACCGCGGTCACGCCGGTGGTGGGCACCCCGCCGACGCCGGTGACCGGGAAGCGGGTGGTGCTGCCGGCCGCGCGGACGCCGGCCGCCGCACCGACGCCACTGCGGGTGTCCAGCACCGCGACGCCGGCCGGCAGGCGGACGAAGGCGCCGCCCCGCACGGTCTGCCGGATCCAGTCCGCGATGTTGTCCAGCCGGGTGTCGACCGCCAGGGCGGGCATGCCGGACGGGACGCCGATGCAGCCG
>DASSAL010000303.1:0-1613 GCA_035685405.1 Actinoplanes sp. | reverse complement strand
GGAACCGTCCGCGGACGACGCGGACGACGACGAGGAGGAGCCGGCGGACCGGCCGGCGGCGGATCCGGACGCCGACCCGGTGGGTGACGCCGAGGTACTCGCCGACCTCGGGATCAGCGCCAACCGCCTGCTGTCGCTGTGCGCCCAGGAGGGCATGCTGCCGTCCGACATCACCGCGGAGATCTGCCGCCGGCTGGGCTGCGCGGACGAGCTGGACGAGCTGCGGGAGGCGTGAACTCCCGGCCGCTCCACGAGCAGTGGATGCGCCGCGCGCTCACGGTGGCGTCGTCGTTCCCGGAGGACGTACCGGTCGGCGCCGTGGTCTACGACGCCGCCGGCAACGAGCTGGCCGCGGCCGGGAACGAGCGGGAGGCCACCGGCGATCCCACAGCCCATGCCGAGATCCTGGTGCTGCGCCGCGCCGCGCTGCTGACCGGCAGCTGGCGGCTCGACGACTGCACCCTGGTGGTCACGCTGGAGCCGTGCACGATGTGCGCCGGTGCGCTGGTGCTGGCCCGGGTCGCCACCCTGGTCTTCGGCGCCTGGGAACCGAAGACCGGGGCGGTCGGTTCGCTGTGGGACGTGGTGCGGGACCGGCGTCTCAACCACCGGCCCGAGGTCTACTCCGGCGTCCTGGCCGACGAGTGCGCCGCCATGATGCGCACCTTCTTCCGCTGACCCGGTCAGGCGATCGCGGTGTCCAGGCCGATCTGCACCATGTCGGAGAAGCCCTTCTCCCGCTGGGTGGACTCCATCTTCTCGCCGCGCTTGATGTGGTCGCTGACGGTGAGGACGGTGAGCGCCTTCGCGCCGTACCGGGCCGCGATCGTGTAGATCGCCGCCGACTCCATCTCCACCGCCAGCACCCCGTAGAGCGCCAGGGCGTCGTACAGGTCGGGCCGGTCGGTGTAGAACGCGTCGGCGGCCAGGATCGGGCCGACCCGCATCCTGATGCCGCGGCGTTCGGCCACCTCCACCGACGTCCGCAGCAGCCCGAAATCGGCGACCGGCGCGTAGTCGATGAGGCCGTCGAAGCGGGCCCGGTTCATGTTGGAGTCGGTCGCCGCGCCGATCGCCGCCACCACGTCACCGAGGTTGAGGTCCATGACCAGGGCACCGCAGGAGCCGATCCGGATCACCTCGCGGACGCCGTACTCATTGATCAGCTCGTGGGTGTAGATCGCCGCCGAGGGCATGCCCATGCCGGAGCCCTGCACCGACACCGGCACGCCCTGCCAGGTGCCGGTGAAGCCGAGCATGCCGCGCACCTGGGTGTAGCACTTCGGGTCGTCCAGGAAGGTCTCCGCGATCCACTTCGCCCGGATCGGGTCGCCGGGCAGGAGAACCCGTTCGGCGATCTCGCCCGGCTGCGCGCCGATGTGCACGCTCATGCTGCGTCACCTCGATTGTCCATGGGTGGATCCTGCCAGGCCGGAACCGGGCCAACCCGGCGGCGGGCCGGAGCGGGCGTCGGGTAACCTACTTCGCGGTGGTGTGTCCGAGCGGCCTAAGGAGCACGCCTCGAAAGCGTGTGAGGGTGCAAGCCCTCCAAGGGTTCAAATCCCTTCACCACCGCCAGCGAACGGCGAAACGCCCGGCAGCTCCCAGGAGCG